>JBAPOM010000369.1:0-13790 GCA_049279635.1 Candidatus Acidiferrales bacterium
GTTCGACGGCGAACTTCATGCCCAGCGTGCCCCCGGCTTCCTCATCACCTTCAGCCAGAAAAATCACATCGCGATCGAGCCGCACATTCGCGCGCTTGAGCGCCACGAGAACGGCCAGATTCGCCACGGTCATGCCTTTGTCGTCGAACGCGCCCCGCCCATAAATATAGTTGCCCTGAATCACCCCGCCGAATGGATCGACCGTCCATTTCGATTTGTCCGCGCCGACCACATCGAGATGTCCCAAAAGGAGCAGTGCCTTCGATGGATCGGGCACCGCACTCGACGACAGCCGCGCTACCAAAAAGCCGCGTCCTGGCGCGCTCTCGAAAGTCTCGGAAGGGATGCCTTCCTTGTTGAGGATTCCGGCGAGATATTTTGCGGCCACTAACTCGTTGCCCGGCGGATTCGTCGTGTTGATCCGAATCAACCCCTGCAGCCACCCGATCGCATCGCTCTCGATCTGCGACAGATCGGCGGCCGACGATCCCGCACCAGCCGCCGGCGCAGCCTGCGGCGTCCCCTGCGCGTAAATTGGAAACGCAAACAGCACTGTGCCGAGCGTCAATTGCAGCACCAAGCTCGTGATCCTGCGCGCCATCCTTTTTCCCTCCCCGTGAATCTCAAAGTCTAGCCTACCGGCTGGACTGTTGATACGACCGCGACTCCTCCCGGTGCTGGAATACAAACGTGTCGCTTACGATTGACCCCGCGGGGCGCACCGTGGCAGCATCCAGAGCAGGGGACGCATAGATGCAATGGAAGACATGGTTTCGCGCCGTTTTGATGGCCGTCCTGATCGTTGCGTTGGGCGTTCCCTCGAGCGCGTGGACGGCTCTCGCGCAAGACGATCAGGGCCCCCAGACGCCGCCCCCGTCGCAAGAGCCGGAGCCTCCGAAGCCTCCCACGGGAGAGGCTCAGCCGGCGCCGAAACCCCAGGCCCCGCCACCCGTCGCCATCTCGGTCCGTTCGACCCTCGTAAATGTCGACGCGGTCGTCACCGATCACGACGGCAATCTGGTAACGGGATTGAAGCAGGATAATTTCCGCATTCTCGACGATGGCCAGCCGCAGCAGATCACCAATTTCTCCCCTACCGACGCGCCCATCACCATCGTGATGCTGGTCGAGTTCAGCGCCGCCATGGGCGGTTATTTCGGATACAAGGCGCAATACTGGGCGGACGGTTTCTTGCAGCAGCTCCAACCGAAGGACTGGGTCGCCCTGAAAACCTTCGACCTTCGCTCCACGCTCCAGGTGGATTTCACGCAGGACAAACGCCAGGTCGACCAGGCGATTCGCACTCTGGGTTTCCCGGGATTCCACGAAGCGGATCTCTTTGACGCCGTGTACGAGACCCTCGACCAGCTCCGCGATGTCCACGGCAAGAAATCGATTCTCGTGCTGGCCACCGGCTACGACACGTTCAGCAAGCACACGCTCGACCAAATCCTTACTCGCTTGAAAGAGTCGGACGTCGCGATTTTCTGCGTCGGCATGGGCGAGGAGATCGACCTGTCGCGGAATGGCGGCGGCGTCGGCTACCTTCAGGCGCAAAACCAGCTCACCACCTTCGCGCGCCTCACGGGAGGCTACGCCTGGTTTCCCCGCTTCGAAGGCGAGATGAACGGCATCTTCAGCACGGTCGCCGCTTTCCTCCGCAACCAGTACACGATGGGTTTTTCGCCGACGACGCCGCAGGATGGCAAATATCACAAGCTCACCGTCGAGGTCGTCGACGATCAGGGAAACCCCCTCGAACTCGCGAATAAGAAGGGCAAGAAGAAAAAGGCCGAGGTTACGGCCCGAGAAGGATACACCGCACCAAACGCCCCCGCCGGAAACTGAAGTTTCCCTCAGCCTTTTGCACTTCGATGGGCCGGCTCAGCGCCCCGATCGCCCGTTCACGAACTTGTCCAGCAAAAGCCGCGCCAACCGCAGCTCATCGTGACGCACCACGTTGCTCTCGTGCAGAAAATTTCCCGTCACGTACCGCACGCCCAGTTTCTCAAGCTCATCAAGCGACGGATCGACCGGTTCCGCTCCCTGCACCTTATAGCGCCGCAGCAAGCGCGGCGAAACCGCCTTTCGATTGATCACCGCGAAATCGAAAAGCCGCCGCCCCGTGTGTTCGTAGATCGCCTTGATGTGATCGGCTACAGAATAGTGCTGCGTTTCCCCCGGCTGCGTCATCAGGTTCGCGATGTACACACGAGTCGCGCTCGAGTTGGCAATCACCTCCGTCACTTGCTCCACCAGCAGGTTCGGCAGGATGCTCGTGTAAAGCGATCCCGGCCCTATCAGGATCAGGTCCGCTTCGCGGAGCGCCTGCAGGACTTCCGGTACCGGCTCCACGCGCCGAGGCACCAGCCGGACGCGCGCGATGCGTTTGCGCGAGCGCGAAATATTCGTCTCACCCTTCACCAGCCTGCCGTCCTCGAGCTCGGCTGCGAGCGTAACGTTCTTTGTGGTCGAAGGAAAAATGCGCCCGCGAATCGCGAGCACCTGCGCCGAGGTCTGCACGGCCTTCGCGAAATCCCCGCCGGTGCTGTTCGTCAAAGCCGTCAGGAAAAGATTGCCGAAGCTGTGGCCGCCCAGGCCGGGGCCCGCCGGAAAGCGATATTGAAATAGTTTGCTGAGAAGGAGTTCGTCCTGCGAGAGGGCCACCATGCAGTTGCGAATGTCGCCCGGCGGAAGAATGCGGTACTCGCGCCGCAACCGCCCCGAACTCCCGCCGTCATCCGTCACCGTCACGATGGCAGCCAAATCGGCAATCGGCTGGTCCGGCCCGCGCCGCTTCCGCCCCGACACATACTGCTTCAGCCCTCGCAGCATGGTCGAAAGCCCGGTGCCTCCGCCGAGCGCGACCACGCGGACGGATCCTAGACGATGTTTCGGGCGATTTTTCATCGAGCAGAAAAAACTAGCCGATCGAGCCGTCTCGTTCCGGATAGAGCAATTCCGTAAAGCGCGGGTCTTCCTGCAAGAATGCGAAGTCTTCGTCGTTGCGGGCGTGATAGCGATTCTCGGGGCGGAGTTGAATCGCGACCTTCAGATTTTCCATCGCCGAATCCGCTTCGCCGGTCAGGCAATCGAGCGCCGCCATCGCGTATACGATGTGGTCGGCCTTTGGCGCGGCCTTGCGGGCGCGGTCCAGATGATCGCGCGCCTCGTCCCAGCGGCCCAGGTTCATCAGCGCGACGCCCTGCGTGTAGTGCTCCTCGGCAGACTTGGGCACAGCCGTGGGCACCCGCGCGATCCGCTGGTCGCAGATCCGCAAGTGAACTCGCGCCCGGTCCGCCAATTCCCTGCTTGGCCCCTTGACCACATCCTCCAGCACTTCCTTGGCCTTGGCAAACTTCTGCTGCTGGAATTGCTTCAGCGCCTCTTCATACAGCTTCAATTGTTGCTGCTTGGCGGGCGCGTCTGGGTCCGGCGGCAAGGACTTAGCCTTGGCCGATGCTGCTAAAGTCTTCTTTTTCAATGCCTTATGACTTCCGTGAGAGGAGCCGCTGCCTCGGGCCACACGATGCTTCACGCTTCACCCCAAAGGAAAATGAAATTGAAACATAGCAAAATCGCGCACTTGCGTCAATGCGGGTTCTGGACCGTCGTGAGTGACGTGGCTTCCCCCGCTGGACTATTGGCCACAGTGAAATCCTGATACCGTGAACGCGAGAGCAGAATGATGGTCAAGAAGCACAACCAGCTGATCACGCTCGCCGAGAAGGTTTCTGCTATGCGCACGGAAGAACACTTTGAGGAACGCGCGCGACGCGCCGATCCAGCCAGGGTCAGCCGGATTCTTGCTCGCGTGGGTAAGGGGAATCCTCCTATCGAGGGCGACGAACTCCCGTCGGAACTTCCTGCCAAGAAGGCGCGGAAGAAGAAGTGACGAGGGACTGGCAGCGCACGCTTAGCGCCCTACGCATTCGCCCCACTCTGTGACCTTAACTACGAAGGCTGCTCGTCCACATCGAAGCCCCAACTCAGCCGCACGCGACTCACAAACGCCTCGACGACCTCTCGGGCGCGGCTTGGATTCAAAGTGAACTCGGCGAAGGCAGTTTCGAACCGCGCCAAATCCTGAGCCAACACCTTGTCACAGCTCAGAATGTGCCGCCCGACCACCATTGGCCGCGAGCATCCAAAACACCTTGGACGAATGCGCGGGAATTGCGGCAGGTCCAGAAGCCCGGCAGCAATATGTTTGCTGGGCGGCCCGAAGCCGCTGCCGGAACTCTGCGGCTCCGGTTCTTCTTCCCGCCTGCTGAATTCATACATTTGAGGAAAATATGCGCTCGTGCCGCAGGATCGTCCACGGTTGGACCAAGGCGGCTGGCGTGCCTTCCGTCCAGGCGCGACTTCCATCGCACTCTTTTGGATAGCCGATGCTTGTTGGTTCCGGGCCCCATTTTATCGGCAATATTTTGGTCTGCTGAACTGACCCCATTGAACGGACTGCGGATGCGCCGCGCAGGGCGTCTTCGATGACTATGCGTGAGCCGCGTATTCCGTTCTACCCTCGCAGACCGAATGGGGGCACTTGCAATCCACGTCCGGGATTTTTTCCATCGCCTCGCACTGCGCGCTGCAATACTTCTCCGAAGTGACCTGACACGTACAAACCGGATGTGCGCATTTCTTGGTTTCGTCGGCTGCCATAGGCTCCTCCCTGTTCAGTGCTGAGAAACGCGAGTGTAGCAGTTTTCTCCGCCAGAACAGAACCCCATCCAAGAAAAACGGCGGGAGGCCCATACGCCAGAGCAATTGCGAGCGATTCGCGCCGGGGCCCATTTGGGCCCTTGAACAAATTTGCGGGGTGCCGCATCCCTTCACGCTTTCTGTGAAGGGTGCGCGAGGTGGCTCTCAAATGGGGGTCACGTAATCCGTCATGGTGGCAAGACCTCCAAAATCGGCTTTTTTCGACCACTTAAGCCCGCTTAACCTCCCGACGAGCGCAATATTATTGTGTCCGTAGGAGCAGAAAAGAAAGGGCGAGCGAAACGTCCTACTGGCGGAAGATGACCTTCACGCCGCGGCGCCAATTTTCAGTCAAACCGATGCGCGTCACTGAAAAACGACCGCTACTGCAAAACGAGGCCCGACACGCGAATAGAAGGATACTGCTGATTCCACATGGATGGAATATGTTGTTCGACTGTGATCTGGAAATCGCGCGCCTGCCCTGCCGGGAGCGGAGGGCCGGTAAGGTCGACCGGCCGCTGCTTTTCGCGCAGGATCACCTGATTGAACTGGTCGTGGAACTCGAGCGTGAGTTCGAGCGCGCGCACGGCGCGGGTGCCGTCGTTCGAGATTTTTCCGGTCGCGTAGGTGAATTCCTGATTCAGAAGATTCGAAGCCTGCGAAAAGTCGACGTCCTGGAAGTGAATGTTGGCGGCGTAGTTCTGCTCTTCCGCGCCAAACGGCAACGCGGCTGCCGCAGCAGTCTTACGGGGCTGAGTCGAGCGAGTAAGAAGAAGAAGCCCGGCGAACAGCAGCAGCACGACCACCGCGCCGATGGCAAACGCTGCGGGAAAGCCGCTGCCGCTTTTGCTTTCCTCCTGGCTGGTTTCGGGGTCCATCGCGTTCTCGTCTCTTAGCTGCCGAAAGAGAGCCGCAGGATCAAAGGCTCGGGAAGCTCCGCGCGCCTCATGCGGCTCTGCACGTCTTCGATGTCGTAGGGAATTCGCCAGAATTCGACCGTGCCTTTGTCGATATCCGCGATCGCAAAACCCGCGCGAGGATCGCCGTCGCGCGGCTGGCCGATCGATCCGGGATTGAGCAGGTAGGTAGTGCCCTGTTCGACCGCAAGAGTCGAGAATTCGTTGCCGCCGGAAGGCCTGAAATGCAGGAGCGTCACTTCTTCGTCGCGAAGAGAAAATCCGCCCTGCAGATGCGTGTGGCCGAAAAATGTTACGGGAGTGGGAGCGTCCCGCAGCCCGTCGAGCGCCAGGGACGGCGACAAAACGTATTCGTCCTCATCATGCACGGCGCCGTGGACGATCGAGAAGCCATCGACCGTCAGAGGGCCCATCGGTAGATTTTCGAGATACTCGCGATTTTCGGGCCGCAGTTGCGCGCGAGTCCAGAGGACGGCATTGCGCGCGATCGGATTGAACTCATCGGCATCATCGATGCCGGCGATGGCCTTGTCGTGGTTGCCGCGGATGGTCACCGCGGGAAGCGCCCGAACCCGATCGATCACTTCGTTCGGATCGGGGCCGTAGCCGACGAGATCGCCCAGGCAGACAGCTTTCTGCCAGCGGCCTTTGGCGACGCTCAGGACCGTATCGAGCGCCGTAAGGTTGGCGTGAATGTCACTCAGGATGAGATAGCGCATCGTTTCGGCATCACCGCAATCTGCGAATCATATCAGATGAAAGGCGCTCCCTTGCATAGCGACAATGGCGAAGAGCATACGCGCGTCCGGGGCATATCGCCTAGCGGATCAGCATGGCATCGCCGTAGCTGTAAAAACGATAGCCGGCGTCGACGGCATGGCGATACGCGCGCAAGACATTTTCCCGGCCGGCGAAAGCCGCTACCAGCGCCAGCAAACTGGATTGCGGCAAATGAAAATTCGTTAGCAACTGATTTACGATGCGAAAAGGCTTGCCGGGGTACAGAAATATTTTGGCCTCGGACTTTCCAGCCGCTACCGGCTCGTGGCGCCCTTCATTTTTTTCCGCGGCATCCTCGAGTGCTCTCACAACCGTGGTTCCGATGGCGAGCACCGGGCGATTTTCGCGGCGGGCGAGAGCGGTGGCCGTGGCCTCCGGAATTTCATACGCCTCGGCGTGGATGGGATGGTCTTCAAGGCGTTCTGTGCGGACCGGCTCGAAAGTGCCTAGCCCGACGTCGAGTGTAACTTCGGAGATCTCGACGTCACGCGCGCGAATTCGCGCGATGATCTCCGGAGTGAAGTGCAGCCCAGCCGTGGGAGCGGCGACCGCGCTCCCCTCTCGCGCGAAAATTGTCTGATAACGCTCGCGATCCAAAGGCTCATCCGCTCGTTTAATATACGGCGGCAAAGGAACGTGGCCGAGACGATCGACGGCCTGACGAAAACCATTTCGCGACGTGAATCGGATGACGCGCAGGCCATAGTCGCCTCGGCCCTCGACTGCGCCTTCGAGTTCCCCTTCGCCGAACATTATCCGCTCGCCGACCGGCACCTTCCGGCCTGGCCGCACCAGCGTCTCCCAGGTGTCGGCACCCACCTGGCGGACGAGGAGGACTTCGATCGGGGCCTGGAGAAATTCGCCGCGCTCCGGGTTATTTCGTCCAGGCGGCTCGGCGTGGATTCCGGCGCGGCGGCCGAAAAGCCTCGCGGGAAGCACGCGCGTGTTGTTGACGACGATGAGTTCGTCGCCATGCAGCAGATCGGGCAGTTCGCGGAAGGAGCGGTCTTCCCAGGCACCCGTTGCGCGGTCGAGCAGCAGCATTCGCGAGGCGGCGCGATCTTCTAGCGGGCGCTGGGCGATTTGCTCGGGCGGCAATTTATAATCGAAGTCGGTTACGTTCATCAGAGGAAAGCTATCTCATAAATATTCGCGGTGGAAGGAGGAGTTTCCTCAGGGGCTAAAGCCCGGCTTTTACTGGGTCCGAATGTCGGAGCTGAAGCTCCGACCCCCTAAGAAGCATTTCTGATAGCGCTTGCTAGATTTTACCGGCGCGCTCGGCGAGCTCGGAGACTTCTTTCATTTCGTCGTGGATGAGGCCGTTCGATGCGAGCAGCGACGGGCCGCCGAGATGGTATGGTCCTCCCTCGATCGCTGTGACGAGGCCGCCGGCTTCGCGGACGAGCAGGGCGCCTGCGGCCGTGTCCCACGAATTCAGGCGAAACTCCCAGTACGCGTCGAACCGGCCGCAGGCCACCGAGCAGAGATCGAGAGCTGCGGAACCATCGCGGCGCACGCCGTGCGAACGCAGCGTAAACTCCCAGTAATAGTTCATATTGGCGCTGCGCTTGCGCTGGTGCGTGGGGAATCCGGTCGCGACGAGGCTCGTGGCCAGCTTGTCGATCGACGAGACGTGGATGGGCTGTCCGTTCAGATAGGCGCCCTCGCCGCGGGCGGCGGTGAAGAATTCGTCGCTGACAGGATTGAACACCACTCCGGCAATCGGCTCGCCATCTTCGCTGAGGCCGATCGACACGGCGAAGCAGGGATAGCCATGCGCGAAGTTGGTGGTACCGTCGAGCGGATCGACATGCCAGCAATATTTCGCGCCGGCCGCGGCTGCGGACGCGCCTCCGCCCTCCTCGGCGATAATGGCGTGATCTGGAAAATGCTCTCTGATTCTTGCGACGATAATCTCTTCGGAGCGGCGATCCGATTCCGTGACGATATCGACTTCACCCTTGTAGGAAATCTTCTTGGGGCGGTCGAACTCGCGGCGGAGAACTGCGCCAGCCTCGCGCGCGGTGTCGCTGGCTACCTTCAGGAACTCATTCATTCGGCTCGCCCCGCGTGAGGTATTCCTTGCGATAGCGCACGACGTAATTTCCCTTCACGGCGAGCTGCACGTGGCGATAGCTGCCCGGTGGCGGCACCGGCTGCGGGTAGTAGCCCAGCAGGTACTGCGTGCGCAGCTCGCGATCGATGCGATCGAACATCTGGTCGAGCTGGCTCATGTCGCCGACGAAAAACATCGCGCCGCCCGTGCTGTCGGTAATCGTAATCAACGCATGTTCTCCCGCGGTGTTGCGGCCGTTCTCGTTGTTCACCGGACGAATGATGATCGAATAGAGCAGGGTTCCCGAGTCGACGGCCACGCGCCGGGCATCCTCGAATTTCGAGACGCTGGTAGTTTCGCCTGCGTCGGTCACCAGCACGATCGCGCGCCTCCGGCCCTCGGGACGCCGCCTGAGGGCGTTGGAACCCAGCACGAGCGCATCATAAATCGATGTTCCAGCGCCCATCCGGATTTGATGCACGGACTCTTGCAGCTTCGGCACGTTATCGGAGAAATCGGAAAGCTGCGTGACGGTTTCGTCGAATTCGAAAACGCCGAGCGTGTCTCCCGGCCGCACGACCTGCCGGATGAAATGCGCGGCGGCTTCCATCTCGACCTTCAGGTCCTTGTAGGCACTCATGCTCGAATCGACCATCAGCGCGAGATCGAGCGGGCGGTTGGTCTGCGCCTCGAAGCGCTCGATTTTCTGCGGCACACCTTCTTCGGAAAGAGAGAAGGCATCCTGCGTGAGATCGGGGATGGGCCGGCCGTTGGCGTCGGTGACGCTCGCCAAAATATCGACGAGGTCGGTTTGCACGCGGATTGCACCGTCGTGCCGCTGCTGCCGCGCGCGCAGCGGAAACACGAATGCTGCACTGCCAATGACCGCGACCGCCAGGATAATGCCGTACCGTAGACCGCGAACAGGAGTTGACCTCATCTAGGAGGTAGATTCTCCGGGCGGCGAAATGGCTTCCTGCGAGGGCAGCTCGCCTTCGGCCCAGACGGCGCCGCCAACGAAATACTCCTTCTTCCAGATCGGGACGGAGCGCTTGACCGTGTCGATGGCGTAGCGGCAGGCGTCGAAGGCGGCTCCGCGATGCGGCGAGCTGACCGCGATCAGGACGCTCGTCTCGCCGATTTCAAGACGCCCCAGGCGGTGGACGATCGCGAGGCGATGAATCGAAAATTTCTCGCGGATTTCGGCGCCGATCTCGCGCATTTTGGAGTAGGCCATCGACTCGTAGGCTTCGTAATCGAGGTAGAGCGTCTGGCGGCCTTTGAAGTTGTTGCGCACGAAGCCATCGAAGACTACGAGCGCTCCATCCTCGGGGGCTTTCAGGCTTTCGACGATTTCGTTTGGGCGGATCTGATGGCGCACCAGCTGGAAAATGTCTTCCGCGATTGCGGTTTGCTGGCCGCCGCTGACCGGAGGCAGGAACGCGACCTCGTCGCCATTCGTGAGCGGCGAGCGCCAGGGGGCGTATTCCTGGTTTACGGATGCGGCGATGGACGCGCGGAAATCCGCTAGCTTGGGGAAGCGGCGGCCGTAGCGCTCGAAGAGATCCTCGACGCGCGCGCCATCGGAGAGATCGGTCTCTTCCTGCGCTACCCCTGTGATTTCCTTCAGCTGCCCGAAAAAGAGGACTCGCACACGCATGAACGTATTCTATCGCGCCGTTGTGCGAACGAGAAGCGCCCGCCCGGCACCTTGGTGACTGCGGGCGAATTTGATCGCCCCACTCAACACAGAGCACACTGAGGAAGCACGGAGTACACCGAGAAAACCTGAGGATCACCGCCGAGACGCAGAGGGCGCAGAGAAGAACTATCGCAGAGCACTGCACGGCAGCGTTTTCGTTTGCTCCGCGCGATCGCACAGGATACAATGCGGGGCATCATTAGATGTTCCGCTCTGGGCGCGCACAGCGTTCGGATGAATCGGGGGGTTTGGAAACCATGAAGCTCCTCATCGTAGTCCTTGCGTAGGCCGTAGCCGCCGGCTATTCCCGGCGGATTTCTTTCCGGCTTTTCTCCTACAACGTTATTCAACTTTGGTCTTTCAGCAGCGTTCGCGTTGCAGCAGCGTTTTTGCAACAGCGCGCAGAAAGCGGCAGATTGCGATGAGTGCAGCGGCAACTCAGCCGGCACAACAGAGTTTGTGGAGCGAGATTCGCGAGGCGATTCGGGGATCGCATCAGGACTTCACTACGGGAAGCCTGAACCGGTCGATCATCCTGCTGGCTATTCCGATGGTTCTGGAGATGGTGCTCGAATCGCTGTTCGCCGTCGTCGACGTGTTTTGGGTGGCGCACGTCGGGGCGGATGCGGTGGCGACGGTGGGGCTGACCGAATCGCTGCTGACGCTGGTGTTCGCAGTGGGCATGGGGCTCAGCCTATCGACGACGGCGATGGTGGCGCGGCGGATCGGGGAAAAGGACCCCGAGGGCGCGGCGGTGGCGGCGGTGCAGGCGATTTTTCTGGGGCTGACGGTTTCGTTCCTGATCGGCGTGCCCTGCTTCATCTACGCGCCGGAATTGCTGCGGCTGATGGGCGCGTCGCCTGAAATCGTCAGAACGGGGACGTGGTACGCGCGGATCGCGCTGGGCGGCGGAAGCGGCGCGGTGGTGGTGCTGTTTTTGAACAACGCGATCTTTCGCGGCGCGGGCGATGCGGCGATCGCGATGCGGCTGCTGTGGGTGTCGAACATCATCAATCTCGCGCTCGATCCGTGCCTGATTTTCGGGCTGGGGCCATTTCCGCGGCTTGGCGTGACGGGCGCGGCGGTTGCGACCTACACGGGGCGGAGCATCGGCGTGCTGTATCAATTTTATCGACTACTGAAAGGCACGGAGCGCATTCGCGTGCTGGGCAGGCAGATTCGCCTGAATGCGGAAGTGTTGTGGCGTTTGCTGCGGGTGTCGTTTACCGGGATTTTTCAATTTGCGATTGCGAATACCAGCTGGATCGGCCTCGTGCGCATCGTGAGCATCTTTGGGGCGGCGGCGCTGGCAGGGTACACGATCGCGATTCGCATCGTGATCTTCGTGATTCTGCCTTCGTGGGGGCTGAGCAATGCGGCGGCCACGCTCGTCGGGCAAAATCTCGGCGCGAAACATCCGGACCGCGCGGAAAAATCCGTGTGGCGCACGGGAATTTACAACATGCTGTTTCTGGGCGGCGTGGGAATCGTGCTGATCGCGTTCGCCGGGCCGGTCGTGCGGCTATTCACGAGCGATCCCGAGGTCGTCGCCCTGGCTACGTCGTGCCTGCGCATCGTGAGCTGCGGCAACGTCGGCTACGCGTACTCGATGGTGATGCAGCAGGCGTTCAACGGTGCCGGGGATACGGTGACACCGACCATCGTGAATTTCTTCGGATTCTGGCTGTTCGAGATTCCGCTGGCGTACTGGCTGGCGATTCCGCGGGGATTGCATTCAAACGGAGTCTATTTGTCGATTGCGATCGCGGAGTCGGCGATTGCGATCGCGAGCGTGATCCTTTTTCGGCGGGGACGGTGGAAGACGCGGCAGATTTGAAGCGTCGCATTTGACACCAGGGTGGATTTGATCGCCCAACTCAACACAGAGTGCACTGAGGAAGCACAGGTACGCAGAGCAAGACTGAAGATTACCGTACCCTTCGTCGTAAGCAGACTCAGGCAAGGAGACGTAGAGAACACAGACAAGGACAGCTAAGACCGCTGCACGCCGACCCGATTTTCGCACCGGCGTACTGGGCGCAAAGGCCCCACCCTCAGAAAACGAGGATCGGGCACCCGGAAGGTCAAAAGCGAAGCTGCAAACCTTTAGTGGCCCTCGGGTGCGGGAGTTGGAGTGGTGCGGGCGAGGCGGGCGATTTCGTCCAGTTGGGCCGACGCGCGCAGCAGGGCCGCCGAAAGCGAATCGGCTTCCTGGCGAAGCGTGACGGGGTCGTCGCGGTCTAGGGCTTCGGTGACGCCGGGCATCATTTCGGACGCGTAGCCCGCGTAGCTACCGGGCGCGTAGACGGTGTGCTTGAACCAGGGACGGCCAACGAGGCCATCGGGCTCGAGCAGCGCCTGTTCGACTTCGGGCAGGGCCCGATTGATTTCCTCTGCGTTCGCGGGATCGATGGACGCAGTGGAAATCATGCGCAACGCGTCGGTGGCGCGTGTGGCGGATGCCGCGAACTGCTCGGATGCTTGCTCGACCGGCTTCAGGAAGACGGCCTCATCCGGCTGGCGGGCCGCGCGGGCGGCGAGGTCGTCGACGTTTCGCCGGATCGCCGAAGCGTAGGACGCGTAATCGAACGGCAGAATGTCCGCCTCATCGAGGCGGAGCGCGATCGTCCCTAGAATTCGCGCGAGCGCGACGTGATAGCCGAACGTCGGATCGCCGAAACGCTTCATCCAGTGGAAATCATCGTAGATCGAATGGTAGACGCCGTAATCGCCACCAAATCCCATGTCGATCGAGGGAATTCCGGCGTAGTCGAAAAACGGCGAGAAGTCCGATCCCGCCCCCAGATCACCGACCGGGGCTTTGACCGAAGCCTCGACCGTCACCGCTTGGCTCCCCGTGCCGGAAGGCTTTTCTTTCTCCTTCACATTCTCCGTGGACTGAAGCCAGGAGTCGTACACGCTGCCGCCCGTTTCGGGATCGGCTACCTCGCGCGTTGCGGCACGTATCAAGTCTTTCAGTGACGGTGTGGCCGATGCCGCGAAATCCGGGCCGGCCACGCCGACGTCCGTATTGATGTATGCGACCGCTTTCGCCTGGAGTTCGGCGCGATTCGCCTCGACCCATTCGGTTGAGCCGAGCAGGCCGGGCTCTTCGCCATCCCAGTGGCAGATCACGATTGTGCGGCGCGGCTTCCATCCGGAGCGCACGAGTTCGCCGAGGGCGCGGCCAGTCTCGAGCATCCCGGCGGTGCCGCTGCCGGGATCGGCGGCGCCAAAGACCCACGCATCGTGGTGATTGCCGAGGATCACCCATTGGTCGTCGGAGGTGCCGTGCAGCGTGGCAACCACGTCGTAAAGCGGGCGCTCGGCGTAATCCATCACCAGCTTCATGTGGACCTGCGTGTCGCGCGAGCCACCCACGTGGTAGGTGAACGGAAGGCCGCCCTGCCAACCATGCGGGACGTGCTTGCCCCGAAGGCTTCCGAGAATGACGGCCGCATCCTGCGCGTTGATCGGCATCGTGGGAATGTGAGGCAGGTCCGAAGCGGCTGCGGGAGCGAGGCGCTGAGCATCCGACACTGCGGCCACGCCGGGCGTCAAGGGATCGCCCGGATAGATTTGTGTGTAAAGGATCGAGCCGCGCTGAATGCCGCTCATCGGGCGCCAC
>JBAPOM010000370.1:0-14354 GCA_049279635.1 Candidatus Acidiferrales bacterium
GCGCCCGACAGAGCGAGGGCGGCCGCCGCCAATGCGAAATTCCGTAATTGCAGTCGCACGCGTCTGCTCAAATTCCTCATCTGATTTGTCATTATCGCTCTTTTTTGCGCCTTGGCCCCATACGAGATTCCGCTGGACAAGCTTCGATTGCACAAAAAAAAGGGGGTCACAACGGCGTGACGCTGCCATTGTGACCCCACAGGGCTAGTGAGTTGAGAAGAACGTTGCTGCACCGGCCGGGAAGTTGGCTGGCGCGACATCATTAGCTCCATAGAAGCCACCGCCGCGGGTTGCCGCCAGAACCGCCGCGAGGTCGATACGGGCAAGGCAAACGGGTGCCCCGCCACTGTAGCCTGCAAAGACGGCGTATGCCTTGCCATCATTTGGACTCGTGTAAGCCGTGACCGTGTGTGGATCGTAGCCAGCGCTGAAGGTGCCCCCACATGCGGTGCTGGCTGGGATTGCGGCTACCGCATAATCCAGGATCGACGGAGTGCCGCTTCCGCTCGTGCTCGGAAGCTGCAGCACGGCGAAGGTATTCCCGCCGAATTCGCCCGTCACGACCGCCAGGTGCGACGACCCGGGGGCAATCGAAATTC
The DNA here is from genome assembly GCA_049279635.1 of Candidatus Acidiferrales bacterium. Lineage (GTDB taxonomy): Bacteria > Acidobacteriota > Terriglobia > Acidiferrales > UBA7541 > Palsa-295. Next base: position 600 of record JBAPOM010000370.1, read on the forward strand.
CCGAAGTCCCCGCACTAAAGGGGTAGGCCGTCTCCATCGTGAGGAGACTGTTCGGCGCCGTGTATGTACCTGCTGGCGAGCCAGGCGTATATACGGCCTGCGTGATGTCCTCGATGAAAACATTGTTCGTGAATTCAACCGAGGATAGTGCCAGGCCTGTCACGCAATCTTCCGTTGCAGAGTCCCCTTCGCCGCTAACATACGGCCCAGCAAATTCGGAGAGAGCGCCGTTGATGGCGATTTGGAAGACGTCGTAGACGCCTTGCTCGTCAGGCGAGAAAATCAGACTGCGGGTTGGATCCACGGCGATGTTTTCAGAAACTGTGTACTTCGATGGGAAGGGGGTCGAGAACATGTTGTTCGCGAGATTGAGCGGTTGGATTCCGTCGAAAGACACCCCGCCCGAAAATCCACCTGAGATATAGGCAGTGTTCGTGGCAGCGTTGATCGCGACTCCGCAATTCTTGCACGAGCCGCCCGAGAAGCTTGCAGTAACGTTCGCACTGCTGGTAAGAGTGGAATTCAGCGTGGTTCCCGTGATCGCGTAGACGTCCGTATTGTTTGCCGTGCATACGGTTTCACCGGTGAGCGCGTCCGATGAGCACGCGTTCACTACGTTCGGCGTAGCGATCGATGACGGCAGTCCACCGCCCTCGATCGGCACTACCTGAACGCCAGTCTCACCGCAGACCCAGCAGCCGTTCGGGACGTAAGCCGTCACCGTGCTACCCAGCGAAACGGCCAGTGAACTCGATGGGATGCAGGACGACAGCGTCTTGGTCGTGTTGGTGACCGTCAGCATGGAGCAGGTGCTGCTCGTAAAGGCTGGGCTGCTGCCCGTCACCCAAACGATGTACGCGCCCGTGGCCAACGTGCTCGGAATCGTTGCGTAGACCGAGTCGGTGGTGCCAACCACATGCGTTACATGCGTCGAAGCCGTGGTCGCCGTCGGCGTGGGCGCTAGGCAAGTCGCTCCAAAGCTGACGGTAACGCTCGTATTTGGAATCCCACCCGGGAAGCCGTTGCCGGTAACGTGAAAGCTTGTTGTTCCCGCCAATCCGGAGGAAGGGACTGCCGTGGTGGACAGGTTAACTTGCGCTGAGGCCGCCGATTGGAAAAAGAAAAGGCCTGCCAGGACCAACGCGCTTTGTAGAATGCCTCGAGCGAAACGCACCGTTCTCAATCTCATTTGCTTTAATGCCTCCTTAACCTCGCCCCAGAACAGGGCCGGTTGGACATCACCCCGTGGAAATCTAGATCGAGCCACGCGCCCAATCTCGCATCACTCAGTTGGTTAGTGGCCTTCGAATTTACGAGCGGGCCAGGTCCCCATGCGGGCAGACCCCCAGTCTGCCCCTCGGTGAAGGCCGCCGCCGGTCACAATTGCCTAACAGTGGCCAATCAGTCCCGTTCATATCGTCCTGCTCGCGCTACGCTTCGATGAGAGCCCTGTTGGTCGATGTAAGCCACTGCTTGCGCTTCCAGACCATCCCGAGCAATCCAAGGACGCCGATTCCCAGGTACAAACCGCTGCTGGATTCCGGTGCCGCAGTGACGCCGCTCGTGCCCGTCGCATCGATCTCCACCGCATCGAAAGCCTGCAGCGGACCGCCGCTAGGATCGGTCAACGTCGCGGTAAATGTAGGGTCGAGCGTCTCCGTGGTGCCATCTGCGAGCGTGACATCTACGGGGCTCAACGTGCCGCTCAGCACCGCGCTAGTAATGTCCACGGTGCCAAGGTCGAAGATGTTGTTGCCCGTAAAGCCGCCGAAGCCGTCCGAGGTGAAGTCGGAGGTGGTCAACGTTTCCGTCGAACCGTCTCCGAACGTCAGCAGTAAATCTAAGCTGCTGAACGTCAGAGGCGTCGCTACTGGAAAATCGGGAGGCAGATCGGCGCTTCCCGTCAGATTCTGAATATCAAACGTGGCTCCTGCTCCGATGCCCGTTGGATCCAGCGAGAGTATCCCGATACCAAAGGAATCCGCTGAAGCGGCTGCGGAAAAGGCAGCCATAACGAGGAGGGCGAGGAGCACTCGCGCTAAAACTTTTCGCATTCGGTCCTCCGTTCAAAGTGTAAAGGCGACAGAAAGTGGCCGGAACTACCCGTCGTGACAGCTACCCCGCAGTCAAGTCCGTCCGTGCGAAGCCCAACTGTCTACTTGCGGCTGGACTGGAACTGGGCAATCGAGTAGCCAGAATTCTGGGTTCCGATGAGCCCGCTCGCTTAGTCGTATCATTCTTTTTTTCTTTGAGATGCGTGAGTATTGCTCAGCGGAGATCAAGAGGAAGCGGAGGGCGCACAACAGAGAAGCATGCAGAACATTGCACAAAAGAGCCTTACGACTATCACTATGCTCCGATTCGCATGGCATGTTCCATGTTGGGAAATCGGCAATAATCCAACTTGCCCCAAGTGCGTCTCCCGGCACATGGTTCTAGTACCGCGCATTGTTGTCGGACGGCGGAAGACCTTGCCCTTCACGTGGCGACTACCCGCTGAAGCGTTGCTCGCGAAACGGATCCCCGTACATGTGGTACCCGTTTTCTTCCCAAAAGCCGGGCGCGTCGTGCTCCATGAATTCGATCCCGCGCACCCACTTCACGCTTTTCCATGCATAGAGGTGCGGCACCACGAGGCGCACAGGACAGCCGTGATCGGCGGGCAGCGGCTCGCCATTATGCTTCAGCGCAAAAAGCGTGATGGGCCGCATCAAATCATCAAGCGGCACGTTCGACGTAAAATCTTCCTCGGCGTGAACCATCACGTATTTCGCCTCAGGCTTCGGGGCCGCCGGCTTCGCCACTTCGCTGAACGCGACACCTTCCCAGCGCACGTCGAACCGGCTCCAGCGGGTAACGCAGTGCATGTCCGCCGTGACGCCAATCATCGGCAGGCGGCTGAACTCGTCCCACGTGAGCCGCACAGGCTTTTCGACCAGCCCGGTAATTTTGAAATCCCAAGTCTTGGGATCGAAGCGCGGCACGCTGCCCACGTGCAGCACGGGCCACTTCAGCGTCGCCGATTGCCCCGGCGGCAGCCGCCCCGAGTCGCGCATCGCGCGTTCCAGCTGCTTTCGCTCCGTGAATTCGCCGAAGATCATCGCGGATACCTCCGCCGTGCCGCCAACTGTTGAGGATTGTACACGTGTGGTAGATGCTCTAGGAGGGTGGTCCGACGCACGCGAGTTAGCGGCGGGTCTGCGACATCTGCCGGTATTAGTCGCCGGCGGCATCAGGCAACAGCACGTACAGCGTGTAAACGCCGAGCGCGGTGCCGAGTGGAATATGGAGCAGGTCGAGGAACGCCATCACCAGCGCAAATATTCGGCCCCAGGGCTCCAGCTTCAGCAGGCCCCATCCCGCCACGAATCGAAGCGCGGCAAACACCAGGAAAACGACGCACAGGATGCCGAAAATCCCCGGCACAATTGCGAGCGCGATGTTATCGGTTCCGTGCCAGCGCAGGGGCAATGTCACGATGCCGGCAAGCACGGCCATCACGATGGCGGGAATCAGGAGCAGCGCGCCGTCGACGAACCATAAGATAGCCAGCAGATGAACGTGTTCGGCGACCCGCATGCGCGCCGCGCTCGCCACGCGCGCCCCAGTCGTGCTCTTGCCGCAATTCCCGCAAATCGACTGCTCCGTGGCGATGGCCGAACCACAGTTATTGCAAAACATGCGTCTCTCCTTCGATGCGGCAGCCTCGTGTGCGCCCCGGGACAGAGCCCGGCCGCAGCTCGGCGCAGCAGCATTAAAGGATACGCATCCGGCTCGGAAGAAGTTCCACCGGCGTCGCTTCGGACAAGTGCTTGTGTGTCGCAGTGGATGTGGATGTGCCGCATCGAGCCGGTCATACCCGTGACGTACCATCCGCCCCAGCGCTGCGCGAACGGGCTTCGATCATCGGTGACGTACCCGCCCAGCTCCTCGAGCGGCATGCCGCTCGGCGACGGAAACACGCTGCGCACCAGCATCCCGGGCACGCCCGCAGCCGCAGTCGACTCGTGGCACGCCAGGCAAGTATCGTCGTGCCGCACGAATTGCGGCTGCTGCGCGGGCTTCTGATCGAGCGTGTAGAAGATCACGCCCTGCTTCGGGTCTTCCGCCGCTAACTCCACGATCGGCCCGCCGCGCACCCAGCCCACCGCCACCGAATCGTTGAAATACAGGCTGCGCGGGTTGCTCGGCGAGATGCGGTACATCTGAAAGCTCGTCTTGGAAAAAACCGCGAGTTGCGACTGGATCGGAACGTCGAGCGCCTCGAGCACCGATCGCAGATAACCCTGCTGATCGTCGAACTTCAAATGCACTTTGCCCTGCTGGATTTGCAGATTCAGCCGCGAGATCGCATCCGTCGTGGGCCGCGTGCCGTATTCGATTGGAGGGCTATCGATATCGGGAGCGAACGCCTCTTTGTAATCGCCAAAGGCGAACGCGACCGAAAGCATCACGAGCCCGGCGATCAACGCGGCGCGCCACACGACGAAACCCTCTACTCTTCTTCGTCCTCGCCCATTTGCATGGTGAGATACCGCTCGTAGCCCAGTTCCTTGATCTGGTGCATTTGCGCTTCGAGCCAGTCCACGTGGTCCTCTTCGTCCTTCAGCAGCACCACGAAGAGGTCGCGCGAGCCGTTGTCGTGCTCCGCGACGGCCACCTGGATGGCCGCGTTATAGTCCTTCACGGCGCCAATCTCGAGGTCGAGATCGCTCTGCAGCATATCCTGCACGTTTTTGCCGACGGTAAGCTCGAGCGGCTTCATGGTCGGCGAGCCATCGAGGAAAAGGATGCGTTCCATGAGCGCTTCGGCGTGCTTCATTTCCCCGATGGACTGTTTCTTGATGTATTCCGACAGCTTTTCGTAGCCCCAGTTTTCGCACATCTCCGCGTGCAGAAAATATTGATTGATGGCCGTCAGTTCTTCGCGCAGCGCTTTATTGAGTTCTTCCAATACCTTGGGCGAGCCTTTCATACCGGCGATCCTCCTGAGAAAAAGGGAGTGTAACGCACTTGGCTTGGCAGCCCCCGATCTTTCTTGTTCTGTCGAAAATGTGGCCCTCCGGCAGCCCTGCTCGCCTCGCACATAATTCTTGTAATTTCCGCCTCTTCATACGAAAGTCGCTCGACATCCCAATCGATGGAGCCTCCATGAAACGCGCGTTCATGATGGCGTTTATTGTAGTGTTTGCCCTGTTGCTTCCGGCCGCCGCCGACGAGGATTCGCTCCAAGGTTTCACCCGCGCCAGCTCGCCCGTCGAGCGCGACTGGGAGACGAAGTTCCGCGCCATTCCCAGCCCGGATAACGAGCGCGAATACATGCGCCGCCTCAGCGCTTACCCGCACCACGTCGGTTCGCCGTACGACAAGGACAACGCCGAGTGGATTCTCGCCCAGTTCAAATCCTGGGGCTGGGACGCGCACATCGAGACCTTCGACGTCCTTTTCCCCACGCCCAAGGAACGCCTCGTCGAGCTCGTCGAGCCCACAGAATTCACCGCGAAGCTTCAGGAACCGCCCGTGCCCGTCGATCCCACCTCGAATCAGCAGAGCCAGCAGCTCCCCACCTACAACGCCTATTCCGCAGATGGCGACGTCACCGCCCCGCTCGTCTATGTCAACTTCGGCCTTCCCGATGATTACGACCAGCTCGCCCGCCTCGGCGTTTCCGTGAAGGGAGCTATCGTCATCGCCCGGTATTGGGGCGCGTGGCGCGGCATCAAGCCGAAGGTCGCCGCCGAGCATGGCGCCGTCGGCTGCATCATTTACTCCGACCCCCATGACGACGGCTATTTCGGTGGCGACGTATTCCCGAAGGGGCCAATGCGCCCGCCCGATGGCGTGCAGCGCGGCAGCATCATGGATTTCCCCTCGTACAGCCCCGGTGATCCGCTCACGCCGGGCATCGGCGCAACGCCAGACGCCAAGCGCCTACCGATCAAGGACGCGCCCGCCATCACCAAGATTCCGACCCTGCCCATCTCATACGCCGATGCGCAGCCTCTGCTCGCGGCGCTGGCAGGGCCCATGGCGCCCGAAAACTGGCGTGGCTCGTTGCCCATTCCGTATCATGTGGGCGCCGGTCCCGCGAAAGTCCATCTGGTCGTCAAAGCCAATTGGGATATCAAGCCGATTTACGATGTGATTGCCAAGCTTCCCGGCACCGACCAAGCCGAGCAGTGGGTGATCCGCGGCAATCACCACGATGCTTGGGTGAACGGCGCGCAGGATCCGCTTGCCGGTCAGGTGGCGCTGCTCGAAGAGGCCCGCGCCCTGGGCGAATTATGGAAGCAGGGCTGGCGTCCCAAGCGCACCATCATCTATTGCGCGTGGGACGGCGAAGAGCCGGGCCTTCTCGGCTCGACCGAATGGGTCGAAGCCCACGCTGCGGAACTCCAGCAGCACGCTGTCGTCTATTTCAACAGCGACACCAACGAGCGCGGCTTTCTCGGCATGAACGCTTCAGCGTCGCTAACCCATTTCCTCAATGGCGTCGCTCGCGACATTCAGGATCCCGAAGCCCACGTCTCCATCTGGGAACGCGAAAGATTTCTGGATATCTCGCAAGCTAAGTCGGAAGCGGACCGCCAGGAAATTCGCGATCGCGCCGATCTTCCCGTGGGCTCGCTCGGTTCCGGCAGCGATTACACTGCTTTCATCGACCACCTCGGAATCGCCTCCGCGGACCTGGGATTCGACGGTGAAGACGACGGCGGCATCTATCACTCGATTTACGACGACTTCTATTGGTACACGCACTTCGCGGACACCGACTTCCTGTACGGTCGCGCCCTTTCCCAGACGGTCGGCACGGCCGTGATGCGCTTTGCCGACGCCGACCTGCTCCCCTTCGAATTCCAGGGCCTCTCCACCACGATCGATCGCTACGTGAAAGAACTGAAGAAACTGGCGGACGACGAGAGAGCGGAAAGCCTCGAACGCGACAAGGAACTCGACGAAGGGCTCTATGCCGCCATCAACGATCCGCGTCACCCTCTCAATCCGCCGCCCCGCGAGGATATTCCTCCGCATCTCAATTTCGCGCCTCTCGATAATTCCACCGACGCCCTCGCTCGCGGCGCCGACCGCTATCACGCCGCGCTCGACAAAGCGTGGGCCGCCGGTGTCGCTCCCACCACGCTGCAGGATTTAAACGCGAAGCTCGCCCAAAGCGAGCAGCGCCTCACCACGCAGGAGGGCCTGCTGCGCCGCCCCTGGTACAAGCAAATGATCGACGCTCCAGGCGTCTACGCGGGATACGACGCGAAGACCATCCCCGGAGTTCGCGAAGCCATCGAGCAGCGCCATTGGGACGAAGCCACATCCGAAATCGTCCGCATCTCAAAGGTGCTCGACGCCGAGACAACCCTGATCAACTCCGCCGCCGCGGAACTGGAGCAGGCAAAGCCCTGATCCTCCGCTTCGGCCGGAACGCAGCTCGCGTAGCGCCGGCGTCCTGCCGGCTCTGCGTTTTGGGACTTCCGGGTGGCTGAGCGACCTCGCCATGTAACGCGAAAGCCGCCTCGAACGTCCTTGTAACGCAGAGGGGTGGCTGTATTCCCAGTCCAGCTTGCGCAGGGATGCCGGAACATCCGGCATCGGGGCTCCAACAAAATCGTCGTTCAATCGAAGGAGAGGATCGAATGAAGAGAAACAGCATTCTGCTTGCGGCACTTTGCTTTTTGGTTCTTTCAATGGCGCACATCGCTCGGGCCCAGGATGCCAACGTCGCCGGCGCCTGGGATCTCAGCGCCCCGGGTCGCGACGGCAACGTGATGACACAGACGCTCACGCTCCAGCAGGACGGCACCAAGCTCACGGGCACCCTCAAGGGCGCGCGCGGCGAAGCTCCCGTCACGGGCAGCGTCACCGGCAACAACATCGCCTTCTCCGTCACGCGCACCACGCCGAACGGCGACATGAAGATCGATTATACCGGCACGGTCGACGGAGCCTCGATGAAGGGCACTCTCTCGGTGATGGGCAACACAATCAACTGGACAGCGAAGAAATCAGCAGCACCCGCCGGCGGAGGAAACTAACTCCGCGCTGGATTCTCGGTACTTCGCCCGCGATCACTCGGCAGAACTCGACCGGCCATGCGGCCGAAATCGTCGCAGCCGCCAGAGTTCTGCCGATATCACCGAAATTTCGGACGAACCTTTGGCTCAAAATCGGTCGCAAGGTTTCGAACACAATCTCCGAGTTCGCATCGTGCAGGAACCCAACAGTCTCTTGTGCCATCCTCATCCGCGCCGCACGCCACCAATCACGAACCACTACTCACTGCTCACGATTTTGCTATGATGGCGGGTCCGGAAAAACCACAAATCATCACGAGGAGTGCTCCTTGTCAGCCCGAATCCTGAATGGCAACGCAATTCGAGACCAAATCTACGCCGAACTGCAGGCGGAAATCGCCTCGCTTGCTTCGGCGGGAATCAAGCCGGGGTTGGCCGCCGTGCGCGTGGGCGACGATCCCGCGTCGAAGCTTTACGTCAACAGCAAGATCGGGGCCTGCGAAAAGCTCGGCCTCGGCAGCTTTCACATCACGCCGCCCGCTTCCACCACCACCGAAGAGCTGCTCGCCATCGTCAATGACCTCAACAATCGCGACGACGTCGACGGAATCCTCGTGCAAATGCCGCTGCCCAAGCAGATCGATTCCAAGCGGATTCTAGACGCCGTGATTCCCGAAAAGGATGTGGACGGTTTTCACCCGGTCAACGTGGGGCGTCTCGTCGCGGGCCGTCCCGGGCTGGTGGCCTGCACGCCCGCGGGCGTCATGGAAATTCTGAAGCGCAGCAACATTCCGATCGAGGGCGCAAACGCCGTGGTGATCGGCCGCAGTGACATCGTCGGCAAGCCGCAGGCGCTGCTCCTGCTTCACGCGAACGCCACCGTCACGATCTGCCACTCGAAGAGCAGGGATTTGCCGGGCATCGCGCGCCGCGCGGACATCATCGTGGCCGCAATCGGCAAAGCCGCCATGGTCACGCCCGATTACGTCCGGCCCGGCGCCACCGTGATCGACGTCGGCCAGATCGTGGTGAAGGACCCAGCCGAGGCCCAGCGCATTTTCGCGAAGTTTCCGGCGAAGCTCGAATCGTTTCGCACCAAGGGCTCGATTCTCGCGGGTGACGTTCATCCGGAGGTCGTGGAAGTCGCAGGCGCGTACACGCCCGTGCCGGGCGGCGTAGGTCCGCTCACCATCGCCATGCTGATGAGCAACACCGTGAAAGCGGCTCGCATGCGCCGCGGTGCACGCGCACCCGCGGCGGTTTCTTCGCGTGCCTGATGCTGCGAATCGGGCTCACCGGCGGAATCGCATCGGGCAAGTCGACGGTCGATCGAATGCTCCGCGACCGCGATTACATGGTCTTCGACGCCGACGCCATCTCCCACGAACTCCTCGAGCCCGGCCAGGCGACCTACGACGCGGTGGTCCGCGCATTCGGCGACGGCATTCTCGGCGCGGGCGGCGCGGTCGACCGCGGTAAGCTCGGCGCGATCGTTTTCGCTGATCCCGCGAAGCGCGCGGCCCTCAACGCAATCCTTCATCCCCGCATCAGAGATATCTCAGAGGACTGGTTCGCGAGGCTTGATGGTCCCGGCGGCCCGTCAATCGCCTTCGAGGACGCCGCCCTGATTTTGGAAGCGGGCCTGCGAAAGTATTTCGACCGCGTGGTCGTCTGCTGGTGCCGCCCTGAGCAGCAGGTCGAGCGCCTCAAGGAACGCGGCCTTTCCCTCGAACAGGCGGCCCGCCGCATAGCGGCGCAGATGCCGATAGACGAAAAGCGCCGCCTCGCCGATGACGTGATCGATTGCTCGGGCTCGCTCCAAGAGACGGAGCGCCAAGTCGAAGCGCTGCTGGCAAAGCTCGAGCAAAAGGCCGCCGCACGGCATAAGGTGAGGTGAGTGTGGAGTGCGGAGGCCAAGAAGCGGCGGGCCTAAGGCCTAAGTGTAGCGCCGCGGCCTTCAGCGCGGCATCTTCGCCTCGCGCAAGCTCGCCGCGAGCGCTCGCATCTTAGCCTCGGCGGGAGCGCGAAAGCGCGCGGGGTACAGGGTGGAAGCGTGAGCCTTTAGGCTCGCGAAAAAGCGCCCCAACGAAAGGTGCTTTAGCCCCGGGCCTTCTCGGGCGCGAGCGTAGACGCACTGAGCTGAGACGCACATGACAACACTACAAAATCGGAGGCGCGCGCTGCGACTGCTTGCTCTCGGGGTGATCATCGGCCTGGGCGCGTACTGGCTCGGCACGCACTACGGCCAGCGCACGCCGGGATCGGTGGTAGCGCTGCAAGCGCCCGGATCGACCGAAACCCTCGACCCCATCGAGCAAGAAAATGTGCGCATCTACAAGCAGGCGTCGCCGGCCGTGGCGAATATCGTCACGCGCGCGGTCCAGTGCTGCGATTTCTTCTTCAACGCAGTCCCGGTCGAAGGCGCAGGTTCTGGCTTCGTCATCGATACCGACGGCCATATCCTCACGAACTACCACGTCGTCCATGGCGCGCAGACGATCGAGGTGATCCTCGGCGACCAATCGCATTACAAAGCGAAATACATCGGCGCCGACACGCGCAACGATATCGCCCTCATTCAAATCGATCCGCGCGGGCACAAGCTCGCCACGCTGAAGCTGGGCGATTCGCGAAATCTGCTGGTCGGGCAGCGCGTCCTCGCCATCGGAAATCCCTTCGGGTTCGAGAGCACGCTCACCACGGGAGTCGTCAGCTCGCTCGGCCGCACGGTGCAAACCGGCGACAACACCTTCATCGACGAGGCAATCCAGACCGACGCCGCAATCAATGCGGGCAATTCAGGCGGTCCGCTGCTCGATTCGCACGGCGAAGTGATCGGGATCAACAGCGCGATGTACGCGCCGTCAGGCACGGCCGTGGGAATCGGATTCGCAATTCCGATCAACACGGCGAGCCGCGTCGCCGAAGATCTGATCACCAAAGGACGCGTCAGCCACGCGACGCTTGGCGCCGAAGGCCGCGCCATCTGGCCGGGACTTGCGGACGCTCTCGGCCTCGGCGTGAAGCAGGGAATCCTGATCGAGCGCGTCGAGCCGGGAGGCCCGGCAGCGCAGGCGGGGCTGCGCGGCGGCGACCGCATTGTGCTCGCGGGCCTGCAGCAACTGCGGATCGGCGGCGACATCGTCGTCGCGATCAGTGGCAAGCCCGTCACCAGCCAGACGGATTTGAATCTCCTGCTGAATCGCGAGTGGCCCGGCGACACCGTCACGCTGACGGTCGTGCGCAACGGGAAGAAAATCGACATCCGCGTAAAGCTCGGCGAAAGCTAAGAACCCGGCCTGCGTAGCGCCTGCGTAGCGCCGGCTCCATTATGCTGCGGCGAAGCCCGCGCGGTGACACTTCGGAGGGCGACACACCAAGACGCCCTCCTCAGTGTGACGATCCTCATCGGATCGTCACATTCCCTCGTAATTCGGCCCGCCGCCACCCTCCGGCGGCACCCAATTGATGATCTGATATGGATCGGCAATGTCGCACGTCTTGCAGTGGACGCAATTCGCGGCGTTGATTTTCAATTTCGGCACGCCGCTATCGAGAGCCATCTCATAAACGGCCGCAGGGCAAAAATACTGGCAAGGATTCCCAAACTCCCGCACGCACCGATCGCTGCAAACGCTCGGATCGAGGACCACGAGGTGGCACGGCTGGTCCTCATCGTGCCGCGTGCCGGAATGATAGACGTCGGTCAGTCGGTCGAACGTCAGCTTGCCGTCGCCCTTGAATCGCGTCGATTGATCGACCAGCGTGCGCTCGCGATTCAGCTTCGTGTAGTCCTCGTAGCCGGGCTTCGCTCGCATCGGATCGATCAAGCCGCGCCCGCCCGTGATGAACTGAAACCCCGCGTGGACCAGCCCCTTCCACAATCCATCGTGAAATGCCTGATGAAAATTGCGCACCGCCCATAATTCCTGCTTCAGCCAGCTGCGCTCGATTTTCTCCGGATATTTCTTCAACGCATTCGCCGACGTGTCGCCCACGCAGAGCGCTTCGTAGATCGTTTCGGCCGCAAGCATGCCGCTCTTGATCGCGGTGTGAACTCCCTTCAGCCGTTGCGAATTCAGCAAGCTCGCCGAATCGCCGATGATGAGCCCGCCATCCACGTAATTGCGCGGCTGCGAATACCATCCGCCGTAAGGCACCGTTTTCGCGCCGTAGCGAACCAGCTTGCCGCCTTCGAGAATTTTCTTCACGAATGGATGCGTCTTGAATTTCTGAAACGCGGCGTGCGGATCGAAAAGCGGGTCGTGATATTCGAGCCCGACCACCATGCCGAGCGACACGCGATTGTCGCGCAAGCCGTAGATCCATCCACCGCCATAAATTTCTGAGCCAAGCGGCCAGCCGAGCGTGTGCGCCACGTAGCCGGTGCCGATGCGGCCGGGCTGCACGTCCCACAATTCCTTGATGCCGATGCCGTAGACCTGCGGATTCAATCCATCGAGCTTGAAATGATTCACGAGCTCTTTGGTGAGCGAGCCGCGCGGCCCCTCGGCCAGCACCGTCACTTTGGCGCGCAGCTCGTAACCCGGCGTGAAGTTGTCCTTGGGCTTGCCGTTTTTGTCAACGCCCTTATCTTCGGTGAGCACGCCCGCGATGCCGTTCGCTTCAAGAAGCAGTTCTTTGCCGGCAAATTGCGTGAAGAGATTCACGCCTTTTTTCTCGACGAGACCGCCGAGCCACTTGACGAGCTTGTTCAGCGAGATCACGTAGTTGCCGTGATTGCGCAGCGGCGGCGGCGTGATCGGCAGCTTGAAGGAACCGGTTTCGGTCAAGTAGTAGACCGCATCACCCGTAACGGGCGTATCGAGCGGCGCGGATTTTTCGAAGTCGGGAACGAGTTCGCGGAGCCCGCGCGGGTCCATGATCGCGCCCGAAAGCTGATGCGCGCCGATTTCCCGCGCCTTCTCGAGCACATAAATATTTTCAGCGGAGAGCGCCGGAGATTTCTTCGCGGCGGTGTGCTGCTCGATCAGATTCGCAAGGTGCAGGGCGCAAGAAAGCCCGCCAGGCCCGGCGCCGATGATCAACACGTCCGCTTCGAGTTGTTCGCGCTCCACAGTCACGCCAGAATACTAGCAGAAGCGGCGGGATTCGCCACGCCGAGCACCGTATCGATACCCGGCCGTAGGGGCGGGTTTCAAACCCGCCCTTTCCGCTAATGCCTCAGCGCGGGATCGGCCTGCGTGATGCTGCCGGGCTCGAGCTTCGTCTTGATCGTGATCTTTTGGTTGGGCAGCAGACTCACCTCGGTGTCGAAGGTGCGGTAGCCTGGCAGATCGATTTTGATGTGATGCTTGCCCGGTTTCACCAGCATGGCGCGACCGACGCCCCCGAATTCGTGCGCGGTTCCCGCGTACGCGCCGTCGAGGAACACGGCGGCGCGGTCGGGCGACACCTTGAGTTTGATTTCGGAAGTGACCTTCGAGTACTCGGCGCTGGGATCCTTCTCCATCGAGACATTCACCGTAGTCTCCTTGCCCGGCTCGATGGTGAGTTTTTCCGTGAAGTCTTCGTACCCCGCCTGGCGGATGGAAACTTCGTGCTCGCCGGGAAGGAGAAATATCTCTTTCTCGCCCCTGAGCTCGTCAACATACCCCACGTATTGGCTGTCGATCCAGACGCCCGATTTCTTATCGGCGTCGGTCTTCGCGACGAACTGCAGCCGCCCCATCACCTGATTTTGCGCGCGAGATACAGCCGGCAGGATCAGCAA
>JBAPOM010000371.1:0-6977 GCA_049279635.1 Candidatus Acidiferrales bacterium
CGGATTTCTAATCGACACTGGGGCGATTAGAAATCGGCGCAATTCATTGAAAACACACGATGGCGGTAACGTCTAATCGACACACTTATGGAAGGTAAGAGCGACACTCGATCAGCTCAGGGTTCGCCGCAGCCAACATGGAGTGCGTGAAGAAACTGTGGGAGAATGTGCGGCGCGCATGAGCCATCGAGATCATACGGCGGGAGGGGCGGGCGGCGTCGGCACGGCGAATGGCGTGCGGCGCGTGCGCATGCGGACATCGGGCGCGACCTTGCATCATCGCGACGGCGGCGTATCGCTGATCAAGCCGGATGAGGCGCTGCGGTCGTATCCGAAAGTGCTGACGGACCGGATCGCGCACTGGGCGCGCGTCTCGCCCTTGAAAATCTGCATCGCGAAGCGCGGCGCCGACCAGCAGTGGCGCACCCTTACCTACGCGCAGGTCCATGATTCCGTGCGCCGGATCGGGCAGGCGCTGCTCGACCGCGGGCTTTCGGCGGAGCGGCCCGTCGCGATTCTTTCGGACAACGACCTCGAGCATTTTCTGCTGACGTACGCGGGGCAGCACGTCGGGATTCCGACCGCGCCGCTATCGCCCGCGTATTCGCTCGTTTCGAAGGATTTTGGGAAGCTGCGGCACTGCCTGGACATTCTTACCCCGGGGCTGGTGTTCGTTTCGCACGGCGGGCACTACGGGCGGGCGATCGAGGCCGTGGTCGAGAAAGATGTCGAGGTCGTGGCGACGACTGCGCCGCCGGCACGGCGCAACGCGACGCTGTTTTCCGCGCTTCACGCGACCGAGCCGATGAAGGACGTGGAAACCGCGCACGAGAAGATCGATCCGGATAGCGCAGCGAAGTTCCTGTTCACGTCGGGCTCGACCGCGATGCCCAAGGCCGTCACCAACACGCATCGCATGATCTGCAGCAACCAGCAGATGATCGTGCAGGTTTTCGGATTTCTGGAGGACGATCCGCCGGTGATCGTCGATTGGCTGCCGTGGAATCACACGTTTGGCGGGAACCACGACGTGGGCATCGCGCTCTACAATGGCGGCACGTTTTACATCGACGACGGCAAGCCCGGTCCTACCATCGAGAAAACCGTCCGCAACCTGCGCGAGATTTCGACGACCGTGTTTTTCAACGTGCCGAAGGGCTACGAGGACCTGCTGCCGTTTTTGCGCGCCGACCGCGAGCTGCGCGAGAGCTTTTTCCGGCGGCTTGGCTTGATGTTTTACGCGGGCGCGGGATTATCGCAGCCCGTGTGGGATGCGTACCGCGAGCTTGCCGCCGCGACGTGCGGCGAGCGCGTCATCATGGCGACGGGCCTCGGCTCCACCGAGACCTCGCCAATGGCGATTCAGACCTCGTGGGAAACGGACCGCGCCGGAACGATCGGGCTGCCTATTCCGGGCGTCGAATTGAAGCTCGTGCCGCACGGCGCGAAGCTCGAGGCGCGCGTGCGCGGACCTAACATCACGCCCGGCTACTGGCGGCAGCCGCAGCTCACCGAAAAAGTCTTCGATGAAGAGGGGTTTTATGGGTTCGGCGACGCGGTGCGCTTCGTCGATCCGAACGACGTCAACAAGGGGCTGCTCTTCGACGGGCGGCTGAACGAGGATTTCAAGCTTGCGAACGGGACGTGGGTGAGCGTCGGGCCGCTGCGCGCGAGATTTCTGGGGCATTTCGCGCCGTTGGTCCGCGACGTGGTGATCGCGGGGCACGACCGCGATTTCCTCGCCGCGCTGATTTTCCTCGATCTCGATGCGTGCGCGGCACTGTGCGTGGATGGCATCGCGGGTGCGACCCCTTCAGTCATCCTGCGAAATCAGGCGGTGCGCGCGGAATTTCAATCGCGGCTCGAAGGCTTTGCGGCGGAATCGACGGGGAGCTCGAATCGGATCGTGCGCGCGATTCTCTGCGAAGAGGCGCCGTCACTCGACGCGGGCGAAATTACGGATAAAGGCTCGTTCAACCAGCGCAACGTGCTGGAGCGGCGGGCGGCGCTCGTCGAGCAGCTCTATATGAGCGATCCGCCGCTGCACGTCCTGCGGATCTGAGCCGCGCTAGCGGCCGAGGAAATGCTCGAGAGTTTCGGCGTCGGCTTCTGCTTTGTCCAGGTACTCCTTGGCTTTCGCGCCATCCTGCTGCTGCAGGGCGGCTTCGGCGTGCGCGAGATTGGTCTCCATGCGTGACCGCGCGGCAACCATGTCTCCGCGCAGGCCGTAGCCCTGGGCGGCTTGTTGCCGCTGCAATGTGTCGAGGCTCGCGCCGATTGCGGCGGCGCGGCTGCTGATCTGGTCCGCCTGAGTTTGCGCTTCCTTCAGGACCTCGGCCTTGGCCGCAGCTTCCGCCGCCGCTTGGGCGGCAGCCTGCGCTGCGGCAGCATCGGCGGCAGCTTTATCGGCGGCAGCTTGCTGGACTGCTTTCGCAGTAGCGGCTTGTTCGGCCGCGGAAGGCGCCGACGGCGCAGGAGCGGGCGGCGCTGTCGGGGCAGGCACCGCACTCGGCGTCGATGACGTTGAGGTGCTCGACGCGCCGGCCTGCGTCTTCGCATGGTGCGGCACGTACACGGCGGCTCCCGCGAGAATCGCCACGACCAAGATTCCTCCAACGGCCATCCACAGGCCGCGATGGCTTTTCTGCACTGCGGGCGGCGGTGGCTGCATCGCCGCGGCCGGAGCGGAAACGGAAGCTGCTGCCGCGACGGTCGCGGGTCGCGTTGGCTGATGCGCCGCCGCAGTGGGCGGCGGAGCCGAAGGCGCTGTCGCCGCCGCCGTGGGATCCATGAAAATCGTGGTCGCGGACGGCACGCCGGAGCGGCCCGCACCCATCGGGGCCACGCCCTGCGGCAGCGCGGTTTTCAGCGCATTCCGTAAAGCGGTCGCCGACTGGAACCGCTTTGCCGGCTCCTTCGCGAGGACCATCAGAATGATGTCGTTCAACGCCTGAGGCAACTCGGGCCGCAGAACGATCGGCGGCTCCGGCAATTGCTGCAGTTGCGCGACCATCAGCGAGTAGCCGCTATCACCGCGGAACGGCAGGCGCCCCGTGAGGATTTCGTAGAGCGACAATCCGACCGAATACAGATCGGAGCGCGCATCGACCGATTCGCCCTTCACTTGCTCGGGCGACATGTAGTTGAGCGAGCCGAGCGTGGTGCCAGTGATCGTCATGCCGGCCTCGTTGCCGGGGCGCGCGATGCCGAAATCCATCAGCTTCACGACGCCTTGCTGCGTGAGCATCATGTTGCCGGGCTTGATGTCGCGGTGGACGACATTCATTTGGTGCGCGTAGACGAGCGCGGCGAGCACCTGGTCGATGTAGTAGACTGCGTCGGCGACCGGCACGGGGCCTTGCTGCAGGCGCGAGGCGAGCGTGACGCCATCGACGTATTCCATGATCATCACCAACTGGTTATCGAGTGTGAGCGCGGTGCGCAGGGCCGCGATATTCGGATGATTCAGGCTCGCGAGCAATTTGATTTCGCGCAGGAAACGGTCGGCGAGATCTTTCTGGTCGGCGAGATTCGGCAGGAGAATCTTCATCGCCTCGACGCGGTCCGAGATCGTGTTGCGGACCTTGTAGACCTTGCCCATGCCGCCGGCGCCGAGCACTCCGAGAATTTCGTAGTCGCCGAGTTTTTGGCCCGCCGTGTAGTCGAGGCTCATTGGGGAACTCCTTTCGAGCGCGCGTGCCGCTCGATGAACGCCGTCTTATGGGTGGTCGCGTGGACAGATGTCGGCTGCCGCACACCCTGCCGCCAGCCTTCCGGTGGCGCGATTATACCCCAGTTTTCCGGTGAAGGGATGCTGGCGCGGCCCGTCAGGCTGGGTCAAACGAGGTTGGAGTCGCGTCGCGAAGAGATATCCTGCGGCGGGCGAAAACCAAATTCGCCCGCCTCCCTTCGACTCCGCTCAGGGCGAACCCGATGACGATGCTGGTCGCAATGTCATTTGCCCGTGACCGGATTCTTGTAGTGGTACGGCGGGACGTAGACGTCCGGGTAGAGCTTGTAGACTTCGGTTGGGGGCTGATCCGGGGGGAAGCCGGGAATTGGTCCTGGGGGCGGATTGCCGCCCTGGTCCCAGCCCTTGTAGTAGTCGGAGTAATAGGTGAAGTAGGCGTGGAGCTTCTTGATCTTCCAGATGCCGGCTTCCTTCACGTAATCGTTTTCGTAGGTGGCGTCGCCCCACTGCGCCGAGCGATGGAGGACGCCGACCTGCATGATGGCGCGCCAGCGTCCTTTGGCCGTCAGGCCATCGGGCGCGATATCGATTTTGGGCTGGAGCTGCATGTGATTGAAAAGCGTGCCGTATTTCAGATCAGGAAGCTTGTGGAGATAGGCGCGCACGCGGTCCTGGCCGACGTAGACGCCGCGTAGGCCGATTTCGAGCGTGCTGTCTTTGGCGAAAAGGTCGGCGGCTTCGTCCCACTTGCATTTGTCGACGTAGTAGCCGTAGGCGGTTTGAAGATTCGAGATGGCGATGTAGTCCTGCGAGGCCTGCGCCTGCTTTTGGAGCGCGGCGACTTGCGTTTTCAGAGTTTCGACTTCGGTGGCGAGATCCTTCTTACTCTCGCTTCCGCCTGCGAGCGCGACTCCCACCACGACAAAAAGCACAACGCCGAAAACCACGAGTAGTGATTGCATTTTCATCGATGCCTCCCGCATCCGGCAGGCCGAGTGGCCTTGCCGGAACGGGAGGGTAACACAGAGGCGGTGGCTGGTGATGGGTGGTTCGTGGTGGCCCGACCCTATGGAGCGATGGAGCGCGGATGGCCGCAAGGGCTCCCGAAAAGGCAGAATCCAAAATCAAGAATCTAAAGTTTATTGCGCAAGGGCATGCGCTGGCGGAGTATATTGCAGCGTCAGCCAGAGCCGGGGCGCAAGGCCTCGCGCTAAAAGACAGCATTTATGGAGGGGGGAAGGTTTATGAGAAATGTGGTTCGGATGAGTGTGGGGGCCATTTTGATTTTGGGCGTGAGCCTCGGCGCGCGAGCGCAGGAGGCGCCGCCGCGGCCGACGGGACCGCCGCCGTCGCTGCTGATGTGGAGCTCGTCGTTCCGGGATTTGAGCAGGATTCCGACGAAATACACGTGCGCGGCGACCACGCCGCCGCCGAGCGGCCCGCGCAACATATCGACCGGCATCTCGCCCATGATGGGTTGGACGAATGCTCCGAAAGGCACCGAGAGTTTCGTCCTCATTCTGCATGATCCGGACGCGCACGTGCCGAAGGCTCCGACGGATGTGACGCACTGGATCGTCTTCGACATTCCCGCAACTGCCACAGCGCTCGGAGAGGGCATCACGGCGACGACCCCACAGCTCGATAGCACGTTGCAAGGAACGAATGTCACCGGCCAGCCCGGCTACCAGGGACCTTGCGCGCCTCCGGGACCGCCGCACCATTACACGTTTGAACTGCTGGCACTGGACGAAAAGCTCGACCTGCCAAAGGGCGCCACGCGCGAGCAGATCGAAGATGCGGTGAAGGGGCACGTCCTCGGCAGCGCGGTCTACATTGGGCTATTCAATCGCTAAGGTTTCGGTCTAAGATGCGCCTCGGGGGAAAAACGGAAGGGGAGGAAAAATGGCTACTGCGACGCAAGCGATTCCTGTCGATGAGAATGTAAGCAAGTATGTCGCGAAAAAGCGGCAGCTGTTGATCAATGGAAAATGGGTGGACGCCGCATCCGGTAAGACGTTCCCGACCTACAATCCGGCCACCGGCGAAGTACTGGCGCACGTCGCCGAGGGAGATAAGGAAGATATCGACCGCGCGGTCGCGGCTGCGCGCGCGGCGTTCGATAAAGGGCCGTGGCGAAATATCACGCCGTCCGAGCGCGGGCGCGTGATCTGGAAGCTCGCGGACCTGCTCGAGAAGCGCGTCGAAGAATTCGCACAGCTCGAATGCCTCGATCAGGGCAAGCCTCTCGGGCTCACGCGCATGGTGGATATTCCGGTCTCGATCGATCAACTGCGCTACTACGCGGGCTGGGCAACGAAAGTCGAGGGCAGCACGATTCCGATTTCGGCGCACGGCGCGAAATTCCTTGCGTACACGCTGCGCGAGCCGATCGGCGTCGTCGGGCAGATCATCCCGTGGAATTTCCCGATGGTTATGGCGACGCTGAAGCTGGCGCCGGCGCTGGCTACCGGCTGCACCGTCGTGCTGAAGCCCGCCGAGCAGACGCCGCTGACGGCGCTGATGCTGGGCGAATTGATCCAGGAAGCAGGGATTCCGGACGGCGTCGTCAATATCGTGACGGGCTACGGCGAGACGGCGGGCGCGGCGCTGGCGGCACATCCGAATGTCGATAAAATCGCATTCACCGGGTCGACGGAAGTGGGCAAGCTGATCGTTCACGCTGCGGCCGGAAACTTGAAGAAGGTTTCGCTCGAGCTCGGCGGAAAGTCGCCGAACATCGTCTTCCAGGACGCCGAGATCGAAAGCGCGATTCCCGGCGCCGCGAACGCGATCTTCTTCAATCAGGGCCAAGTGTGTTGCGCTGGTTCGCGGCTTTACGTCGAGGATAAGCAATTCGACAAGGTCGTTGACGGCGTCTCGCAGCTTGCTTCGAAGATTCGCGTGGGTCCCGGTATGGAATCCACCAGCGACATGGGGCCGGTCGTTTCCGAGGAACAGATGAACCGGGTATGCAGCTACCTGGAATCCGGATTCTCGGAAGGCGCGAAGGCGGTGACGGGCGGGAGCCGTCAGGGCGACAAAGGCTACTTCGTGAAGCCGACGGTGCTCGTCAACACGAATGAGAAGATGAAGGTGGTGCGCGAGGAGATTTTCGGGCCGGTGGTGACGGTGATGCCGTTCAGCGATGTCGACGATCTGATCGCCAAGGCCAACAACACGCCGTACGGGTTGGCGGCCGCCGTTTGGACGCGCGACATCAAGAAGGCGCATCGCACCGCGGCGGCGCTGCGTGCAGGCACCGTGTGGATCAATTGCTATAACG
>JBAPOM010000372.1:0-11275 GCA_049279635.1 Candidatus Acidiferrales bacterium
GGCCCAAGCATCGCTCATGGGGCCTTTTGCTAGGTAAGGACCTGATTCCGCGAATTGTCCGCAAGGCTAAGGATATTCGCGTTATTGTTCTTGCTGAACGTAGGCGCCAGCACCAACACCAACCATCCACAGTATAGTCTTGCTTTCCTTCGCAATCGCCAGACCCGGAAAAAGTGCGGAAGCTCACCTCTGCCTGTTTATAAGATTCTTAGGCCGTGTTTATGCGTCGTTGATTCCGAAAACGCTACCTTTAAAGAAGCGAACTGAAGGCAGAGTCGTGTGAAGGTGCGGTGTGGCGACCCGAGTCTTTCTGGGGATTTGTATCGTCGCTGTGATCTTCCTACTCTATGTGCTCGTTAACTTGTTTCTTGATTCGAAGCGCAAGCAGAAGAGAGCGAGGTGTCTTCGCTGGCCGTCTTTTTCAATTTTGGACGTGGCTCTACGCGGTGTCGTTCGAGTATCGGAATCCTTGCGGATGCTCCCTGAGTTCGGCCAAAAGCATGGGTCGGCCATCCAGTGCTGCGGCTGGTGTCGTAGCTGTCCCATGGCCGCCCGACCCTCTCCTGTCGGGCGGCCGTTCCCAAGATCGAACCGCTCCAACGCTGAATCCGCTCTCGCCTCGTTTATAAATTTGTGAGGGTACGTTTATTTCTAGTTCAGCGTGCCAGGTGTATCGTGCCCAATCGTGAAAACTGTTCACCAGGGCGGAAATCTGGGTGCGGTCTTCCAGAATTCATTCAGGGGCAGCGGCTCCGACCATAGGTCACACCGCCCGCCTTTTCGCGTGACAGTGGTCCACACGACCTCCCAAGCTACGATTGCCGCGCTGCGTACGGCAGCGGACTTGGCGACAGGTTTGGGAGCGGAGGTCGTTCTGCTATCGACCGAAGAAATTCCTCCGCAATTGCCGTTGGACCAACTGCCAGTTCCAGTCGATCTCCTTGAACGCCGCCTGCATAGGCTCGTCTACGCTTCGGGTATTCGGGGAAACGAGGTTATTGTTCAACTCTTGCTCTGCCGTAATAAATTCACATTCTTGCGGCACGCCTTGCGACCAGGTTCTTTGGTGGTCATAGCCGAGAGCAAGCACTGTTGGTCAAGGCGCAACGCAACCCTGCAGCACTTCTTAAGGTATCTGGGTCATCAGGTCGTTATTGTGGCCAACCCCCAAACGAAATGCTTCCGGCGTGATTGGGACTGGGAAGCATTAGTGATTCGCGCCCTTCTAAATTTCGGTTCTAGGAGAATCGAAGTATGATGCTGTTGATCTGGCTGTCCGCGACGCTTTATGGTGGGGAAGACCTGCGGCCGATGATGGACCGCGCGTTCCCGCCACATGTGGTGCCGATCCCCACACGCGAGACCTGAGCGAGCGAGGTGGCACCAGTGTTAGCCGGGCACTTAACCTAGTCGCCCAACGCCAAACATCCGAACATATTTGTCGGCTTGCCATCCGCGCCGCAAAGTTTGGTCCGAAGCCGACGTTCCGCTCAAAGCAGTGGGTTGGAAAACCAGGGCCGAGAAAACGAGGGAGCTTTAAGGGAGCAATAAGAATTCCGTTGTGTTCCCTTGTGTTATTTTTCAATGACTTCACGTTTCCTCGTCTTCCTTGTAAGCCCTTGTAATCCCCGCATTGTTGTTTCCGATCCCCACCGCCCCTACCAACCGCTATCGTGCAAGGATTCGCGCCAAATTCAGTAGGTTTGAATCGAGAGTTTTTCTTTTGCCGGCGATTTCCGCCAAAGGCGTTGCCGCCATCGCGCCCTTGATGAGACCCACTACGACGCCGAATTCGCCGCGCGCGATGCAGTCGGTGGCGGCGTCGCCCATGCGGGTGGCGAGCAGGCGGTCGAAGACGCCCGGCGTGCCGCCGCGTTGGACGTGGCCTAATTTCACCACGCGCAGCTCGAAGCCAAGGCGTTCGCGATGCTCCTGGAAATAGCGGCTGAGGCCCTCGGCGTTGTAGCAGGCTCCCTCGGCAACGACGACGATGGCGTGCGCTTTTCCGCGCTCGTAGGCAGCAAGCAAATCCTGGGCGACCGTCTCCGGATCAACCGGAGCTTCGGGAAGAACGACGCATTCGGCGCCGCCGGCAATCCCGGCAATGAGCGCGAGGTAGCCGCAATTGCGTCCCATCACCTCGACAAGAAAGGCGCGCTCGTGAGAGGAAGCCGTCACTTTGATGCGATCGATTGCTTCCAAGGCCACGTTGAGCGCCGTATCGACGCCTATGGTGATTTCGGAGCCGCACAGATCGTTGTCGATGGTTGAGGCGATTCCCACGACGGGGAGGCCTTTCTGCGAGAGGGCATGAGCGCCGGCTTGCGAGCCATCGCCGCCAATCACGATGAGCGCGTCAATCTCACGCTGGCGCAAAAATCGAATGGCATGCGATTGCGCCTCGTCGGCTTTGAATTCAGGGTATCGCTTGCTGCCCAGGATGGTCCCGCCATGCTGAATGATTCCGCCGACGTCCCGAAGCCCTAAAGGGAGAAACTCGCCGTTTGCAAGGCCGCGATATCCGTGGCGAACCCCGAAAGCCTCCCATCCCTTGTCCATGGCTGTTCGCACGGCGGCTCGAATGGCGGCGTTGATCCCGGGAGCGTCGCCGCCGCTGCTCACGATCGCGATGCGTTTCATAGAAGCAACCCTTTCTGAGATCATCCGAGCTTTTCGGAACTGCGACCGTGACGTGGCTCACATATCGGTGGCTGCTCCGTTACCTAAGGTCACTACCCGACGTGACAAGGATCACAGCGGCGCAAGCGCGTTCCACGTAGAAGATGGTTGAAGTACGGACAGCGCCACCACAATCGCTGAAGGAGGGACGACCACAGTGAAGAGGGTGGACGGCAGAATGAAGAAGACCCTGTTTCTTGGGCTGGGAATTGCGTTGGCCAGCGTGATTCTCACGGGAGCCGGGAGGCAGACTCAAACCGCGCCGAAGGGGGAACAGGAGTCAATTCCGCTAATCCGCTCCGCCGAGGGGCCGGATCTCTTCCGAGCCTACTGTGCCTCGTGCCACGGCATACTCGGCAAAGGAGCGGGGCCCGCAGCGCCCGCGCTGAAGGCCAAGGTGCCCGACCTAACCCTGCTTGCAAGGAATTATCGAGGACAGTTCCCGGCGGCATACGTGCGCGAAGTGATCATGGGCGACAAAGTTGTTACAGCGCATGGCTCCCGCGAAATGCCAATCTGGGGCCCAGTCTTTCATCAGATTGAAGCCGACGTGGACCGCGGGAACGTCAGGCTCGAAAATCTCGTGAAATATCTGGAATCGATCCAGGAGGTCGCGGCCCAAGATACTCCCTCGGGCGCGGAGTTATACGCGCAGCGCTGCGCCGTGTGCCACGGGAACGACTTGAAGGGGACCGGGCCCGCGCCTTATCCATTCAGATCGCCGCCCGACCTGACGACGCTCGCGCAGCGTCACGGCGGCACATTTCCCGACGCCTATGTGTCGAGCGTGTTGCGGAACGGCGTTGTACTGCCGGCGCACGGGCCGGCCGAAATGCCTGTGTGGGGGGACGACTTCAAGATCAAGCGACTGAGCGAAGCCCAGGTGAAGTTGAGAATTACGCGGCTCACGAATTACATCCAGTCGCTGCAGGCGAAGTAGTATACCGATAGGCCGTGGAGGATTTATGGCGATTCGACCCCTCATTTTGGTGACTGCGTTGTTGTCGATCGCGTGCGTTGCCGGCGCCGGGTTGAGCGTCGACCAAACACAGCTTCCGCCGACCTATATGCCGTCGGGCGAGCAGATGTACAAACAGTATTGCGCCGTCTGCCACGGCGCGGATGCGAAGGGGCATGGTCCGCTGGCGGCTTTGCTGAAGACGCCGCCGCCGGATCTGACGACGCTCGCAAAACGCCATTTGGGCAAATTCCCGTACGACTACGTGGCGAGCATCCTAGAGTTTGGGCCAGGCGTCACCGCCCACGGTTCGTCGGATATGCCGACGTGGGGGCCGATCTTCCGCTCGTTCGATAATCAGAACGAAAGAGTTGTCCAACAGCGCATCAAGAACCTCTGCGATTACCTGGCGTCGCTGCAAGGGAAATAGCCCATCGCCCGCGGACAGGGATCGCTGGGCCGCACGCGCGCGGAAGTTTCACAAAAAGGCAGGGCTCGGGGAGCGAGCAACTCGCCGAGGCTCTAAGTTGATCGATGACGGCCGCGTGAAACCCGCGGTCATTGTCTCCTGAAGAACGCAACCAGAGTAAGCACGAGCAGCACAAAACCACTCGAAATGACCACGACGCCAATCAGCCTGCCCAGAATCGTGAGCCACTGCGGCGGCGCATCCGTTTGCGCCGCCTGCAATTGGCCCTTCGCCAACATCCGCTGATATTCTTCGGGATGTTTTTCCTTCAGCTCGTTTTCCGTCTCTCGCCCGGTAAAAATCACCAAATCCATCGGAAAGCTTCCCGGCCTGAGATGCGTGTTGAAGAAGTGGATGGCGAAGATGAACCACGCTGCAAGCAGCGCTTCCTCTCCGTGGATCAGGAGTGCGATGTTGAGCCACGAGCCCGGGAAGAACTTCGCGAAGAACGGGGCGAACCACATGGCGTAACCCGAGAATCCAATCACCGCCATGCCCCAAAAGACGCCCCAGTAGTCGAATTTCTCCCAGTAGGCGAACCGGTCAAACTTCGGGCGCGGTCCAAGCCACAAGAACCAGCGGAAGTGGCCGATGAGATCTTTGAGGTCCTTGAGCTGAGGGATCATCGAGTTCGGTCCCCAGAAAATGCCGATGTCTCGCTTGATGATTCCCCGGTAGACGACGACATCTCCCACGTGAATCAGGAATGCCACGGTCAACAGCACGGCGCAGAATTTGTGGAAATAGAGAATGGCGGCGAAGCCGCCGACCGCATGCGCGAACGCAGGCGCCCATGCGGTGTGGCTGAAGCGAAGAACCATTCCCGTACAGGCCAGGCCGACGAAGGTGCTCATAATGACGCCGTGGAGGTATCGCTGGCCGAGCGAGAACCGTGTGTAGTAGCGATTGCTAGGGTTGTTCTCGTTCATCATTGCCTCGCGCTAATCACCGCTCTCTGCATGAGCGCCCGCCTTGCGGCGATCGAAATAGGAGCGGATAAACCACAAAAGTGTGTGCACTCCAAAGAAGCTGAAGATGCTAAGCAACAGCAGATTCATGAATAGCGCCGAAACATAGAGCGCCGGGAAAGACTTGAAGTCACGTGGATCGGCGTGCGGACGGTAGCTGACAAAACTCGTCGTCGCTCCCGCGTGGCACTGGCCGCAAGTAGCCACCAGATTGCCGGGTGCGATTGTGGACTGCGGGTCCGAAGCCGGGAGGATGTCGTGCTCGCGATGGCAATTCCAGCAATGGGCGCTTTCGGTGTATCCCAAAGCCGAGACTTGGGCGTGGAACGTGTCGAGGTAGGTCGCGTATTGCTTCTGATGGCAGTTCCCGCAAGTCGCCGACCGTTCCATCTGCCAGGAGACGGTTTGCACTTGAACGATCTGGTGCGCCGTATGGCAGTCCGAGCAGACGGGAACCTTTGAATTTCCGGCTTTCAGTTGCTGGCCATGAATACCTGCGAAATACGCCCTTTCGGGGCCGTTGTGGCACGAGCCGCAAGTGGCCGGAATATTCGTGTGGTAAGTTCGGCTCTCAGGATTCGTGTGGCTCAATATTTTGTGTGTTCCATGGCAGCTCGCGCACGACGCCGCCACGAGCAACCCGTCCTTGGTCAGCGCGAAGCCATGAATCGAATCCATGTACATGGCATAAACGTTGGGAAAGCCAAACTTCTTGGCCATGTCAGGATTGCCATGACATGATCCGCAAGTCTTCGGTATGTTCAGCGTGAAAACAGGGGATTGAGGATCGTTTACCGGCACAATGGAGTGCGCGTCGCCATGGCACCCCAGGCAGGTGTTCGCGCTGACGTTCGCGTGGACGCTTTCGGTGACATCCTTGGCTTCATCCGCGTGGCAGGTGCTGCAGTTGACAGCGGCGGGATGTTCCGGATGCGGATAGCCCTTGATGTCGGCGTGGCAGCCCGTGCATGGCAGAGTCCCGTGAATGCTGGCCTTTTGCGCCGTCCCATCGACATAAACGCTATGGCCGGCTTGGTCCTGCAGGTCGTGCTGGCCATGGCAGGCCAGGCACTCGGAGTTGTCCTGCGCGGAAGCAGCGGGGACAGCGAAAGCGAGAATGAGCACGGCCGCTAGTGGCCAACGCATGTTCGCTCCAGTCTGCTGGGCACTACGCGAGGCAGGCAAACGACTCGCCGCCAAACCATGAACTATTTCATCCCCAAGTCCGAGAGGACCTTCGGGTTTTGCTCGCTGACCGCCAGAAGGTGATGGCAAGTATCGCAATCATTGGGAATCGTCTGGCCGTCGGCGGAAACGTGGCTGCCGTCGTGGCAGCGGAAGCATCCCGGCCAATCCGTGTGCCCGAGATTGTTGAGATAAGTGCCCCAAGTCACGTCCATTTTTGGGAAGACGTTGCGCAAATAGATGGCCTGCACGCCGGCAATGGACGAGTCAAGCTGCGCGCTTTGCGACGCCACCAGCTGCGGATAGTTCGTGGCGTAGAAATTCCGAAGGGTTTGCGCGATGCGCTCTTTCGCCGTATCGCGATCCGGGTAGTCCGCTTTGAGCGCCTCGAGCGCTTGCTTCTTGATGAATGGCAGGCTGGCGCTGATTTGCTGCCGCGATATGGCCTCGTCGAGCGCGCGATCCGGCAGCTCGAATGTGTGTGTCGGCCGGTTGTGGCAGTCCATGCAGTCCATCGTGCGGTGCTCGCCGCGTGCCAGTTCTTCCGGCGTCGCTTTCGTATCCGTTGAATTGAAGACAACGCTCTTACCCGTAGGATCGGTATATGTGACCTGCGGAATCACCTGCCGCTTCTGATCGGTCGCAATGTACGTGATCCGAACCCCGGGGTTCAAATGGTGGCCGTGGATTCCGTCCTCCCCTTGCCCGTGTTCTCCGCCTACCTTCATGAGCAACACGGTTGTGGAGGGCGTATTGTCCTTGTCGTCGGCGTAGTGATTGATGATCAAAATGGGGTTGCCGATAAAACGCTGGGGCCAGTGGCATTGTTCGCAGGTCGCCCGCGCTGGCCGCAGCTGCTCAACGGGCGACGGAATCGGGCGCGGATAGTCATGAAAAGCCACCGCGAAAACCTGCTTGGCCCCGGAGACCTTGGATCGGACGAACCAGGACGCACCGGCTCCGATATGGCAATCGACGCAGGCGACCCTCGAATGCGGCGAATCGAGATACGCGGTGTACTCAGGTTGCATGACCGTGTGGCACGTGGCGCCACAGAAGCGCACGGAATCCATGTACTGCACGCCTCGATACGAGGCGATCGTGAAGATCACGATGTTGGCGAACGTGGCGTACCCAATCAAGGTGACAGCTTTGCGCAGCATCGCATCGTTCAGGTCAATCCGCGGGTAAACTGTGGGAAGCTTGCCGCTCGCGAGCAGCTCTCGCCGTCGCATCAATCCCCCGAGCGGCATCAACAGCAGACCAAGGACGAACAAGCCGGGAAGGATCAGGAAAAGTATGATTCCGGCGTAAGGATACGTTCCTGCCCCGCCGCCGACCACGATTTCGAAAAGCCAGAAGGCAATCATGGTGATGGCTGAGGTTGTGGTCAGTATGGCTCCGATCAGCGAAAGCCAGTTTCGACCGAGGTACGCGGCGGGACGAAGCCAGGAAACGAGACGATCGAGAAGCGTCAAGGTCGTTCCTCTGTGGCGAAGGGGGCGACGGAAATGCAGCGTTCCGCATTTGCGCAGGAGAAGGCCTGCGGCAGCGTCAAGTGCGTGCTACTCCAAACGACTCGCCCAGGAGAGCAGAGGCCGAAGGCGGCAGCGGCAGCGCGGAGGAACAAGGGAATCGCCAACAGCGCCGCGACAGTCGGCGCGATGAGAATTCCCGTTGGCCCAAACATGAAACCTCCCGGAAGCGGGTAGCGGAACGCGAGACGACGGCGCTATGCGGCGGCAGACGTCTTATTTCTTCTTGGCCAGCTCCCGGATGAAGCCGACGGTTTCTTTGATCTGATCGGCGGAGAGTTTGTCTTTGTAGGCGGGCATGCTCCCCTTGCCGTTGGTAATGGCGGCGGTGAGTTCCGCGTCGGTTAGCTTCTGCACGGCGGCCGAGGTGAGATCGGGAATGTGCATCGCTTTGGCGACGGGCGTGTTGCCGGTGCCGTCGGCGCCATGACAGGCAGCGCACTTCGACTTGAACAGAGTGGCACCTTCGCCCTGCGCCCATACCGGCGCGGAAAGGCCAATCAAACAGAGAACCAACAGGAACGCCCTCCAATGCATTCGACTTCGAGAACAATTCATCCTATTCCTCCTCAGAAGTGGCTACGAATATAATCTGCGCCGCCGAATTAGTCGAGACCAGGAATTATTTCGAACCCGAAAAAGAGAATTCGACAGCGGCATACAATCACTCAAGTTCATCAGAAGCGGAATGCTCCTCAGCCTTTCTTGGCTAGGCTGCGAATAAACGAAACGACCTGCTTGATCTGCTCATCAGTCAACTTGCCCTTGTACGCCGGCATCGAGCCCTTGCCGTTGGTAGTAATTGCCGTAAGTTCCGCATCGCTTTGCTTTTGCACCTCTGCTGAACCAAGGTCACGCAGATGCATCGCTTTGCCCGCCGGACCGCTGCCGCTGCCGTCCGGACTGTGGCAGCCGGCGCATTTTGATTTGAAGAGCGCAGCTCCTTCGCCCTGGGCCCAAACCGGCAACGAGAATGCAAACAGCGAGACAGCCAGAGGCAATGCCCAGAAGTATCTTCGGCTCCGTGAACCACTCATCCGCCCACAAACCTCTCGCCACATTAGCTTAGCCGCCTCCCTCACCATGAGCTCCACACCCCTTCTATTTTACCTCCTCGATCACACATCAGAAGGCATAGCGAACCGAGAAGGTCGCTGTACTACCGTTGAAATCTGGAGCACCGATCGGTTCGAGCGAGTAAGTCCCCCCGGTGATGGGGATGCTGGTATTTATTGGCCCCTTGGAGTTGTATCCGTAGTAGTTCCATTGCGTCTTGTAGCTCAGGCCCTTGTAAACCTTGACTTCGACCAAAGCGAAAGGCCTCTGGTAATTGAATGCCAAGGTACCGCTAGGCTCCAGGGGATCCAAGGACAGGACCCCGGGTCCCACCACAGGATTGATCACCCCCGAGGTGCCGCCAACAAATGTCGCGGAATATCCGAGGCTTATTGTGACTCGCTTCATCGGCTTGTACATCACGTCGCTGTAGGCGTAATGCTGCTTGCTGGAGTAGAACTCCGTTCCACCCTGAAGGTTATCCGGCGTGGTATTGCCGAGGGCGCATGACCCCGGTCCCGTCGATGGAAACATTGGCAGACCGATTCCAGTACCAACGTTCGTCATCGACCCGAAACCGTCGTTGAAGCAAATGTAGGCCTGCAACTGGAGATCGGTGTAATTGTATCCGACGTTGAAGGCAAACTTGGAATCCGGATTCGCCAGCATCAAGGCAATACTGTACGTCCGGGCGTGCTCGAGATCGTTGACTTGATAGACGTTGTCGCGGTTCTCATGAATATCGACCGCAGCGTCGATGGTCGCCCACGTCCGCGGCCGATAATTCGCGTGAACCTTGTAGCTCTGGATTTGCCGCGGCCAAGTTCGCGTGTACGAGTAATCGGTATATCCGAATTGGAAATCGCTATCGACTCGCAGCGTATCTATCGGCCGCAGTGTCAGGCCGAAGAGACCCACGTGCTCGTTGATCGGAAAGTTCTGGCGAGGCACATCAAGAGCCGAATTTATCGTAGCCTGAGAAGCAGTCCATGTAACCGAGCCGTCCGTATTTTGGGCGCACGTGCCACCAGCGGCGGGTTTGAAAGTGGTCGTCCCCGTGGTGTATGGGCAATTCCCGCGCGCGGCATAATAATCGTTTGCCATCGTGCCGCCGGCTCCGCCGGGGTAATAGATATCATCCAGTGTTTGACTGGCGAAGTACTGGCTGATCCGGTTATCCTCGTACATATAACCGATCCGACCAGTGATGCGGTTCGTCAGATCGACTTCGAGTTGGATGGTGTTCGATAGCCGTTTTTGTCCAAGGAAGTTCTGCGTCAACGAGGTTGCGGCGTCAGCGGCTGCACTCGAGGTAGCACTGACGTTACCGGTCGCACCGTAGCTCTGGTGCTGCGGGCAAGTCGGCGAAAGGTAGATGGGTGCCGCCGCCGTGCCGGTGTTCGGGCAGATACTGGCGAATGTCGGCGTATTCGTCCCGGTAGGAACCCCCGGCAGCGCAAATTGTGCTATTGGCAGCAGTATGCCTGTCTGACCGGCGACCGAGCCTTGCATGGCGAATAGATCCGTTGTCGTCTGGGGGTTTAGTCCAGGATTTTGCCATTGGTCAAAATGAACGTTATCGAGGAGCCGAAGTTTTTGGGTAAACGAGTAAATGGCAGACCAATCCGCGTGCGCAAAGATTTCGTTGGCGTTTGACGGACCTGAAACGATCGAGTCGCGAACCTCGCTTGTCGTGGAGGCCGTCCATTCGTTTATCGAATCGTAGAGGTTCGCGACTCGATTGGCGGCGTTGGTGTAGCTGGCCGAACCTGACATCTCAAGCTTTGGGATATCTGTGGACTGAAAGCTCACCCGCTCCGTGGGCATGAAATTCCGCGCGGGGGAAGTCCTCGTATACGACTGGACCATCTTGCAACCCACAGTTGCCGATGTGAGACCGCCTGTGGTGACTGCGTTGCTTCCGGTTGCGTTGTTCACGAAACCTGAGGCCTGGAACGGCGTGGCGCAGGGGATGGCCGATAGGCTCAGGGCGCCAGTACCGCCAACACCAGTCGTGCCGGCAGCAGTGCCAGTAGGCGCGTAATACCAGTTGACTCCCATATTCACGGGCAGTGGGCCGGGGAACTGACTGTTTTGGACTAGAAACGGCGTGTTGGCGAGCGAGTCGCTGGTATCGTACTTGTTCCATTCAAGGAACTGATCGTAGGAAACTGTGGTTTTCGGCAGGACTTTGAAATCCACGCCCATACGATATGCGTTCGTCGTCTCTTCGAAATTCTGAGCCATCGGGATTTCGACGGTGGCGTCTTCCGTGGTGAGTGCAGGCCCTTCCTCCACATTGCGCGAATATCCGAGCCGGAAGCGGATGCGGGATAGCGGCAACAGGGTCAAATCGAAGTCCTGCATGCGATGCACGAGATCGAGTGAATGAGGTGAATTCGTCGAGGCGAACGCGGGATTGGTG
>JBAPOM010000373.1:0-5242 GCA_049279635.1 Candidatus Acidiferrales bacterium
ATATTCCTATTCACACCAGTGACGTGCTTCGCCCAGTTCCGCGTCGCGATCACCATCGCCCCGCCGCCGCTGGTTGTCTACGCGCAGCCGCTTTGCCCCCAGGAAGGCTATCTCTGGATGCCCGGCTACTGGGCGCGCGGTGACGATGATTACTACTGGGTGCCTGGCACTTGGGTTGAGCCACCCGCCGTCGGCTTGCTCTGGACTCCCGGCTATTGGGGATGGAGCGACGGTGCGTATAGCTGGAATGAAGGCTACTGGGGCCCTCAAGTCGGCTTCTACGGCGGCGTCAACTATGGCTTCGGCTACGGTGGCGTCGGATACCAGGGCGGCTACTGGCACGGCAATCAGTTCAGGTACAACACGTACGTCAACAACGTCCGCGGCAGGAATTTTCACAACACCTACCGCCGGAGCGTCGCCAACAGGACAAACTACGTCAGCTATAACGGCGGATCCGGCGGAATCAACGCCCGTCCCACCGCCGAACAACAATCTTTCGCTCGCGGACGCCACGAGCAGCGTACGGCCGCGCAGTCCAGCCATGAACGCGATGCCAGCCAGAACCATGAACTCTTGGCGTCTGTCAATCACGGCCATCCGATGATCGCGGCAACCTCCAGGCCCGGAGAGTTTTCCGGCAAGGGCGTCGTAGCAGCCCGCGGAGCCACGGCCGAGAATAGAACCGCCGAGCGCAGCGCCGCTACCGCTCGCGCAACCGAGACCAAGGCGAATGAAAACCGAGGCGCCGAAACTCGCGCAACCGAGACCAAAACGAACGAAAACAAGGCTGCTGCAAATCGTGCAACCGAGAACAAGGCCAACGAAAACAGGGCCGCTTCAACTCGTGCAACTGAGAACAAGGCCAACGAAAACAGGGCCGCCTCAACTCGTGCAACCGAGAACAAGGCCAACGAGAACAGAGCTGCTTCAACTCGTGCAACCGAGACCAAGGCCAACGAGAACAGAGCTGCTTCAACTCGTGCAACCGAGAACAAGGCGAACGAGAACAGAGCTGCTTCAACTCGTGCAACCGAGAACAAGGCGAACGAGAACAGAGCCGCTTCAACTCGCGCAACCGAGAACAAGGCGAGCGAAAACCGGGCAGCCGAGAACCGGCCTGCTCCGCGCGCTCAGCCCGCTGCAAGAGCCGAGACGCCACGCCCTGAGGTCAAGCCCGTCCGCGCGAGCCCGACCCCACGCCCGGAACGTCAGGCTGCTCCTCCCCGCGCGGAACCTGCGCCGAAGGCTTCCGCCCCGCAACGCCAGGCCGCGCCCCAGCGACAAGCCGCGCCAAAGCCCGAGCAGTCACACGAGAGTGCGCCGAAACAAGAAGAGTCAAAGCCCGCACGCCCCTAAAACATAGTGGCCCGCGGGGGCCCGATTCCACCCACGCCACCCCATGAGCGGCTCGCAGAAAACCCCCGCGAGCCGCTCATTTTTTTTACGGAAGTCGCCTTCGTAGCGGCCGCCTTTTTACCCTGAAGTACGTGAAGGGCAGGTGGGCGGGTTTCGCTTGTTGGTTTTGCCTTTCGGTTTTGCTTCTTGATCCTGCTTCCCGGTTTTGCTTCCGTAGGGGCGCTGCCTTGGGCGCGTGATTTGCGTCGATCCCGTCGCAGCAGTCATGAGTCTTTCCGAAGCATGCGAGTCTTGCGGACCATTCTACAGCTTGTTTTGTCTGTTTTGCATTGCCCGCAGGAGGGACCGCAGAGGCAGAATCACGCGGCGGTGACGAGGATCCGGGCGCCTTTGCGCGAGCGGGGCTTGGGGCGAATGACGATTTCGACGTCGCGGTCGAGAGCCGTGAGGAAATGCATCAGTCGCTCGACGGAAAAGCCGTCGAGCCGATAATTCGCGAGCGCGGAAATTTTCGGCTGATTGATTTTCAGGCGACGCGCAGCGGCCGCCTGCGAAAGGTCCTGTCCCGCGATGATTTGATTGATGGCCACGGCGAGCCGCACCTTCGTCTGCTTCTCCCCGGCCTGCGGCAGACGCAGATCGGCGAAAACATTTCCCGAGCTCGGAACGATTTGCGGTTTATTCCTTCGTGTTGCCATACGTCCAATCCCTCAATCCCAATCGTCCGGTCGGAACCCTTCCTATAATGTCTTAAGTCCACTTTTCAACGTGATGTTCCGAACCGAATCTTAGTGTCCGATGGTGAACGGAACGGACGCCATTTGTTTCCCCCAGCTGATGGCCATGGAGCCACCGGCGTCGGTCATGTCAAGGAACTCCCAGGTAAGCTCGTCGCGGGACCAGGGCAGCGTCGTCATTGTCATGGGCGCGCGGACGACGTCTTTGTCGAGAGTGTAGTCGAACGCGCCCCAAAGCGCGCCTTTGTTGCTGGGGTCATATTTCTGCGCCGCAGGCCAGTTGGAAACCACGAAGGTCCAGTTACCCGGCTTCAGGTCGATGAACAGGCTGTATTCGCCGGGCGGGACGGTGGTGCCGTTGATGACCAGGGGCACGTCGGTTCTGAGGCGGGTCGAAAGGTTGGCGCCAGCCCGCCAGATGGGCGCGCCCAAGAGGAGAGCTTTGCCGTAGTCGGCGCCGGAGCCCCACGGATCGCGCCCTCGCAGGATTGGTCGGCCGTAGGTGATGTCAATCCACTGGCCGCCCTCATAGAGCTTGCCGCCGTGGGGGCTGCGAGGATTTACTCCGCCCCATTTCCCGAGTACCTGAGTCGAAGCGGTGCCTGTGGGGCTCATAGGACGTGCCTTTTCCTGAG
Source organism: Candidatus Acidiferrales bacterium (assembly GCA_049279635.1). Classification (GTDB taxonomy): domain Bacteria; phylum Acidobacteriota; class Terriglobia; order Acidiferrales; family UBA7541; genus Palsa-295. The sequence goes on from JBAPOM010000373.1 coordinate 2,732, forward strand.
CTACGGCCAGCGTGCCCAGAACTACCATGGCCACTACAACTGCTATCGATCTCCGTGACATGCATTCCTCCGTCAGTTTTGTTCAGTGCGAAGCGAAATCCCGCGCCTACCATTTGATGGTAATCTGCGTGGCCATGTAGCCCGACAAATGCGCTCAACGCGGACTGGAATTTCTGCCTTATTCCCCCAACAGAGACACTTATATTTACATAATGTAGCCCACGGTCGCCGTTGCCGTGAGGGCTTTCGGTCCCCTCCCGCTGTTTGCCGCCCGGCTTGCCCAGGCGTGCTCCCCGCACCCGCGACGCGCGCAAGCGGCGGAAACGCAACCTCTCAGGGTGTGTGTGACAACCCATGAGAGTTTGCGTCGGTCGTTGCTTCAGCCCGCAAGGGCAAACGGTGGAAGCGTGGGCCCTCAGGTCCTCGAGAAGGACGGCGAGCGAAGCGAGCACACCTTTGCGCAGCCTCACCCGCAGCATGTTTTCGTCTTACGCGCCGTCGCATGGGCACCGCTCTCCGTCACGGCGTCTGTTACTCGCCCGCCTCCGCCTGCACGAACTCCTCCGCGAACTTCATCGAATCTCCCGCGACCAATTTCTCGCACAGCCGCGCCAGCGTCTCCTGCTCCCGCCCTCCGAGCGCCGCCATCCGCGCCCGAATCAATTTCGTGTGTACAGGAACCAGCTCCGCGGCCAGCTTGTTTCCGGCCAACGTCACGCGAGCTGTCTGCTTCCTCCGGTCGCGCTTGTCCGTCCGCGAGCTGACCAATCGCCGCCTCTCAAGCTCCTTCACCACGAGCGCGACTGCGCTCTTACTCCGCAAAATTTTTCTCGCCAGGCTCAAATGGCTCATGGGACCAAATTTCACCAGCGCCTCCAGCACCCGCCCCTGGCTCAGCGTCAGGCGCATCGGTTCGAGCTGCATCTCCAGCAGCCCCGTGACGGAATCCGCCGCCCGGATCAAACCCGAGTAGGCCCTCAGCGCTCGCTCGCTTCGCTCAATTGCGCCATCCATATTCACCTCCCATTCGCCCGCGGCAGGCTCCGGCCCACCGACGGCCCCAAACCGAAAGTCGCCGATTTATCCCGCTCTTAAGTGCGTTTTCATGTCCAAAAGCCGCCAAAATTGGCCCCGCTAGGGGGTTGCATCATCCACCACGAAATAGTGCAGCACTAAACCATTCCGTGCAAGCTTCGCCGGCCATCGGCGTTTCTTTGATGCAAGCCGTCCGCTTTCCCGAGCTATGCCTTTCTTGCTTCTCTGCGCCCTCTGCGTCTCCCTGCACTGAGGAACGAAGGGAGCGGTGAGTCCCTAAAGATTTTGTCTCGAAGGCCCGGGCAGAAAGTTTTGCGTTTTGCGGGCGCGATGCATAGAATGAAACGTCTTCCGCGGCAATTGAAGACACTAAACACGATCGCACAGGGCTGATGGCGCCAAACTCCACTCCAACGTCTCGCGGTCTATACCGCTTTGCGGTGACCACTGCATCCTTCACGGTGCTGCTGCTGATGGCGGGCGCGCTGGTGACGAATAACGATGCCGGCGACTCCGTTCCAGACTGGCCTCTCGCGTACCACCGGCTGATCCCTCCCTTCGTGGGCGGCATTCGATTCGAATATTCGCACCGCGTGATTGCCGGAATCGTCTCGATCATGACGCTCATCCTGGCCGTGTGGATCACGGCGAAGGACCGTCGGCCGCTGGCCAAGAGCCTGGGCTGGAACGCGGTCGCGCTCGTCGTGGCGCAGGCGATCCTGGGCGGAATCCGGGTTCTGGAGGGTGCTCCGATCGTTTCCGCTACCGCCCACGCGACGCTCGCGCAGATCTTTTTCATGACGCTTGTCGGAATCGCGCTCTACGTCAGCCCATGGTGGCGGAGCGAGTTGCCGCAGGTGGAAGATCCCGGCTCGCCGCGCGCCACGACGCTGGGGTGGTGGACGACAATCGTGATCCTCGGCCAGATTCTTCTCGGCGCCGCCTTCCGGCATGGCGCGCTGGGGATTGTGCCGCATTTGATCGGAGCGGGCGCGGTGACCGTGATGGTGATCTGGACCGGCCGGGTCGTGAAGAGCCGTTTCCGCGGCGTACGTGACCTTCGGCGGCGCGTGATGTGGCTGCATATGTTCTTCGGGATACAGATTCTGCTTGGATTCGCGGCGTGGTGGGCGATGACGTCCGGACTGGCGGCCGTCCAGCCGACGACGCTCTACGTCACGCTCACGGCGGCGCACGTGGTCGGCGGCGCGCTGACGATCGGCGCGTCCGTGCTGCTCGCCCTCACGTGCGAGCGGCTGACTCGGCGGGCGGGCTCGGCGGCGGTGGCGCATGCGAGCGAAAGCGTGAGGGCCGCGCAATGAACGAACGCGCCGCCACGATAACGAACTACGAGAAGCCGTGGGCGTACGTCGTGCTCACCAAGCCAGACGTCACGTTTCTGGTGGTGATGACGACCATCGCGGGATTTTATCTCGGCTCGACCGGCGCGATGAATTGGACGCCGCTGGTGAATAC
>JBAPOM010000374.1:0-3121 GCA_049279635.1 Candidatus Acidiferrales bacterium
TCGCTTGAGCGGGAGGAGTCTTGCTTTTCTTTTGCGCGCTAGCCGCGGAACCAGCCAGCAGTGCCGGAGACATGCCCAACAGCGACAGCAGTTTTCGTCTGTTCATGGCAATTACCTATTGATCTCCCTTTTCTTACCTGTCATCCCGAGCGAAGTGCCGCGCACCTGTGCTTTCCCGCGTTCTGTGCGGGCGCGGGACGCAGAGAGGGATCTGCTTTTCGGCTTCGTCCACCACATCTGCTATGCCCATTTGTCGATCGAGATGCTGACACCATAGCTCATGTTAGCCGCTTGCGGATAAGCATTCGTCTGTCCGCCCGTGACCACGATATTGAAACTCTCGGCCCTCGGGAAGTGCGGAATCAGCGCGTCGTCCGGCAGCTTGTACCAGGTTGCCCAGGGCTCGTCTCCCCGTAGCGCCCGCGGATAGTCGAACAAGTACGCGTAGTTCCGGCTCTTGTAATCCTTCACGGTCTGCGTCGTGTTTTTGTAGAGCCAGTCGATCAGTTTTTCCTTCGTGTCGTAGCCTTGCTCCTTCAGCCGCTTCGCCACCAGCGGATCGGCGATCACCAGCGCGCCGAAGAATCCCGTGAACGTGCTGAAGAGATCGCTCAGTTGATAATCGAACTGCACGTTCTCGTTGGCGCTGCTCCCTCGCGCGACCTGGCCCGGCACCACGCCCAGTCCGCGGAACAGGCTCACCACGTTTTCCTCGGCTTTGAATCCGCGCTGCACGTGGAACGGAGGCCACGGGCTATCCACCTCGGCTTCCGCGATCACCACATTGTTGTAATTGAGGTTGTTGCCGACCGAACCCAGGTATGTGTCGCCGGGAATTCCGCCGTTCCCCAGATTTTTGGACATGATCGTCCAGGCGCGTCCGATCGTCGCGTTCGGCTGCGCGAACGGCCCCAGCGAGCCGATCCCGTAGTTCATGTTCAATTTATCGCGTATCGGCCCATTGATGATCATGGCGAACGCGAAGGAATTCGTCGAGCTGAAGAGTGACGCGATTCCCGACGATGCAATCGCCAGAATGGTGGGGAAGTATTCGGGCCTCGCCCCTGCCATCACCGCGTTGGCGGCCACCTGCCTCACCGTGTAGCTCCACGGCGGGTACGCGCCCGCGGCCATCTTGCCGACCGCTTCATCGGGCTTGTGGCTCGTGCCGGTCAGCATTTCTTCCACGGCTTCCTCGGTGGGGATAATGATCGGCAGGTAGTCCGTCATTCCGTTGTCGAGATAATACTGCTGCAGATTTTTCGGCGTGTCGGGCCCGTAGGTTGCCGGGCCGGTCGAAACCTCCACAATGCCCGATTTGCTCTCCTCAGCGCTCAACGGCACAGTGAGGTAGTCGACGATTTCCGGCATCAGCGGCTTGCCGCTGATCGGGTCGGGGCCGTCGACGTACTCGCGCAATTCTTCCGGCGTTTTTCCCCACACGGGATGCGGAGTGAATGCGATGCGGTCGTGCGGCATTCCGCGCTTCGCGGCGTTGAGAACCGCCAATTCCTTGAACGCCCTCGTCACCATCGGGACGCTCGGGATGCCCATCTTCTCGGTTGTTATGCAGTGACCGACGGTCGCTGGCGTGCAGGTGCTTCAATGGCCCACGGCCATGATGACCGCGTTGCCCTTCACTTTGATCTCGGCCCAGAGCTTGGGATCGTCTTCGGCGTACGGGCCGGCTTTGCGGCGGAAAACGGTCGTCACGCTCGGCTTGTTGCGGCTGAACCACCCGGCCACTTGCTCGAGCAGCGCGTCCGAGCCGTGGAATCCGGTGTCGACGAGATACACGGTCTTGCCGTCGAGTGTCGAGAGACGTGTCGCCATCGGAATCAGGTTAATCGGTGGAGGCACGCCGCGCGGATTGAGCCCTACAATCTTGTATTCGCCGCTGCTGCCTTTGGTCGCGGCAGTCTTTGCTTTTTTCTGCGCCTCAGCGTCAGCGGAGCTCGCAGAGCCCGCCAGAATCGCCGGCGACATCCCGATCAGCGACAGCAGTTTTCGCCTGTTGATCTTCATCCCGCCACTCCGTTTCCCTCGGCCTGAGAAGTGAAAACCAAACCTTTAGGCAGCCCCCGCTGCCCCGTAATTCTTATAGTTCTGCAACGCACCGATTGCAAGGCATTTGCCGCACGCCTCGCGTATCGCAGCGCGGGCCTCCGGCGCTACGCACTATTGCGGGGAAACGCCGAGCTGCCAGAAAAGAAAACTGAGGATGTCTCGATTCTCTTCGATGGTCTTGCTGATCGGGCGCCCGCCGGAGTGGCCTGATTTCGTGTCGTAGAGAAGGAGGATGGGTCTGTTCGAACCGATCGCCGCCTGTAGTCGCGCGGTCATCTTGCGGGCGTGGAGCGGCGCGACGCGCGTGTCGCCATCGCCTGTGATAAAGAGCGTGGCAGGGTATTTCGCGCCCGCTTTGACGTTGGCATAGGGCGAGTATTTATACAGATATTCAAACTGTTTGGGGTTGTCGGAGCTGCCGTATTCGGGAACCCAGTAGGGACCATCCATGAACTTCTGATATCGCAGCATATCGAGCAGCGGATACGCGCAGACCGCGGCCTGAAAGAGATCGGGGCGCTGCGTGATCGCGGCTCCGACGAGCAGCCCGCCATTGCTTCCGCCGAGGATCGCGAGCTTCGAAGGACTTGTATATTTGTTGGCGACGAGGTATTCGGCGGCCGCGAGGAAATCGTCGAAAACATTCTGTTTCTTTCCGAGCATTCCGGCCTGGTGCCACTGCTCGCCGTATTCGCCGCCTCCGCGGAGGTTGGGCAGCGCGAGCACGCCGCCATGTTCCGCCCAGACAATCTGCACGGGCGAGTACGATGGCGTTTCGTTTACGTCGAAGCCTCCGTAGCCCGTCAGCAGAACGGGATTCGCGCCGTCGAGCTTCAGCCCCTTTTTGTAGAAGAGAAAGAGGGAAATGCGCGTTCCGTCCTTCGATTGGTACCACACCTGGCGCGTTTCGAAAGCGGCGGGATCGATCGGCACGCTCAGCTTCGACCAGATCGAAGACTTGGAAGTTGCGAGATCGTAGACGAAGTTCGTCGGCGGGTAATTGAAGCTCGTGAACGTGTAGAAAAGATGCGGCGATTCCCATCGTCCCGTGATC
>JBAPOM010000375.1:0-1907 GCA_049279635.1 Candidatus Acidiferrales bacterium
GTATCGAGCAGCGCGATATACTGCTTGATGAGCGCGTTTTTCGGCTCGGTGAGAATACGAATGAAGTCGGCTTCGGAAAGCGAGCTCAACTCGACGCGAATCGGAAAGCGGCCCTGGAGTTCGGGAATCAGGTCTGAGGGCTTGGTGGTGTGGAAGGCGCCGGCCGCGATGAAGAGAATGTGGTCGGTGCGAACCATGCCGTAGCGCGTGTTGACCGTGGTGCCTTCGACGATCGGAAGAATATCGCGCTGCACGCCTTCGCGGGAGACGTCGGGGCCGTGGCCGGCTTCGCGGCCGGCGATTTTATCGACCTCGTCGATGAAGAGGATGCCCATCTGTTCGACGCGATCGACGGCGATGCGCGTCACCTGGTCCATGTCGATGAGGCGATTTTCCTCTTCCTGGATGAGGTAATCGAAGGCCTCGGCGACCGTCATGCGGCGCTTCTTTTTCTGCTGGCCGAACATGCCGGAGAGCATGTCCTTGACGTTAATGTCCATTTCCTCGACGCCCTGATTGGTGATGATTTCGAAGGAGGGCATCGAGCGTTCGCGGACCTCGACCTCGACGAGGCGCTGATTGAGCTTGCCCTCGCGGAGCTGGATGCGAAGCTTGTCGCGCGTGCGCTGGGTTTGTTCGCGGCGCTGGGCTTCCGTGGTGGCGCTGCCGGGCACGCCTGGTTCCGCGGTGGGCGGAGGCGAAGAAGGCAGCAGGAGATCGAGCAGGCGCTCCTCGGCGGATTGCTCGGCGCGCTCGGCCACTTCGTCGAGCTTTTCCTCGCGCACCATGTCGATCGAGGTTTCCACGAGGTCGCGGACCATCGATTCGACGTCGCGGCCCACGTAGCCGACCTCGGTGTACTTCGACGCTTCGACTTTGACGAACGGGCAACCCGCAAGACGCGCGAGGCGGCGGGCGATTTCCGTCTTGCCGACGCCGGTGGGGCCGATCATCAGGATATTTTTCGGCAGAATTTCCTCGGCGAGCTCCGGCTGAAGCTTCTGGCGGCGAACGCGATTGCGCAGAGCGATGGCGACGGCTTTCTTCGCCGCGTTCTGGCCGACGATGTATTTATCGAGCTCGACGACAATTTCGCGAGGCGTGAGCTCGTCAAACGACGGAAGCGGTTCAGGCTCCGCCGCCGGTTGGTCCCCGGACAAGTAGATCACCATATCTTTCTCCGACTTGCCGCTCATAGTTCTTCGATGCTGAAATTGGCGTTCGTGAAGATGCAGATCTCGCTGGCGATGCGCATCGCTTCCTGGGCGATGTCCTTGGCGCTCAGCTTCGTGTGTTTCGCGAGAGCACGCGCGGACGCGACCGCGTAAGGGCCGCCCGAGCCGATCGCGCAGATGCCGTCGTCGGGCTCGATCACGTCGCCATTGCCCGAGAGCAGAAACGTGTTTTTTGCGTCGGCGACGATCAGCAGCGCGTCAAGATGGCGCAGCGAGCGATCCGTCCGCCATTCCTTGGCCAGCTCGACCGCCGAACGCGGCAGGTTGCCGTGAAACTCCTGCAGTTTGTTTTCGAAGCGCCCGAAAAGCGAAAGCGCGTCCGCCGTGCTGCCCGCGAAGCCCGCGACGATCTTATCGTTGTAGAGACGGCGCGTTTTCTTTGCGTTGTGCTTGATCACGCCCTCGCCCATGGTCACCTGGCCATCGGCGGCGAGGACGACTTTGTTGTCCTTGCGCACGCACAGGACTGTGGTGCCGTGTATCGGTTGCGATTTCCGCGTCGTTCCCATCCGGCCATTATACCCGCGCGGCGGCACGTGAGCCAAACGCGACCGGCAAGCAGTAGTGGGCTACTTTGATTTCCGAAGGCGCAACGAAAATAGGTATCCGAGCAACAGACCAATGACAGCACCACCAAAAATGTACGAAGCAACCCTTGCAAAGGGTCCATAC
>JBAPOM010000376.1:0-9701 GCA_049279635.1 Candidatus Acidiferrales bacterium
ATGCAGCACCGATCGCCGCCAGCATCCCTCCTCTCGTAGTCCGTTTTTTTCACGGGAAATTCACAGAAGAAGCAAACGCTCAAAGGGGCTCCGGCGGTAGGGGGCTGCTCGGTTTTGATGGTTGCAAAGATCGGAGAGCGCATGAGCACGGACCGGCTTACGGCTGCCCAGCTGGAACAGTTCCGACGATGGAGCACGTGCGTCGTGTCCAGCGCTATCGAGACGTTCCAAGTACGGCTGCCGAACACGGGATTCGCGGATTCGAGTATCAGGTGTATCTTCCCGGAACAGCCGCCGGTGATCGGATACGCGTCGACGGCGCGCATCCGGACGTCGAATCCGCCGATGGAGCAGCGCACGCACTTCGATTATTACGACCGCACGGATTGGTGGCAGAACATTCTTTCGATTCCCGCGCCGCGGATCGTGGTGATCGAGGACGTGGATGATCCGCCGGGGCTGGGAGCTTTCGTCGGCGAAGTGCACGCCAACATTCTACTGAGCCTGGGTTGCGTGGCGGTGGTGACCAATGGCGCGGTGCGCGACCTACCGGACATTCACCATACCGAGTTTCAGATGTTTGCCGGAAACGTCTCCGTGTCGCACGCGTATGCGCACCTCTTCGATTTTGGGTGCGCGGTGACGGTCGGGGGCCTGAGCGTGAAACCCGGAAATCTGATCCACGGGGACCTGCACGGAGTGCAAACGGTGCCTCTCGAGATTGCGGCGAGAGTGCCGGATGCGGCGCGGAAAGTCCGTCAACGGAGAAATCAATTCCTCGCGCTGCGACGTTCGACCGATTTCTCGCTGGACAAATTGCGCCAAACGATTCGGGAGACGAGCGGGGCACAAGAGGATGACGAATGAAAGCCATGGCTATCAAACAATTCGTTCCTTATTCGAGGAGGCCGACCGTGAGTTGTTTCATGCGAGGTGTATGCCAGGGAGCGACCCGGGCGCGCTGGATTTGGCCGGCGATTTTGTGCGCGGCGGCGCTGGCGGGTTGCGGCGGCTTCAGTAGGACGAAACTTGTCGTGGCGTCGAGTGCTCCGGATGCGGCGGTGGTTCGAGTGACGCGACAGAATTTCTCGAACACGCTCAGCATCTCGTCCGAGTTCCAGCCGTATCAGGACATCGACGTGTACGCCAAAGTTTCTGGGTATATCAAGAAGCTGTACATCGATTACGGCACTCACGTGCGGCAAGGGCAGCTGATGGCGGTACTGGAAATTCCGGAGCTGCAACAGGAGGTCCAGCGCGATCGGGCGGCTGTGGCGGAAGCCGGCGAGGATTTGAATCGCGCCAACTCCGCGTTTCAAGTGGCGCACGTAACGTACCAACGGCTCGCAGCAGTTCAGAAGACCCGTCCCGAATTAATTTCCCAAGAAGAAATCGATGTGGCGCAAGGCAAGGACCTGGAAGCGAGCGCGGCTGTTTCCGCGGCGCAGCAGGCTCTGCTGGCCTCCAACGCAGCGCTAGCGAAAGACCAGACGCTTTATGGTTACGCCAACATGAGTGCGCCATTCACCGGGGTGGTGACGAAGATGAATGCGTACACCGGCGCGCTGCTGCCTGCCGGAACGTCTTCGAACATCGGCACTTCGGCGCTGTGCCATCTGGCGCAAAACGACGTGCTGCGGCTGGTGATTCCGGTTCCCGAGCGCGCTGTTCCTGGCATACGGATAGGCGAGGACGTACAAGTGCAGGTCTCGAGCTTGAACCGCACCTTCAGCGGCAAAATCGTGCGTACGTCTGACCAGATCGATCTTTCCACTCGTACGATGCACACCGAAGTGCAAGTGAACAACGCCTCATATCAGATCGTGCCGGGAATGTACGCAACGGTGTCGATCCCGTTGCACACCGCCGCCAACGTGCTGGCCATTCCGCTGCAAGCGGTCCAAGCCTCCGGCGAAAACCAGGGAACGGTCCTGGTGGTGGATAAGTCGAACCGCATCCAGAGGCGCGAGGTAACCCTGGGGATTCAGAGCGCGACCGACGTGGAAGTGACTTCCGGATTGAACGCGGGGGACCTGGTGATCTTCGGAGACCAATCGCAGTACCAGCCCGGCCAGGTAGTAGCGCCGAAAGTGGTCAAGTCTTCTTAGTTTGAGAGGAGTTCTATGTCGTCGTTTTCGTTACGGCATCCATATTTCATAGTCGTTGTTTGTCTGTTCGTATGCGTTTTGGGACTTACCAGCCTTGTGCAGATGCCCGTGGATATGTTTCCGGAGATCGATCTGCCGGTCGTCGAGGTGGCAACTTTTTATAACGGCATGCCGCCGGAGCAGATCGAAGCGGACATCACCGGGCGGTTCGAGCGGTTCTTCACTCTGGGAAGCGGAATCGACCACATCACGTCTCGCTCCATGCCTGGTGTAAGCCTCATCAGTGTGTATTTTCAGGCTGGATCGGATCCCAACGCGGACGTGACGCAAGTTTCCAACCTGGCGATGGCCGACTTGAGGCGACTGCCGCCCGGCACGCTTCCGCCGGTGGTGGTGAATAGCGGTGCTTCCACGCTGCCGGTGTGCTTGCTGACGGTCGAGGGCAAAGGGCTAACCGAAACGCAATTGCGCGACTATCTGCAGTTCGAGATACGCGACCAGATCGCGGGCGTGCCGGGAGCAACCGTGCCTCCGCCGTACGGCGGGAAATACCGCGAGATCATGGTGTACGTGGACCCACTGAAGCTGCAAGCAAACCAGCTAAGCCCGATGGACGTCGTACGGGCGGTCAACAACTCGAACTTGATTTTGCCCGCGGGCGATGTGCGCATGGGGGGGCTCGATTACAACCTCTATACCAATGCGCTCGTGCCGAGCTTGAAGGCGCTGGACGAGGTACCGTTGAAAACCGTGGGCGAGCGATCGGTGTTCGTATCGGACGTGGGAAATGCGGTGGATGGTTCGGCGCTGCAATACAACATCGTGCGGGTGAACGGGCAACGCTCCACGTACGTGCCGGTGCAAAAGCAGGGCGGCGACAGCAACACCATCGCGGTCGTAGACGGGATCAAGAAGGCGATCCAGCATCTGCGCGACATTCCCTCGCAGATGAAAGCGCGCGTGGTATTCGATCAATCGGTGTTTGTGCGGCAGGCGATTTCGACAGTGTTGCGCGAAGGCGGAGTGGGCCTTGTCCTGACGGCGTTGATGGTACTCCTGTTTTTGGGCAGCGTGCGGGCGACGGCGGCAGTTTTCCTTTCGATCCCGCTTTCGGTGATGGCCACCTTTTTTTTCCTTCATATCGGCGACTCCACGATCAACGCGATGATCTTGAGCGGCTTGGCGCTGGCGTTTTCGCGTTTGATCGACAACTCCGTAATCGTTCTTGAAAACATTTTTCGGCACGTCGAACTCGGCGAAAATCCGCCGGTTGCTGCGGAAAAGGGAACCGATGAAGTCGCGTTGGCGGTGCTGGCGATCACCATCGCAACGGTAGTCGTGTTCTTCCCGGTCACGCTGCTGTACGGCGTGAGCAAATACCTGTTCACGGCCCTGGCGATTTCCGTGGTGCTTGCGCTCTTCGCGTCCTACTTCGTGGCCGTTTCCGTTGTGCCTCTTTATTGCGCTCACTTGCTGAAGGGCGAAGCACATCGCGAGGCTGCGACCGCGGAAGGCGAACCACCTGATCCGGCGGCTCGGCTTTCGTGGGGAGCGCGGTTTCATGCAAAGTTCAACGCGAGGTTCGAGCGAATGCTCGACAAATACGACGGCGCGGTCAAGAAAACGCTGGATCGCCCCCGAACAGTTGTTTTCGGATTTCTGGGCTTGTTTTTGCTGAGCTTCGCGCTCTACCCGATGGTGGGACTCGCGTTTTTCCCGCGCACCGACGCGGGACAGTTCATTATCAACGTGAAAGCGCCCACGGGAACTCGTATCGAGGACACCGAAAAATACGTGAAGCAGATTGAGGGCATTGTCCACGACGTGGTGCGCCCTGCTGATTTGAACACTGTGGTTTCAAACATCGGCATTACCCCCGGCTTGGAGTCTTTAACAACGCCGAACGCGGGCATGTACACGGCTTTCGTGGAAGTTGGTCTCAAAGAAGGCCACAAAATCAGCAGTTTCGAGTATATGGATCGAGTTCGAGCCGCGATTAAGGATCAACTTCCGCAGTTGCGCACGTTCTTCCAGTCGGGTGGGCTGGTGGATTCGGTTCTCAATCAAGGCGCGGCCGCGCCCATTGACGTGCAGGTCAGCGGCACGGACCTGCACGCCGACGATCGCGTGGCGATCGATCTGCAGCGAAAATTCCGGACGTTACCTGGAGTTTCGGACGTTTATATCCCGCAGGACATGGACTATCCCACGCTGGAACTGAACCTGGACCGGGATCGCGCCAGCCAGCTGGGACTTAATCCGCGCGAGGTGGTGGACAACGTCATTACTTCACTGACGTCGGACGTGATGATCGCTCCGAATTACTGGATCGACCCCAAAACCGGGAACGATTATTTCCTGGCCGTCCAATACCCGGACAACACCGCGAAAACGATTCAGGATCTGGACACCATGCCGCTTCGCTCGCCCGATGTGGAGCTTCCCACGTACCTGAATCAAGTAGCAACAATCACTCCGGAGACCACTCCCTCGGAAGTCGATCACTACCAGACGGAGCGCGAAATAGACGTCTACGTTTCCCCTTCGGGCGAGGATCTGGGGCGGCCGGCGAGCGCGGTGGAAAAAATCGTGGCGCAAATGCAAATCCCGTCAAACATGAGAATCAACGTGCGAGGGTTGGTGAACACGATGTTCACTTCGTTCCGGAGTTTCGGGATTGGCCTGATCTTGTCGGTCCTGCTGGTGTTCCTGGTGCTGGTGGCGCAATTTTCGTCGTTTGTCGATCCTTTCTTGATCGTTCTGGCGATTCCGACTGGGCTGGTGGGAGTGATGCTGACACTGGCGTTCACGAACACCACGCTGAATATTCAATCGCTGATGGGAATCGTGATGCTAACCGGCATGGTGGTTTCCAACAGCATTCTGATCGTGGATTTTGCCAACCGGTTGCGACAGGAGGGGCACGGCGTGCGCGATTCGGTCACGCATTCCTGCCGGATCCGCTTGCGGCCGATTCTGATGACTTCGCTGGCGACGGTGGTGGGACTGCTGCCAATGGCGTTCAAGCTGGAAGCGGGAAGCGAGGCGTACGCTCCACTCGCGAGAGTAATTATCGGCGGACTGATCGTGTCCGTGCTGCTGACGATCTTCGTGGTGCCGGCGGCTTACCTGATGGTTTACGGGCGGCGCGAACAGCCGAACCCGTCTTCGGCAACCCTCGCGGAGGAAGTGCGATGAGCGCGTCATTTCGGCTGTTTTCTCTCTCTGGGCTGGCTGCGCTAATCGCCGGGGTGTCATTCGCGCAGGCGCCACAGCAGCTAACGCTGGGGCAAGCGGAGCAACTGGCGATTCGGAATCATCCGCAGATCCAAGCTGCTTTGAGCATGGCGTCGGTGGCTAAAGCACGGGTGACGCAAGAGCGCTCCGCTTACTATCCGCTGGTGTACGGCAGTGCCACGGCCGTGGATGCGGAGAATAGCAGCCGCATCGCTGCCGGAGCCCTGAACAATCCGATCATCTACGAGCGCTATAGCAATGGCTTCATGGTCGATCAGCTGATCACGGATTTTGGGCGCACGCACAATCTGGTGAAAAGCTCTGATTTGCACGCACGCGCCTCGCAAGAGGACGTAGTGACCACTCGCGAAGACGTGCTGCTCGGAGTCGATCGCGCGTACTTTGGAGTCCTCAAGGCGCAGGCGGTGCTAAGAGTAGCGCAGGAGACGGTCAAAGAACGGCAGCTGGTTTCCGATCAAGTGACCACGCTCGAACAGAACAAGATCAAGTCGGGCCTGGACGTCAGCTTCGCGAACGTGAACCTGGCGCAGGCGCAATTGTTGCTGGTGCGGGCGCAAAACGGCGTGGAAGCTTCCTACGCACAGCTTTCCGAAGCGCTGGGATTATCGACCGAGCAAACGTTCGACTTGGCGGACATGCCTGTGCCGCCGGCGCCTCCGACTAACTTTGCGGATCTGCTGCAGGAGGCGATGCGGAACCGGCCGGAGCTGATCAGCCAGCGACTCGATGCGGATTCCGCCCACACCTATGCGATCGCGGAGCGCGACCTTTGGTTTCCGACGATCAGCGCGGCCGGCGCCGCGGGATTGACTCCGTTTGGGGCGAACCAGCTCGCCCCACGCTATGCCGCGGCCGGCGTGAACGTGAATATCCCAATCTTCAATGGGCATCTATTCGGAGCATTGCACAGCGAAGCGAATGGGCGCGCCCGCGCCCAAGACGAATACCTCCGCGACCTGCAAGACCGGGTAACGCGGGACGTCCGCGCTGCCTGGCTCGACGCCAATACGGATTTCCAGAATCTCTCACTCACAGAAAAACTTCTTAGCGAGTCCAACGAAGCTCTACAGCTTGCGCAGTCCCGGTACACTCTCGGGCTCAGCTCGATTGTGGAATTAAGCCAGGCGCAGCTGAATCAAACTCAAGCCCAAATTGATGAAGCCAGCGCGAAGTACGACTATCAGATCGCAACCCATGAGCTGGATTACCAGCTGGGCATCCTTAACTGAGTGAAGATTCTTCTCCCCTATGCCGTCTAATCCATGGGTTTACTTGGGGCCAACCTGCACAAACGGCCGGTGGCCGTCCCGCCGTGAAACTCGACTAAGCGAAACAATTTGCGCGACAAGGTGATGGCTCTGGTTAGAGCGCCGGGAAAGAGCGTTTCCGCGCCGATGTCCGGAGCTGGCGCTCACTTCGAGGTGCACCCTGTTCGGACGCCGCAGCCCTAGGAAGTCACATACTTTTAACATGGAAGTCACATTAGATTGACCCGGGCCGCTTACCTTGCGTCAGCCAAGAAACGCGTGCGGAATCTCGCACGCAATAGGGTGAGGGTAGGGTACGGGTACAGCCATTTCAAATTCTAAGAGAGTGGGCGTGTAGCTTCCGGCAGTCGGAACCCGCTTTTGGCAGTTCATATTTCTAAGGAGGAATGAATGCGAGCATTTTGGTTGTGTATCGTCGCTCTCGGCCTCGCTGTTTCGCCCGCAATGGCCGGAACAGGTGCTGGGGACGATAAAGACTCTGCGGGTAACGGAGCCGCGAACACTTCCGCCAAGTCGGATCCGGCCCCCAAGGAGTCGCCTTCAAGCCTGGAAATCGAAAACGAGTTGCAGCAGATGCGCGATCTTCTGGAAGCTCAGTCCAAGCAGATCGAGCAACAGAACGAGCAACTCAAAGAACAGAAGGACCAAATGCGAGCGCTGCAGGATCAGCTGGCAACAGCCAGCCCGGCAGGCCCCACCGCAGACAGCGTGGCGGCGGCCGTGGCCGGCCCGGTCAATGCTCCAATCGGCCCAACCACGGGTATCGTGTCGAGCTCAGCCGGGAATTCCGGATCAGACCGCGCTGCTGACGATCAGCCCACGTCACTTCACTTTAAGGGCGTGACGCTCACCCCGGGCGGTTTTATGGCGGCTGAAACGGTATGGCGTCAGAAGGCGCTTGCGTCCGACATCAACACGGGGTTCAGCGCCACCCCATTCAACGGATCCCCGGCTGCCAGCATGTCGGAGTTCCAGGCCAGCGGCCGTCAGTCGCGGATCAGTATGCTGGTCGAGGGCAAGCTAGACAACGTGAAGATTGGCGGTTACTACGAAACGGACTTCCTCTCCGCCGGCACCACGTCGACAAACACGCAAAGCAACAGCTACACACTGCGCCAGCGCCAATTCTGGGCTCAGGCCGCCTTCACCAACGGGATCACCTTCACCGGTGGCCAGCAGTGGAGCTTGCTCACGGAAACAACGCACGGTATGGACAACCGCACCGAAGCGTTGCCGATGACGATCGACGCGCAGTATACCGTCGGCTTCAGCTGGGCGCGGCAGTACGGTGCCCGCATCACCAAGAACTTCGGCAACAAAGTCTGGCTGGGCTTCGCGGTGGAAGAAGCGGTGGACAGCGTCAAGGTTCACGGCAACCCGACCGTGGCATGCGCCCCGGCCAATCCCTCGGTGACTCCGGCCACGACCGCCACCTGTCCATCGGGATTCAATGGCACGCTAGTCACGGTGCCCACTGGTGTTGGCACGACTGGCACCGCAACCGTAAACAACGCGACCTTCAACAATTTCCTTCTCGGTGCTTTCGGCACGAGCGGCGGTCTTTACAACCCGCTCGGCAATTACGCCTACAATCCCGGTCCAGACCTCGTCTTCAAGGCGGTTTTTGAGCCGGGCTTTGGCCACTATGAGATCTTCGGCCTCGTGAGCGAATTCCGCGACCGCGTCTATCCGTGCGTCCCTGTGAACGGCGGTACTGCGATTCCAGCCGGCTGCACGGGACCGTTTGTTGGTTCCGGGGCGAATGCCTTCAACGACTCGAGAACCGGCGGTGGCGCCGGCGCCAACGCGCGCTGGAACCTTTTCGCAAAGAAAGTTGATGTCGGGTTCCACTTCCTGGGTGGAGATGGCATCGCTCGATACGGTTCTTCGGGCGCACTTTCGGATGCAACGGTTCGCCCGGACGGAACCCTCGCTCTGATTCACAACTTCCAGGGCCTCGGCACGCTCCAATTTCACCCGACGCCAAAGCTGGATATCTACATGAACGTCGGCGGCGAGTACGAGGCTCGCACTCAGTATCAGAAGGCAGGTGCGGGTGGATCGTACAACGAAGGATACGGAGCCGTGACGCTCGCCAACTACGGCTGCTGGTCAGAGACGCTGCCCATCGCCGCGCCGGCAGCGACCTCGAACCTGGCGATTCCAACCGGCGTCGGTGGGTCCACGGGATTCATTCCGGGTGCCCTCGCCAGTTGCACGGGTGATCCGCGGAACATCATTGAAGGTACTCTTGGGTTCTGGTATCGCTTCTACAAGGGCCCAAAGGGAACCTTCCAATTCGGCACGCAGTATTCCAACTACATCATCAACACCTGGCGGGGCGCGGCGAGCGGAACTGTGAACGGCGTCGCTGTCACCACCAGCGGCCAGCCGCACGCCGACAACAACATGGTGTTCACCTCGTTCCGTTACTACCTGCCGTAGCAGCGATCTAACTTCACTCGGCAACGCGGGGAGGCGCATTCAGCCTCCCCGTTCCTTTTGAAGGCCACGCTTGACTTCATGCGGCTCAGGACATATATCGTATTCCGATATCGCAATCCGGTATCGACTATCGTTGATAATAGCGGCCGCGAACGTACCGTTGTTGCTGCCCCGCGCCAGGCCGTTTGGCGGTAGCCTTCCTGGCACGCGGGGTTTGGCGGCAACGGTGCCAAATCGGAAGTTCCGGATCAAGGAGACTTGGAAATGAAACCCGTCCTGGTTGGACTTGCCGTCATTTTTCTCGCTGGTTGCTCGCAGCAAAATACGAATTCCAACGCCGCTCTCGAAGCCAAAGTCGCAACACTGGAACAACAACTCAACGACACCAAGCCAGGGCTTGGCGAGATCATGGGCGTGATTCAGCAGCACCACGCAAAGTTATACTATGCGGGAACCAGGGCAAATTGGCCTCTGGCGGCCTACGAATTGAATGAAATACAAGAAAGTCTGGACGACGCCATGCAGCTCTACCCCAATAAATTCAAAGAAGTGCGCGTGCCTCTGCCGGAGCTCATTCCCGCCATGACCAAAGCAAGCATGGGTCAGGTGCAGGAAGCCATCC
>JBAPOM010000377.1:0-7022 GCA_049279635.1 Candidatus Acidiferrales bacterium
GCGAAAGAGCGAAGCACCTCGCCGCCCGTTACGTAAAGAACGAGGACGGTGAGGAAGGTCAGGCCGCTGGTCAAGATCGTGCGAGAGAGTGTTTGGTTGATGGACTTGTTCACGATTTCAGTGAACGATTCGCGCCTCATCAAGCGAAGGTTTTCCCTCACGCGGTCGAAGATCACGATCGTGTCGTTCATCGAGTAACCAACGAGAGTCAGCAAGGCCGCAATCACCGTCAACGAAATCTCGTAATGAAAAAGCGAGAAGAAGCCGAGCGTGATCAGGACGTCATGGAAGACGGCAATGACGGCTGCGGCTCCGTACACCCATTCAAAGCGAATCGCAATATACACCAACATGCCCGCGAGAGCATATAGAGTTGCAAGAATAGCCTGGCGGCGGAGCTGGGCCCCGACTTTGGGGCCGACGATCTCAACGTCGCGGACGGCGAACTGGCCGAGCGAAAACGCGCTCGAGAGATCGTTCAGAACAGCGGGCGTCACACCGGCGACATTTTTCAATTCGTCGAAATTCGTGATCACGCCGCCGTGATCTTTGTCGCGCGCGTCAACGAGCTGCTGCGCCATTTGGTTGTAGCGGTCCCCGGCCTTGATGCCGAGCGAGAGCGGATCTTTCTGCGTGAGGTAGGTGGCCAGCGGCGACGCGGTGACGGAATTGAAGTCCTGTTTGCCGGTCGCGTTTGCGTCGACGCCGAAGGTTTTGTTGAGGATATCCACAATCTTCTGTTTCCCCGCGTCCAAGGACTGATCCGCCGCGCCGGTTTGCTCAAGACCGATCACCACGTCGTTTTTCGAGCTAGGGTCCGAAATGTCGCTGATCGACTGGATAGTGCTGTTTCCGAGGCCGGCGTCCGCAAGGCCTTTGCGGATCTTGTTGATGGGAGGCGTGCCGGCGAATCGAACGTAAACCAGAGTACCCCCCCGAAAGTCAATGCCGTAACTCAGCCCATGGTTCTTTGCCACGGTGGCCCATCCGATCGCCAAGAGGATGAGGGAAACGCTGACGAAGTACTTCGTCTTTCCCATCCAGTCAACGTTCACGCCATGGAAGAATTCCATCCCAGTCCTATCCGGCTAGATTTGACACCACCCATTCGCGATTTGTTCCCGGCTACCTCTATTTTCAACCTTGCGGCGGATTTGATTGGCTCGCCCCCGACAAAGCCCTGTAACTGAAGCCCTTATATGCTTAGAGGCTCCTGCCTTCCCATCCGCGACACGTGGAAGTCGAAAATCGCCCGCGAGACGTAGATTGACGTGAACAAATTGGCCACCAAACCGACGCTCAACGTGACCGCGAACCCCTGAACCGGCCCCGTGCCGAAGAGGAATAGAAACGCGGCCGAAACCAGGGTCGTGATGTGCGTGTCGATGATGGTCAAGAAGGCGCGGGCGAAGCCCGTGTCCACCGCCGGCGCGGGAGCCTTGCCCGCGCGCAACTCCTCGCGAATCCGCTCGAAAACGAGCACGTTCGAGTCGACGCCCATACCGATGGTGAGGACGACGCCGGCAATGCCGGGCAATGTAAGGACCGCACCCGCGAACGTCATGAACGCAAGAAGGATCAGCAAATTCAGGATCAGGGCCACAACAGCATTGACACCGCTGAGCCGGTAATAGACCACCAAAAAGATCATCACGACGATCAAGCTGCTTACCGAAGCCCGAACGCCCTCGCGAATCGAGTCCGCCCCCAGCGAGGGTCCTACCGTGCGCTCTTCGAGGTATTTGATCGAGGCAGGTAAGGCGCCCGCCTTCAGCACAAGAGCGAGATTTTGTGCTGATTCCTGGCTGAAGCCTCCCGTGATGCGCCCGGAATCGTCGATGCGGCTCTTGATCACCGCAGCTTCGTAGACTTGGCGATCGAGGACGACTGCCATGCGTCCGCCAATGGCGGCCTGCTGCTCCGTGAAGGGGCCAAAGCGAGCCGCCGCCGCGTTCGAGAGCTTGAAGTCGACCTCATATCCGCCCGGATTGTCCGTGCTGGGGCTCGTGCTTGCGTCGCGAAGGTCCTGGCCCGTCACAATCGGTGAGCGATCCAACAGGTAGTAAACCTGCCCCGATGGCTGGCCCGGCGTAGCGACCTCGGGCTTTCCGGGCACGAGAACGGTGCCAGCTGGAAGAACACCACCGTATTTCGAAAGCGCTTCCGTTTCGGACGCGAACGGTCCATCGGCGACGCGAACCAATGAGAGCTGCCCGCCCGCCTGGATAACTTCCTTCGCAGCCGTGGGATCTCCGACTCCAGGCAATTGCACCAGAATTTCGTCGTTGCCGCGGCCCGTGAAGGCGATGGTCGGCTCCGTGAGGCCGAGCGCATTGATACGGCGTGTGATCGTCTCAAGGGCCTGATTCATGGTTTCCGTATTGATATCGCTGATGACGGACGGCTTCATCGTCAGCAGAAAGGCGTTTACCTCCCCGGGTGCCGGAGACATCGCCCAATCCGTGAATTGGCTGGTGATCAGGTCCCGAAGACTGCCAGAGCCACTCGGGTCTATGCCACGGACGAGGATGTGAGTGTCGTCCACCTGGCGGACTTCGCTAAAGGTGATGTTCTTGCTGTGGAGCTGCTGGATGAGATCGTCGTGCGCTTCGTTGCAGCGCTGCGCGACCGCCTCTTCGAGTTGCACCTGCAAAACCAGGTGGCTGCCACCCTTCAAATCAAGGCCGAGTTTGATGCGATCCGTAAGGTTCGTTTTGACCTGTGTCAATGAGGTGGGGAACTGCGGCAAGCCGATCAAGCCATAAATACATGCCAGAATTACGGCGGCTACGAGAACGAACTTCCACTTGATCTGGGAACTCATGCGGGCTGTTTAACTCTCCTTATTTTCAGCCTGGAGCCCTGCAATCGCGCTGCGCGACACCTTAATCTTTACTTGCTCGGCGATGCGAAGCTGGACGGCGTCGTCTTCGAGACCCACGATCGTGCCGTAGATGCCGCCGTTGGTGATCACCTTATCGCCGTTCTTCAGATTCTTCAGCATTTCCGTGACCTTCTTTTGGCGCCGCTGAGCGGGAAGGATCATCAGAAAATAGAAGATCACCATAATGAGGACCAAGGGAAGGAAAAGCGCAATCCCGCCGCTCGACTGCGAGGCTTGCGCCACCAGGGCGAACGTTGCCGGAATCATCAGGCTCGCTATCATGATTGTTGTGCCTCTTCTGCCCGAACTGTACCGCCTGCCGGGGCGGCAGGCTTTCCATTCCCCAAAGATGCTGCCCCATCCCTTGCCGCACCCAGCGCCCGCTTGGGTTGCCTATTGGAGGCGTGCCTGAAGGTCAGAGCGGAATCTTC
Source organism: Candidatus Acidiferrales bacterium (assembly GCA_049279635.1). Classification (GTDB taxonomy): domain Bacteria; phylum Acidobacteriota; class Terriglobia; order Acidiferrales; family UBA7541; genus Palsa-295. The sequence continues at coordinate 3,316 of JBAPOM010000377.1, forward strand.
CCAGGTTCCCAAAACCGATAGCCTCGCGAATTTGACGCATCATGTCAAGGTAAAAGTAGAGGTTGTGGTGGGTGTTCAAGATCAGCGCGAGGAATTCTCCCGTGGAATAAAGATGCCGCAAATAGGAACGGGAGTATCGCTTGCAAACGGAGCAGCGGCACGTTTCGTCGATGGGCCGTGGATCGTTTGCGTACTGGGCGTTTCGGATCAGCACGCGGCCCTGCGACGTGTACAGGCAGCCGTGCCGCGCGCTGCGCGTCGGCAAAACGCAATCCATCATGTCGATCCCGAGACCGACGTAATCGAGAATCTGCTCGGGCTTGCCAACACCCATCAAATAGCGGGGGCGATCAGCGGGCAGCCGCGATGCCGCTGCTTGCGTCATCTCGCACGTGAGCGCGTGCGTCTCACCCACGGCGAGCCCGCCGATCGCGTAGCCCGGAAAATCAAGATCGACGAGCGCGTCTGCGTTTTCGCGGCGCAGTGCCGCGTGCGTTCCGCCCTGCACGATGCCGAACAGAGCCTGCTTCGACGAGTCCCCGTTCTGCGCGAAATAATCGCGCGAACGCTTCGCCCATGCGAAAGTGCGGGTGGCAGCTTCGCGGGCGCGCGATTCGGGTGCAGGAGCCTCGATGCATTCGTCGAGGACCATCGCGATGTCCGATCCGAGCGCCATCTGAACCTCGAGAGATTTTTCCGGCGAGAGGAAATGTTCGGAGCCGTCGAGGTGCGAGCGAAACGTGACGCCTTCGTCGGTCACTTTGCGGAGATCGCTCAGGCTGAAGACTTGAAAGCCGCCTGAATCGGTGAGGATCGGGTGCGGCCACGACATGAATTTATGCAGGCCGCCCATCTGGCGGATCAGCTCATGGCCGGGCCGGAGATACAGATGATAGGTATTCGAAAGCAGAATCTGAACGCCGAGCTCTTCGAGATCCTCCTGCGTCTGTCCCTTGACCGTCGCGGCTGTGCCAACCGGCATGAAGACCGGCGTCTCGATCACGCCATGCGGAGTGGTGAGACGCCCGAGCCGCGCGCCCGACGGATCGGTGGCGAGTACCTCGAAATGAAAGCCCATCCGGGCGAGTGTATCAGGTGAAGGCGGCGGTAAGTCCGACCTTGATAAGCACGTAGATCAGCCAAACCGAAAAGATCCATGCGAAGGCCTTCCCGACCGAGAGCTTTTTCGGGGCGGCTGCAGAGTATCCGATAGCCATCAATATCATGTTCCAGAAGGAGAAAATGTCGAGCGACCCAAGAAGCGCTACCATCCAACGCGGCGCCGTGTCCGACAGAAACGCGGCAGCGCTTGACGCAACAATGTTTTGCAGGTCAACCGTTGTAACGTCCTTCAGTGCAATCACGAGGATGGCGAGCAGGCCCGAAATGATCCCTGGTGAATACGCATAGGCCACGATACCCATCGAGGTCTTAAAGCCGAGTTTCGTACCGGCGACACCGTTGAATATCCCCAGGAATATGGCTGCGATCAGGAGTACGACTAACAGCGGAGCAACAGGAGTAACAACGTATGTCGCCGGTACTGAGATCTTCAACTGAATCTGCAGAGCCTGTTGCCGCTGCTGCGCATTCATCTCTTGCACCCGGGAATTGTTTGCCATTTGTCGCTCGAAGTAGCTGGGCCACCCGCCCCGATGTCCGAACAACATCACCGAGCCCAGGGCGAGGATCCCGAGAATGATCACTGGCACGATCCACGTTGGCCGGCGGACGATGGATTGGAAGGTAGCCTTGGGGCTGAACAGGACGCCGAAAATGCGAGCGAAGGAATTACTGCGTTCCGGCACTTCCGCTGGCAGGGTCGCGCTGGCCATGTCGATCCTCCAAAACTGGAATTAGGGGGTCGCGTTCTACTCTGCACTACGCGCGCGCCGCAGGAAAGTTACCACAGACGCGATTCAGTTAGCGTTTCAAGATGCGGGTGACGCTGGGAGTGACAAGTTCGTAGCGGATGTTGCGCCAGCGAATGCGCTTGGTTAAGAGCGAAGAGAGGAAATTCCATGCGAAAAGAAAGGGAACCACGGGGGCGAGCACCATCCAGACCCAACTCCATTCGCTGAGTTTCGCTTTCCACGCCGGCAGGACCTCTCCGATGGCGATCGTGCGCATGGCGCCTTTTGCGGCGGCCAGCAGCGGGACGATCATCGCGACCAGAAAAAGCTGAAGCCACGGGTCGCCGGAGATGAGCGTGGCCATGATCACGAAAGCGGCATAGATCAGGGTAAGCGAGTAACTCAAATGCGCCGCCGCTCCCAGCGCCCACTGGCGGAAGGAATACACGCGCGTGATGACGATCTGCCGGTTGGTGAATTCGAGGAGGCTCGTCCCCGTCCAGGGATGCAGCGTCGGGGCCATGCACTCAGGGCAGAAGATGATGGGCTTGCCGGCGCCTTCGAGCGCCCGGGTCAGGACGAAATCATCGCTCACCGCGCCGTTCCACGATTCAGCCACGTTGACCTCGTCGAAATTCTTCCGCCGGATGGCCGTGCCTCCACCCCAGCAGAAATTGTCGCGTGGGCGTCCAAGCATGGTGGCCACGGATGCGTTCCATGCGGACGCCATCGCGCTCGCGAAGGCTCCCGCGCCGAAACTGCCACTCGGAAGAATCCAGCGGTAGGTGGTCGAGGCGCCGATCCGGGGATCATGCAGGGGCGCGACGAGCTTGGTAAGCCAGGTGCGCGGCAGGCGAACATCCGAGTCGGTAAATGCAAGAACCTCGAATTTCTCGGGCGCCTCCTCAACGGCGCGCTTCAGGTTGTGCACCTTCTCGCCGCACGCCTCGGGCGGCCCGGCGACCACGATGTGCACCGGCCGCTGGCTCGCCGCTTTCACGCGCTCGATCACTTTCAGCGCCGGATCGAGGCTGGTGGCGAGCGGAAAATAGATTTCGTAGTTTGCGTAGTCGAATTGCGTGAGCGCGGTGAGATTTTCCTCGAGCCCGGGTTCGGTGCCCTTGCAAGGACAAATCAAGGCCACGAGTGGCGAATAAAATCCCTGATGCGACCCGAGCCGCTGGCCGACCATCCGCATCCATTCGAAGCCTTCCCACAGGGAATAGAGCCCGAGGGCAATCTGCAGGACCACGAGAATGTAGAAGATCTGGATCACTTGGCGAGAATAGCAAAATCGCCCACAAAGGTGCGGTTTTGCGCTAGTCGGCGTGCCTGATCGGCACGTATAAAATCGGACACAATTCTCCGGCTGACCTGACTTGGCAGTTTGCTGCGTCAGGCTCCTTGATGCCGTGCGAATGTTTTGCGCAGGATGCGGTCGGCGGCGGCGTTGAGCTCGAGCTGGAATGCCCCGGCGGCGCGGCGAGCCTGTTCCATCAGCGATGGATCGAGCAGCATCGCCACGCGATCCACAAACGGCCCGGAAGCGGCTGTCCGCGATGCACGCTGCGCGGGGCGCCGCGGTTCGCGCGCGGCAAGCTGTTCGTAGAGTTCGAGGTCGCGCCAGAATTCCTCCGCGTCGCGGTCGGTCCAATCGAGCGAGCGTCCCAGAGCGACGAAAAACTCCTCGCGAAACAGATCGAGAAAAGGAATCGCAAGCTCCATCGCCGCGTTCCTCGAGGGCTTCGTCTTCTTTGGCTTTCTCCCCTTCTTTGCTTTTCGCGGCCGATTCGCGCCGCGCACCGTCACGCTCACTTTCAGCCGGGCAGGGAGTGCCGCTTCGATCCGCTGTAC
>JBAPOM010000378.1:0-15085 GCA_049279635.1 Candidatus Acidiferrales bacterium
CATGACCGGAAACACGGACTGGGGACTGCGTTCCGTGCAGGACGATGCGGATTCGACATCGTGGGGCGGGCAGGACGTTTTCGATGTTTACAGCAAATCGCAAGGCACGGCGCTCGACGGGACGAAATATTCGGACTGGTAGAAACACCGGAGGGCTGGGCCGCGCTTCATGACGATCCTGGATATGCGCGAAGACAAGACGAATCGAGAAGTCAGGAAGGCGTCCGGCTTCACGCTTCTCGAGGCGATGATCGTGATCGCGATTATCGCGATTCTTGCCGCTTTGGCGGTGGGCGGCTACCGGCAGACTGTGATTCACGCGCGGGAGGCGGCTCTCCACAGCGACCTCGACGTGATGCGCCGCGGGATTCAGGAATATATCCATGACAAGAACGCCGCGCCCGGATCGCTTCAGGATCTCGTCGACAACCGATACATTGATTCGATCCACGACGATCCGATCACGCGCCAACAGGATTGGGTGACGGACCAGTGCGACGCGTATTTTGATTCCGACCAAACCTCAATGAACGGGATTTGCGACGTACACTCGGCCTCTCAGGAAGTTTCTCCGTTCGAGAACAAGCCCTACAGTCAGTTCTGAGGAGTTTGCGGCGGGTGGGCGGCGAAGTATTGGCCCAGGTTCGTCGTGAACTGATTCATGCTTGCGAGAACGTCGCGATCCATGGCCTCGACGACATTCGCCACCGCTTTGCCTTGCACAGGCTCATCGTGCGAGTACTTGTCGCTCCAGATCGTTTCGCCGGACTTGCTATCGAACAGATCGATTTCCATCGAGAAGCGGGCGACGAGGTTGGGCGTGTCGACTCCGTAGAGGGAAAAGAGCTGGCCGCGCAGGATGTAGTCGCCGCGGGCGCTGCTTCCGATCGGGGTGACGGAGCGATATTGCCCCGTCGCGCGCAGGGAAGAAATCAACACCTGCTGCAGCATTTCGGGCGGCAGCTCCGCCCAGCGGTGGTATTCATAAGCGCCCAACTGAACGTCGCCGCTGCCGTAGACGAGGCGCGAATCGCGGTAAAGTTCGGGCGCGGTGATGCGGCCGACGATAAGATTCACCGGGTAGGGAGCAGGCTGGGCCGCCGGCGCCGGAGGATTGACGTCGAGCACGTAGTATTTATAGGGGCGTGACGCGCCGCACGCCGCGGAGAATCCCGCCAGAAAAATCACGAGCACAACCTGCCAGATGCGTTGCTTCGACACACTGACTCCTTCTCGCATTATTTTGGAGGCGGCTCGCCGGGCTCGTGCGGTTTTGGTGTGGACGCACGGATCAGCGTATAGGGCCGCGTCTTGATCGTATTGGTGAACTCGGTCATGTTTTCGGTGATGCGGCGCATGTTTTCGATGATTTCGTCAAGATTGTCCGCGTTGGCATCCACGGTGCGGTCGAGTTGATCCGTGAGCGATTGCGCCGAAACGAGAGTCTTGCGAAGAGTCTCGAGCGACGCGTGAAGATCGGGGCGATCCTCCGCGAGGGCGGCATCGAGATTCTTGATCGCATCGTTGGCCTGCGCCGAGGTCTTGCGGAAGTCGTCGATCAGCGGGCCCAGCTTGGCGCTGGCATCATTCATATGATCGAGGGTCGAGTGAATGCCCGGGCGATCTTCCTTAAGCATTCCATTGAGGCTGGCCAAGCTTCCGGAGATATTGGCGCGATTTTCCGCGTCGAGAAGATCGTTCACGCGGTCGAGCGTTTCCTTAAGGGCGACGACACGCTCATTCAGATTGTCGATGAGCTCGTTGGCTTTCGGTCCAAGTGCGACGATGGTGTCCTTGATTTGATCGAGGCTCGCATAGTCTTTCGCTTGCAGAGTTGAGCCGCTCGGGGCACGCGGGGCCGCGGGAGTTCCGGGCTCGATCTCGAGAAAATTGTCGCCGAGAGGGCTATTGCTGGTGATCGCGGCCTTGCTGTCGGTCTTCACGGGAACGGATGGATGAACCGCGAAGTCGACCTCCATGCGCGTGGGATCCTGCGGGTCGCTCTGGACTTTCGTGATGCGGCCGACCGGCGGGCCGCCGGCGTAATGAACTTCGAAGCCGGGCTCGAGGCCGCCCGCGTTCGTGAAGTAGGCGCGGAAGGGAACGTCGCCGCCGGTCAGCCAGCCGGACAGCAGAAGTACTACGGTGATCAGCAGGCCCGAAGCCACCAACACGAAGAGGCCGACGAGAGCCGACTCTCGTTTTGCGTCCATTCGTTTCCTCGATTAGCGCTACTTCAAGCGTGCCTGGCGACCGCCCACAGGGCGGCGAGTATATCACGAGTCCCCCGAATGGCCAGCCCTAGCGCCGGTCCGGAGGGGTCTCGCCCGTTAGCATCTGGAGATAGTCGATCTCCTCCGAGATTTCAGGTTCGGGCACGCGATCCAAGAATTGCCGGACGCGCGGATGCTTGCTCGCGCGCAGTTCCGCCGTGGTTCCGTTCGCCACGATCACGCCCTTGTCGATCAAAATCATGCGGTCGGCGATCAGGAAAGCGCTGGCCAACTCGTGCGTGACGACGACGATCGTCATGCGAAAAGCCTTTTTCAGCTTGAGGATTAGCTCGTCGATGCCCGCGGCGATGATCGGGTCGAGGCCGGCCGAGGGCTCGTCGAAAAAGAGGATTTCCGGGTCCATGGCGAGCGCTCGGGCGATGGCGGCGCGCTTGCGCATGCCGCCGCTGAGCTGAGCGGGCATGTAGTTGTCGAAACCGGTGAGGCCGACCTGATCGAGCTTAAGCCGGACGACGATCTCGATGGTGGATTCGTCGAGCTCGGTGTGTTCGCGCAGTGGAAGCGCGACGTTTTCGCCGACGGTCATCGAGCCGAAGAGCGCGCCCTGCTGAAACGACATTCCCATCTTCTTGAGAATGTCCTCGCGCTCAGGCTCGGAGATCGTGGCGTAGTTCTTTCCGCGGATTTTTATTTCGCCGCCGCTGGGGCGCTCGAGGCCGACGAGCGTGCGGAGGAGCGTGCTCTTGCCGGAGCCGGAGCCGCCCAGAATGACGAACGTCTCGCCGGCAGGGATCTCAAAGCTGATGCCGTGCAGGACTTCGCGAGTACCGTATTGCACGCGAAGATCGCGAACGGAAATGGCGCATTCCGAAGGGGCGTCCGGCGCGTCGTCTTTTGGGATGAGGTTCGTTGCCATTCGCTCTAGCGTGGCGCCGTGAAATAAAAAATTCCGGTAAATATAAGATCGACCACTACCACAAGGAATATCGATTTTACTACGGCCGCTGTGGTCGAGCGGCCAACCTGCTCGGAACCCAGGCCGGTCAGAAAGCCTTCGTGGCATCCCACCGCCGTAATCACGATAGCGAACATGACGCTTTTGATCAGGCCGGTCATGATGTCGCGCTGAATGAGCGCGTCGAGGGTCGCCTGAAGGTAGGTGCGGAGAGTGAAGCCGGCAGCGCCTATTCCGAAAAATGCGCCGCCGAGCACGCCCATGAAATCGGCCCAGGTGGTGAGGCAGGGCATCATCAGGATCATGGCAAGGAATTTTGGGGCGACGAGAAAATGCACGGGATCGAGCGCCATCGTTTCGAGCGCGTCGATTTCCTCGTTCACCTTCATCGTCCCGATCTCGGCGGCGAACGCGGAACCCGAGCGGCCAATGACGACGATGGCGGTCATCAGCGGGCCGAGCTCGCGCGTCATCGTGACCGCGACGGCATTCGCGACCATGTTCAGGGCGCCGAACTTGCGCAGCTCGTAAGCGCCCTCCAGGGCGAGAATCGTTCCGACGAAAAAGGAAATGAGGGAAACGATGGGAAGCGCTTCGACTCCGACGGCCATGGCCTGATGAATGGCCCGGCCGAGCCTGATTTTCCCGCCGCGGAAGGGTTCTATGAAAACCGCGCGGGCCGCGCCGCCGGTGAGCTGCGCCAGGCCGCCGACATAGGCCAAGCCATTGATTGTCGCTTCGCCGATCGTTTCCGTTAGTGGCATATGGAGGGCATCTCGAATATCACGGTGCTGAGATCCGGCAGGTTCCGGCCGAGATCGAGCTTACGACGCCGAGGCTGCCGCGCGGCCAAGCACCGCCTCTTCTTCGGTGTTGTAAACTTCGAACACCTTGATGAGGCGTGTGAGCTCCAGCACTTCGCGCGCAGTGCGGCTCAAGCCAAACAAGGCGAATCCGCTCTTCATCTCGCGCGACATTTTCAGGCCTTCCACGAGCGAGGCAACGCCGGCGCTGTCGACATACTTCACCGAGCTGAGATTCATCACGACTCTGCTCGCACGCTTTTCCTTCAGGAGATCGAGCAACACTTTGCGGACTTCGGGCGTGTTGTGAAGCGTGATGTCGCCAACCACATCGACAATGGTTGCGTTGCTGATCTGCCTGATGGAAATAGCCATGTACACGACCCCTCTCGTAGCGTGCGAAGAGTTTTGCCAGAGATTCCCATTAGATGCAATCACTTTTCCAAAGCTGGAGCGATTGCCCGCTTTTGGTGCAACGAATGGTCGCTGAAGGCGCGGAGAGAGCGGTTTGCGAAGCCGGACGGGACCTGAGGGGCAGTGACAGGCCAAGGCCAATCGATGCAGGGAGATACGGTTCCCTTTCGCTCTTGCTAGCGCTCCTCGTGAGCGGCGAGTTCGCGTTTCACCGGAGGGAGCGGAAATTTCGCTCGAACGATCCCTCTCGGGTTAGGCGAGCCTCCGCCAACGGGAAGGGCCGATATCGGACTTCATTGCGCTCAAAATGGAACTTTTATGCATGGCTTGCCGGCTGCCGCCGCGGTTGCGCAAGCGGACGGCGCCCTTTCAGGCGACCGCGGTAACTCTCGCGGGTGGAGCCATGAATTCGGGGCCCACAGGATCGGCGATCGTTTGCTGCAGAATCCGGTCGATCGCCGCGAGCGCGTCCGCGTCGAGCTTCCAGTCCAGCGCATCGGTTACCGCTTCCAACTGTTCGGGACGGCGTGCGCCCCACAGCGCCGCGCCGACTCCGGGCTGATCGAGCACCCAGCGCACCGCCAAGTCCATCACGCGCTTTCCATATCTTTTCTGCGCCAGATCATCCAGTTGCTGCACCGCACTCAGGTACTGCGCGAAGCGCGGAGACTGGAATTTCGGATCGGACTTACGCAGATCGTCGCCGGTGAATTTCGTGTCGGGACGCATGCGACCGCTCAAGAGCCCGCGGCACAGCGGACCGTACGCCAGCGCGCTCAGACTCTTCTTGTGCACGTAGGGCAGGACGTCGCGGTCGATTTGCCGCTCGAAGAGGTTGTACGGTGGCTGCACGGTGTGGAGTTCCGAAACGGACATGAACCGCTCCATTTGCTCCGGGGAGTAATTGCTCACGCCGATCGCGCGGATGAGACCTTCTTTATAGAGCGCGCGCATGGTCCGCGCGGTTTCTTCGATCGGAACTGCCGGGTCTGGCCAATGGACTTGGTAAATGTCGATGTAGTCGGTGCGGAGGCGGCGCAGCGAATCCTGAACTTCCTGCCGGATCCGATCGCGTGAGGAATTTCGGGAGATGGAGCCGCCGTGCCACTCGAGGCCCACTTTGGTCGCGATGAAGACGTCCTCGCGGCGGCCTCTTTGCTCGATGGCTTTCCCGACGGTTTCTTCGGAAACGCCGAAGCCATAGACCGGCGCGGTGTCGATCAGATTGATTCCTTTATCGAGGGCGGAGTGAATCGTGCGAATCGACTCTGCTTCGTCGCTGCCTCCCCACATCCAGCCGCCGATCGCCCAGGTGCCCAAGGCAATGCGCGAGACGTTCGTGTTCGTGCCTGAAATGATTGTGTATTCCATGTGAGCTATCCTTTCATACGAAATAGGATGTCCAGAGCAAGCCAGTCGATGCAAACGGATGCGACGACGTTAGTGCCCGAAGTGATTGATCTCGCGGGCTATCCAGGACTCGATGGAATCTAAGTCCTCCTGTCCGCGGGCCTGCTAGAATTCCGACGCCGGAAGGACAGCAATATCGGACTGTCACGGCCGCTCGGGAAGGAACCACCCTTGGTCGAGAAAGCGCATATCGATGAAACCCCAGATGGCCTGGATAGCGCGAATCCTCGTACGCGGTTTTCCTTGCCAAGTGCCGCCGGCAAGGAACGAACGCGCACGCACACGATCCGGCTGAAACTGCGCGACATGAACCAACTCTTCAATTCAATGGATCCTTCGCCGTTCATTGAACGGGATCTCGACGATGACGCGGAAGAGTTCATCGTAAGTTGGGCGCAGGAATGTCCTTCGAATGCCTCCATCAGGTTGCGCATCTACCTGGATCAGTGGCCGGCCGAGGATCCAAAGGAGCTGATCAAGACCGCGGTCCACAACCATTTTTCGCACCGCGTCCAGATTGCCCGTTTGGAGTTCAAGCGGCTCCTCGAGCAAGGGCGTACAAGTCTCTTCATCGGCCTGTTGTTCCTGGCCGCATGTCTGCTTCTCACCAACCTATTGTTGGGGCGCGCTGCGGGCACATGGGCAGCCGTCGCGCGCGAGAGTCTCACGATTGCCGGATGGGTGGCCATGTGGCGACCGATGCAGATTTATCTTTACGATTGGTGGCCCCTGCTGCGACGAATCCGGATCTATACCAAGCTGAGCCACATGCCAGTAGAAGTCTTGCAGAAAGCTAAAGCGTGAGACTTCGCGGCGCATTTCAGACGAGCAGAGGCAACAACCCGAGCAGTGCGAGGATCGCGAGGAGTGCGAGCGACTGCGTGCCGGTGCGGCGGTCTCCGAAACCGTACGCATAGACGCCCTTGATGAGGTTGTTGCTTGCGGCGGCGATGACGATCGCTCCTCCTGCGAGGGCAATGGGCGTCAGCGTCGCGTTCGAAGCCGCAAGGCTCAGGATGAAAGGATCCACATCCGTCACTCCCATCACACCGGCCACCGCGAAAAGGCCGTCCCGACCTAAATGCAGCAGCGCAACATGCGTGATGAACAGCATTGCCACGAACAGTGCAGCGAACAAGAACGCAGCGCTCAGTTCCAGCGGATTTTTGGGCCGAAACGCTTGCTCGGCTTTTGCGTCGCCCTGATCCGGTATGCGCGTCCACAGCCAGCCGCCGAGAAGAGCTGCGGCCGCAAGCAGCAGGAACGGCAATCCGAGCCTGTGCAGCAATGGGCGATTGAAAATGGCGAGAAGCACCAGAAGGCGCAAGTACATGACACCGGACGCGACGAGTATAGAGCCCGAGTATAGATGCGCGCGCGATTGCTCTCGGGCTCGCTTGGACAGCACCACGGTGGTAAGCGTGGAGGAATAGGCACCGCCGAGCAAAGCCGCCAGCAGAACGCCGCCACGTCCCTTCGTCCAGAGCTGCAAGAGGTAGCTGCCGTATGAAATGGCGCTTACCACGACAACGACCAGCCACACTTTGAAGGGATTGAAGCCGAAGCTGCCAAACATCTGGTTCGGCACGATGGGCAGGATTACGGCCGCGAGCAGCAGAAACTTCGCGAAGGTGAGAATTTCGTCGCCCGGCATCCGCTTGGCGAGACTCTCGAGCCACGTCTTCAGCTCAAGCAGCGCGACGGCGAGCACCGTGAGCGTGACGGCGATCCAATACTCCTCGCGCGAAACGAGCGCTCCGATGACGTAGGTCATCAAGCCGGAAAGCTCGGTCGTCATTCCGGCCAGCGTCACTCCCTCGAGCTTGTGCCGGTAAGATAGCCAGAGAAACGCTCCCACGACAGCGAAGCCGACGGAAGGCAGCGCGAGGTTTCCGTCCGAAAATACGCAGAGCGCGTAGCCAAGAAGGCCCAGCAGCGGGAATGTGCGAACTCCGCCGAAGCGGTACTGTTCCGATGTGATCTTCTGTTCTTCGCGCTCGAGGCCGATCAGAAAGGAGAGGAACAGCACGAGGACGATCTGTGCGCCGTCCTTGGGGACAAATTGGAGCAGCGTATTTGCCATAGCGTCGGAGCGAAGCGCCGCGATTCTCTCTCTTCCTTACCGTCGAAGCAATGGCCGTAGTTCGGGCTCCGGGTGTACAGCAGCTATATCGAGACCGAGCATTCTAGCTTCTTTTCGGCGTTGTTCCAGAATCTCTTTCACGCAAAATGGCGGGCAGCTCACTGTGCTACAGTTGGCGCGTGCGTCCTGAGATCGAACAAGCCGTCCGATTGATCCAGCAGAAGGACCCTGCGTCTCTGGAAGAGGCGCTGGCGCTGCTCCAGAAAACCGTCTTTTCCTTCAGCATGAAGGTGTGCGGGCAACGGCAAGATGCCGAAGACACCATGCAGGAAGTGCTCGTGAAATCGGTTCCCAACCTGCCGAAATTCGATAGCCCCAGGGCCCTGATGGTTTGGCTCTACAAGGTTGCCAAGAGCCGCTGCCTGATGAGCCGCCGGAAAAGCAAATTTGCGCCGAAAGAGGCCCTCTCGCTGGAAGAGCTGATGCCCGACCGCCGGGAATTGCAGAAGCTCTCGGGCAATCCCGATGACACGCCGGAAAGTTCGCTGCTTCGCCGCGAGAGCGCCAAGCGTCTCCGGGAGGCGGTGCAGAAATTGCCGCCCGAATACCGGCTCATTCTCGTGCTGCACGACATGGAGGAGCTTTCCGACACGGACATCGTCGAAATCACCGGCCTGCGCCCGGGGACGATTCGCGTGCGGCTGCACCGCGCACGGCTTTTTGTGCGAAAGGAATTAGCCAAGCAGAATCAGCATCGCGTGAGCCGCGAATCGGCGAATGCGCCGGGTAATGCTCATGTCTCCGCGCAGCCGAGGCCGGGACGCTGCAAGGAAATGTTCGCCGAGCTCTCGAACTATCTCGATGACGCGCTGGACGATTCTCTTTGCGAAGAGTTGGAGAAGCACATGAACGGCTGCGAGCCGTGCAAGGCGTTTCTCTCGAGCCTGGAGACGGCGATCCGGCAATGCCAAGTGGTTCCAAACGAGTCGCCCGATCCGCGCCTGGCCGCCAGGCTCAGGCGCGAATTGATGGCGGAGTATCAGGGTGTGATGAGCAAGATTGTCCGGCACGACGCAAGCGCAGTCGCTCGCAGCTAGTCCACACATTAGTTTTTCTCGCATTTCGGTGTAACAAAATCCCCACCCTTGCATTTATCCGTGTGGCTCCGAGTGACCGGAGCGCATGGGAGGGGCACATGATTACCGCTAAAGTTCTGCTTACTCAACCACTTAAGGGGGAGCGCCAGTTCGCCGCGACGACCGGTAGCGAACACCATCTGCTGCTAGATGACGCAGCCGGAGGAACCGGACCCAAGCCCGTTGAGCTGGTTGCCGTGGCGCTTGCCGGCTGCACGGCATTCGATGTCATCACGATCCTCCGGCAAAAGCATCACCAGCGCGTGACGGGGTACGAAGTGCGCGTCGAGGCGGATCAAGCGGACCGCCCGCCGCAGGTATTCACGGCTGTTCGCATCCATCACGTGGTCACCGGCTTCGGAATCGATTCCGCCGCGATCGAGGCGGCTATCCAGCTCTCCGAAGAAAAATATTGTTCGGTGGGCGCGATGGTGAAACAGACGGCGAGCCTGCACACGACGTACGAAATCGTCGAAGAGAAACCGGCCTGGGTAGAACTGGCCACGGCCTGACTGCCGTGACGGAGATCTCGGCGTGAAACGGGGCTGGCCATCAGCGAGCTTTGTTCATGGCCTTCGTGGGCCTGAACCTGTTCCAGTCGGCTTTCACCAATTGGTGCCCATGATGACGATCCTTCGCAAAGCGGGCGTGAAGGCATAAGATTCAAACCCGGCAGGCGTGGGCGCGCTGCTCGTCCGCCGTTCGGCGCTGGCTAAGCTGAAACGCCCGTGGTTCGCCGGCGGGACGATCGGAGAAGTTACCTTCGACATCGAATCCTGCCGCATCGTTCGCGACGGCAGCTAGCTCCGCCGCCGCAATCGAGATTCTTGCCGAGGCAGCCTGCCTCCAGGCCCGCCTGCGCTTTCCGCTCGTACGTCGAAACACGATGGAAGGGAATTGAATCTTGCTGAAGCTCATCTATACTCTCGGCCCGGGGGAACGCTAATGAAGAAAAAGGGATCCATTCTTAGCGGCGGAAAGAAAAACCCGGCAAAGGCTTCGGCGGGGGAAAAGTCGATCGAGCGCAGAGCTTTCATAAAGGGGGCGGCCGTTTTTACGGGCATTGCGGCGGCTCCGGCACTGCTTCCCGCGGGCGCTGCGCGCGCCGCAGTCGAGCCCGCTGCATCCATGGCGAGCCACTGCAACACCACCATCGTCGCGTCGAATGAAAATGCGATCGTCGAGACGACCGCCGGCAAAGTTCGCGGCTTCACCCGCAACGGCATCGACACATTTCTAGGCATTCCCTACGCGGGCTCGACGGCCGGCAAGGGCCGCTATCAGCCTCCCGCGAAGCCGGCTCCATGGACCGGCTTGCGCAGCTCGATGCAATACGGCTTCGTGTCGCCGCAAGAGCCGCGCGCAGGCTGGGCGAATGATGAACAGGCGTGGATGTTCGATTGGGATGATGGGCGTCCCGGCGAGGATTGCCTTCGAGTCAACATCTGGACGCCGGGGGTGAACGACAACAAGAAGCGTCCCGTGATGGTGTGGTTGCATGGCGGCGGTTTTTCCGCTGGCTCTGGCCAGGAGCTGAAATCGTATTACGGCGGAAATCTCAGCCGCCGCGGGGATGTGATCGTCGTTTCGCTCAACCACCGGCTGGGCGTGCTCGGCTATCTGAACCTGGCGGAAATCGGCGGCGCCGCGTACGCCGATTCGGCGAATCTCGGCATGCTCGATATCGTTGCCGCGCTCGAATGGGTGCGCGACAACATCGCGAATTTCGGTGGCGACCCTGGCAACGTGATGATCTTCGGGCAATCCGGCGGCGGCGGAAAAGTAAATACGCTGATGGCCATGCCCGCCGCCAAAGGGCTGTTCCATCGCGGGGCAGTCGAGAGCGGCTCGCTGTTGAATGCTTCTACGCCGGAAGATTCCGGCAAGCTGGGCGCGGCCGTGATGCAGCAGCTCGGGCTGAGCGCGTCGCAGATCGATCGGATTCACGATGTGCCGGTCGAGAAGCTCATCGACGCCGGGATCGCCGCGGTGAGAAGCCTCGCGCCGCCGTTTCAGCCGGGCGGCACGTTTCGCCTGCCGCGCATCGGCTGGCAGCCGGTGGTCGATGGGCGCAACCTGCTGACGCAGCCATGCGATCCTGTCGCGCCGCAGATGTCGGCGCACATCCCGTTGATCGTGGGGACGGTCCTCAATGAATTTTCAAACGCGCTCTTCGACCCGTCGCTCTCGACGCTGACGCTGGAGCAGCTGAAAACGCGAGTCGCAGCGTCCTACGGTGATCGCGCCGATCGCATTATCGAGGTGTTCCGCGCGGCGCATCCGAAAGATGCCCCGGGTGAAATCATGTCGCGCATTTCGGCGGCGCCTGTGCGGCAAAGCGCGATCACGCAGGCCGAGCGGCAATCGGCGCTCGGCGGGGCGCCTGTTTACAATTATTGGTTCTGCTGGCAGACGCCAGTTCTCGATCGCAGGCCCGGCGCCTTTCACTGCTCGGAGCTTTCGTTTGTCTTTGACAATACGGATCGCTGCGCGCCGATGACCGGCGGAGGGCCGGGCCCGCGCGCGCTCGCGGCAAAGGTGAGCGAAGCGTGGATCCATCTCGCCCGGCAAGGTGATCCGAATCATGCAGGCCTCCCAAAATGGCCCGCGTTCACGTCCGGCGATAGGGCCGTCATGATCTTCAACGATGAGTGCCAGGCGAAGAACGATCCGGATCGCGAGGAGCGTGAGGCTCTCGGCATCAGCAAGGCGACTTAATCTTCATCATTATGATTCAAGCGGCGCACCAGCCTCCTCGGGCCGCGCAATTTCCGTTGCGGAGGGTTTATGGATCGCAAGCTGAATCGGACGGCGACGATCGCCGCGCGAGCCGTGTCGCTTGTGTTCGCGCTCTTACTCGCAGCGATCGCGGCGCAGAGCCACGCCATCCCGCCCGTCGATTCGCCTTCCTCGTCAGCAATCGAGCAACGCGTGGAGAGCATTCTCCGCCGCATGAGCCTGGAAGAGAAAATTGATTTCATCGGCGGCGTGGACGGTTTTTTCATACGCGGAATGCCGAAACTGGGATTGCCGGCGCTGAAGATGGCGGACGGTCCGATGGGCGTGCGGAATTTCGGACCCGCGACAGCGATGCCAGGCGGCATCAACCTCGCCGCCACGTGGGACGCGAGCCTGGCGCAAAAAGTCGGCGAACAGATCGGGCGCGACGCGCGCGCCAAAGGCGTGAATTTTCTGCTCGGGCCCGGCGTCAATCTCTACCGAGCGCCATTGAACGGGCGCAACTTCGAGTACTTCGGCGAGGATCCCTACCTCGCATCTCGAATTGCAGTCGGCTATATCGACGGAGTGCAGAGCGAAGGCGTGAGCTCCACGATCAAGCATTTCATGGGCAACAACTCCGAATACGATCGCCACAACGTCGACGACATCATCGACGAGCGCACCATGCGCGAGATCTATCTTCCCGTGTTTGAGGCTGCGGTGAAAGAAGCCCACGTGGGCGCTGTGATGGATTCTTACAATCTGGTGAACGGTTCGCACATGACTCAGAACCCGCGCCTCGATTCCGAAATTCTGAAAAAGGAGTGGGGCTTTCCGGGAGTGCTGATGTCCGACTGGTTCGCCACCTATGACGGCGTCGCCGCGGCGAATGCGGGCCTCGATCTGGAAATGCCTTCCGGCGCGTTCATGAACAAGGCCGCGCTGCTGCCGGCCGTGCAAGATGGGCGCGTGCCGGTGCCGGTGATCGATGACAAGGTTCGCCGCATCCTGCGCCTGGCGATCCGATTTGGCTGGCTCGATCGCGACCAAACCGATCTCTCGATTCCGCGCTACAACCTCCGGGGACGAGAGGTGGCGCTGCAGGCCGCGCGCGAAGGCATGGTTCTGCTGAAAAACGATGCGCATCTTCTCCCGCTCGATAAGCATGCGATCCGGTCCGTCGCCGTGATCGGTCCGGATGCGTATCCGGCAGTTCCCGTTGGAGGAGGCAGCGCGGGTGTGCGCCCCTTCGCCGCGGTCAGTTTCCTCGAAGGCATTGCGAACGAACTCGGCGCGTCCATTCCCACTTACTACGATCGCGGCATTCCTCAGTTGAATGAATTGGCGGAGCGGACGGCGTTTTCAACAGCGGAATCGGGCGGCCAGCCTGGCTTGACGGCGGAATATTTCGCCGGCGCGAATTTAGAGGGCGATCCGATGATTCGCCGCACTGATCAGCACATCGATTTCGGCGCGGTCGCCGGTGCTGACATTGGCTCCCCTGCGCCTGCCTATCCCGCCGAATCCGGCTCCGCGCGCTGGACGGGCTACTATCTCGCATCGAAGAGCGCTCCCTACGACGCTTTCGTGCAGTCTACCGGAGAAGCGGGCGGGTACTACCGCGTCTATGTCGATGGCAAAGTGGTCCTCGACGATTGGACCGAGGCTCGTGCGCTCGTCGGCTACGCCACCGTCTCGCTTGCCGCGGGTCCGCATAAGGTGGTTGTCGAGCGCCATGGCCGGCCGGGATTCCTCGGCGGGGCGTTCCGTTTCGGCATCGTGCCGCAGGATAGCTACGTCGATTCCTCAGCCGAGAAGATCGCCGCCTCTGCCGACGCCGTGGTGCTGGCGGTCGGCTTCGATCCCTCGAGTGAAAGTGAGGGCGCCGATCGAACTTTTGGCCTGCCGCCGGGCCAAGACGAACTAATCGAAAAAATGAGCGCAATCAACAAGCACGTGATCGTGGTTGTTACGTCGGGCGGCGCCGTCGATATGAGCCGCTGGTTGGACCGTGTTCCCGCCATACTCGAAGCGTGGTATTCAGGCCAGGAAGGAGGCACGGCGCTCGCTCAGATTCTTTTCGGTGATGTCAGCCCGTCGGGTCGCTTGCCCGTAACCTTCGATCGGCGCTGGGAAGATAATCCCGTGCACGATAGCTATTACCCTGAGCCGGGCACCCATCAAGTTGTCTACAAAGAAGGCGTGTTCGTTGGCTACCGTGGCTACGAGCGCAGCGGCGTTCAGCCACTTTTCCCGTTTGGCTACGGCCTCTCTTACTCGACTTTTCGATACGCGAATCTGGCGATCCGCCGCGTGAACAGCAGCCCGGGCCGTCCCTCGGTCCCGCAATACGAAGTCTCCTGGGACGTGACGAACACCGGAAACCGCGAAGCGGAGGATGTTTCGGAGGTCTACGTGGGCGAAGATCATCCGGCCGTGCCGCGCCCCACCCGCGAACTGAAGGTATTTACTCGAGTCGATTTGCGCCCCGGGCAAACGCGTAGAGTGAAAGTAGCGCTCGACATCCGCGCTTTCGCCTACTACGACGCAGCCACCCACGACTGGCAAATCGATAATCTCGGAGCGTACAGCGTCTCGATGGGAAGCTCGGTCGATCAGATTGCCCTGAAGAGTTCGCTCCCGGTCAAGTAATTCAGGCGAATACTCGCAAGATAAGCGGCCGCGCCTCATGGTGGGAGCGTCTGCCTTTGCAGCATGAAGTCATTCGGCAGAAAACCTGCAAACGCCGGGCGCAAAATGCTTTAGAATCCGAGAATCGGTGCGCCCGTAGCTCAGTTGGAACAGAGCATCTGCCTTCTAAGCGCGGACCCCGGCTCCAAAGGCTCCATTCACTACTTTCGCTTTTCAATGTTTTCAACAATTTGGGGCATCTGCTTTTCGCTCAAAGCTAACCTCAACGCCTTGAAAACATCGGATTCTGGCACAGTGATGACACAACGCGAACGCCTGCTTTTGGGACTGAAGGTCGGAAACCCAGGTTCTACGATTGAACTCGCCGGTCCGCGTACGGCCCTCTCCTCTTGTATGTGGTCGTTGCCAGTGTCCTACCAGATCGAGCAAAGGATCGCACTCAGGATAACCGGACATCTACCCGCCTAGTACTTCACTTGTCCGGGTTCGGCGTTAATCAGGAGTTAGGGAGGATTTTCTTGACCTGCTCCACGCAATGCGCGGCCATTGCTGCGCGGCGATCAAGTAAACAGGCTCGCAAAAGGTATCACGATGTTGCTCAGATTGTGGCCACACACAGAGGGCCAGACACTATCCGTGCGTTCGCGTATCCATCCGGAAACCAAGCTCATCGTAAA
>JBAPOM010000379.1:0-5129 GCA_049279635.1 Candidatus Acidiferrales bacterium
TTCGTGCGGTCTATGGACGGGGACTTTCGCGGCCGAATCCTTACGACTTGGTTCCATATTCAACCGTCGATCAGTCGACGAACCCCTACACCATTGCTCTCGGCAATCCGAATCTCAAGGCGGAGCACGCGAACGATTTCGATGTTTTGTACGAACACTATCTGCTGCCGTACGGTGTGATCCAGGGAGGGTTCTTCTACAAGCAACTCATCGATCCCATCTATTACACGAGCTCGCTGAATGCGAGCAGCCCCCTGTGCCCGACCAGCACCTGCACAACGAGCACGGTCATCAACGGTTCAAACGCGCACGTCGGCGGCATCGAGCTTGCCTATATGCAGAACTTCCATTTCTTGCCGGGCGCCCTCAGCGGACTCGGCATGGCCGCGAACTACACATATACCTACTCGCGAGCCTATGGTTTGCCGGGACGCACCGACACTCTCGCGCTGCAGCGACAGGCGCCCAACTCGTTCAATATCGGTCCCGGATACGACTACGGCCGGTTCTCGGCCCACGTCGGAATGACCTACAACGGTGCGATGATCTACCAATACCAATATCAACCCGGGCCCAACACTGATCCTTCCAATCTCGGAGTCAAGGGACCCGCGGGCGACATCTATCTCTATCCGCATTTTCAGGTTGATGCGCAGTTCACCTTCCGCGTGCGCACTGGACTCACTCTTCTCGCGCAGGGTGAAAACCTGACGAACGAAGTGTTCGGGTTCTACAACGGAAGCCCCATTTACGTCGATCAGCGCGAATTTTACAGGCCCACGTATTCATTCGGCTTTCGCTGGGAACCCCTGCGACACGACTGAGGCGCAGGGGAGCGCATGCGAATGAAACGAAACCTCTTTTGGCAAGGGCTTAGAATCCGTGGCCAATCGTGAGATATAGCCGACTAAAGGCAGCGATAGTCGCGGCTTTGCTCACGGCATCGCCTGTCGCGGCTGCCCCACCCCAGCTGAAATATGTTGTGATTATCAGCCGGCACGGAGTGCGCTCGCCGACATGGGATGCGGCGCGCCTCAATCAATATTCGACCGAATCTTGGCCACAGTGGGGCGTTCCTCCGGGCAATCTGACACCCCGCGGCCGCGCGCTCATGTTGCTGATGGGTGTGTATTACCGCGACTGGCTTTCCAGCGAAAGCCTCTTGAGCCGTCAGGGATGTCAGGATGCGGCACGAATCTACATATTGGCCGACACGGACCAGCGCACGATCGAAACCGGCCGAGCCTTTGCGGAGTCCCTCCTGCCAGGATGCGAACTTGCGGTTCACTCACAACCTCAAGGCGAGAAGGACCATCTTTTCTCCGGGGTCGGCACCCTCGATGCCGAACTCGCACGAAAGGCCGTGGGAGATCGACTGGCTCCTGATTCCGAAAAGCTTCTCTCCAAACTCCGCCCGGCTCTCCTCACTCTTCAATCCATACTCACGGGTGGGCAAAAGGCCCCGACGAGGCTCTCACCGTCTCCAGCGGAGATCAACGTTTCTCTCCGCGGCAAATCCGTCGAGTTGAGTCAACCCTTCGCCGCCGGCGCTACCCTGAGCGAAGATCTTTTGCTCGAATACGCGAATGGAATGCAAGGAAAAGATCTCGGCTGGGGACGCCTAAACAAGGAGAATCTTTACCAGGTTCTTGAAATCCACTCGGTGGAATCCGATTTAGTTCGCCGCACACCCTATCTCGCGCGCGCGAGAGGCTCGAATCTCTTGGCACATGTCCTCGAATCGATCGAACAGGCGACGACGGGGAAATCGCTCCCGGGAGCACTCGGCCGCCCTGGAGATCGCGTGCTTATCTTGTGCGGCCACGACACCAACTTGTCGAATATCTCAGGAATTCTCGGCTTGTCGTGGAATCTGCAAGGATATCGAGCGGATGAGACGCCCCCGGGAGGCGCGCTTGTTTTCTCGCTCTGGCGGGATCCGGATTCGGGACAGGATTTCGTGAGAACTCAATTTGTTGCCCAGACTCTCGACCAGATGCGAAAGGTCGTCCGCTTGACAATCTCCCATCCGCCTGGGGAAGAAGACGTTTCGATTCCGGGTTGTGAACCAGTTGGGCATGATGCAGCCTGTTCTTGGCCGCGTTTCGAGTCGATGGTTCAACATGCAATCGATCCCGCCTTTGTGTCGACGGATGCCGCAGGCCGTGGAGACCCATAGCACAAGGACTTATTTCACGTCGGCAGGTCCCTGGTTCGAGTCCGGGCCTCGGCTCCAGATTTCTTGTCTAGCGCAGCTTCACTGTTGTTCCTCAGAAGCTATAAACCACGTCGAACTGCAGCCGTTTGAGCCAGTCCTGCGCCGGCGCGGTGCTTGCAAGATTCAGCGGCCGGCCGATCAGCGCCGTGAAGGATGTCTGCACGTTGCGATGGACCTGATAAATGACGACCGCGCGGTGCTCGCTCACGTTGCTGCCCTGGAGGATTTCGCTGTAGTTAAAGTTTGAGAGCACCGCCTCGCGTTCAATGAACATGCGGGTGTAATCAAACTGCCAATCGCCGCGTTTTTGCCCACGACCCACCTGCACTTCTCCCCAATACGCGCGGCGCTGGCTCGAATTGCAGGTGTAATTGGTTGATTGCGAGTATTGAACCGTGCTCGTATCCGGAGGCGCGGGCAAAAGATTTCTGACGTTGCGGCACGCCTCCGTGTTTTGAACGTAGTCGCCAATGAACGCGATCGGCCACTTGTCCGACGGCGTGACGATATCGAAGCGCGCCAGCGAATCAAATAGCCCAAATTTCGATGCAAACTGAGCGTTCGTAACGCTCGCGACTACGGTCGGGTAGGCCGTGCCGCCGACGGTGACGATGTTCGTCGCCCTGGTGGTGAGGA
This sequence comes from Candidatus Acidiferrales bacterium, assembly GCA_049279635.1. Classification (GTDB taxonomy): domain Bacteria; phylum Acidobacteriota; class Terriglobia; order Acidiferrales; family UBA7541; genus Palsa-295. The sequence continues at coordinate 2,855 of JBAPOM010000379.1, forward strand.
TCGAATTCTCGACTGTATTGCCCACCAGGGGAAGCAAACCGGTGAGCGGCGTCTGGGGATTAGTGGCGCTTGCCCTGGCCAATGCAAGGGCGATCGGATCGGCGTTGTGATAATTGTAGAAACCAGTGAACGCTCCGAACTTCAGCCAAGAGGTAAGTTGCCACGTCGTCTGCAACTGCCCCCCGTAGACCGCGCTGGTCACCAGGCTCTTATTGTTTAGCGAGGTGCCGGCAACTTGCGTAAACGGCAACTCGAATCCTACAAGGGCGACTCTTTTCAGTACCGGCGCGGATTTCAAGTCGAACGCGAGCGTCTCAGCAGCGCCTTCGGGATTGAGGTCCTTGTCCCAAACCAGTTCCGTGTTATACCAGGGATAGCCGAACTTCCCGCCCGCCAGCGACAAAGCATGGAACTCGTGCGGTGAATACTGGACAAACGCCTTATCTATGGCGATGGACTTCCGGGCATAAAAGTCGCCCACGGTTTGGTTGTCACTGATGGGATTGTTGATGTCGCCAGAAGCAAGCGAAAAGCCGCCCGTGAAATCATCGTTTAGTTTCGCGTCCACGTTGAACCGCAACCGAAAGCGCTCGCGGTTCTGATCCAGAGAACCGTTGGATGGACCGCCGAAGGTGGGTTCGTCGCGCAGACGGATGTCACCGCTGAACGAAAACGGCCCGAAGTTCTTAAGCCGGCCTTCGAGGTTGCCGATACGGTCGGAAAGATCCTGAGGCGTCTGGACTTGCGAGTTCTGGTCCGTCGCCGGAGGCGGTCCAGATACGAGCGCAGCTACCGTGGCGGCGTCGGGGGGATTCGGGGATGGGCTAGCTTCGGGTGCCATGCCCAGCGCAGCTTCGAGATTCGCGATCCGCGCCAATTCGTCGTGCAAGGCCGCTCGCTCGCCGTCCAGCTCCTTACTGTGCTCGTCAAACTGCTTGGTCTGCGCCGCGACCGTCTGCTCGAGCTCTTTCAACTCGAGAACAACGGGCGAATTCGGATCGGCTGCCGCGTTTCCCTTGGCGGCGTCCGTCCTTGGGGGCGAAGAGGCTGCATCGCCGCCCGAAGTGGGGCTGTCACCGTTTCGTGCCATGGCGACCCTCGCGGCTCCTGCAAAACCCAGGCTCAACGCCAGTCCAACTGCAATTCCCTTCCATGTCCCAGCTAAGTATTTCGGCATTCCAATCTCTCCTGAAATCAAGGGCTGCGCGCCCGTTCAAAGGGCGGCCCAGGTCAAAACAATAAAAGTTCGATAAATTGGTCCGAACGAATTGACTGCGACGGAGAACTTAGTTGCGGCTACTACAACACAGGTCGGAGAGCGAGGTATGGTCGAGAATTCTTGCCGTGGCGTTGCGAACGTCCAGCAAAATGCGGAATAGCGGGCGGTGCTTTGGGTCAGCATTCACCCGCCGGCGCAGGGATTCGGCGTCTTCGAACGGGGCTAGCGGGCCATCGATTCTGCGGATCACTTCGCCCAGCGAAATCTTCTTCGGGGATCGCTTCAGCTGGTAGCCGCCGTGAGCGCCGCGAAGACTGTCCACAATCCGCGCCCGCTTGAGGTCCAAGAGAATCGCCTCCAAGAACTTTTCGGGCAGGTCTTCCTCGGCCGCGATGTCCTTGATCTTGACGACACCAGTGGGATGCTGCGCCAGCACCGTCAGCGCCTGCAACGCGTAGAGCCCTCTTTGTGAGATTCTCATGGCGACAATTCTCTAGTAACTCTGTAAAGTCTAGCTTGTTAATAGATATTGTCAAGCAGAGATTTGAAAACCCTCGCGTGGTAGGATAACCGCTCCGATGCCTGCTCCGAAGAAAGCGAAATCCGGTTCCGAACGCGAATTGCTGCGTCACACGCTGGCAACGCTGGCCTACCGGGGCGGCAAGGCTCTTCGCGGCGCTCCCGAAGGATTCGCCGAATTCCAAGTGGGGGACAAGACTCGCACGCCCGGCGCGATTCTCGCCCACATAGGCGACCTGCTCGATTGGGCGCTTTCGCTCGCGAAGGGCGCTCAGAAATGGCACAATTCCCCTGCTCTTGCGTGGAAGGACGGTGCCGATCGCTTTTTCGCGGCCGTGGGCGCTCTCGACAAATTTCTAGCTTCCGATACGCCGCTTGGAACACCCGCCGGGAAGCTCTTCCAGGGCCCTATCGCGGATGCTCTCACGCACGTCGGCCAGATCTCCATGCTGCGACGCCTGGCGGGCGCGCCCGTGCGAGGCGAGAATTATCTTCGTGCGGATATTGCGAGCGGCCGCGTGGGCCCTAAGCAAAGCG
>JBAPOM010000380.1:0-2583 GCA_049279635.1 Candidatus Acidiferrales bacterium
TTTGGGGACCCTGCGTGTAGGAGGCTTGCTCTCCGCTGGCGAATCCATACTCCTTAGCCGCGCTCAACGCGTCGTGTGTCGCGCCCGCGAAGGCACCAGTAAACGCCTGGGCGGCGAAAGGCGTGAACGCTGCTTCGCTGCTCTGCGTCCATCCTGCAAATGAATGAGGCAGTATCTGCTGCGCGGAGGCGCACAACGGCGTCAGCAATACGGCTGCAAAGAGAAGCGAAACGAATCTGTACATGAATCCCCGTTCTCTTGTTAGATGCCGAGATTCTACTTGGGGTTCCCGGATGGCGCCAGTGTTCCGTCGGCGAGTCGGGTTTCGGAGACGTGATTGTCCGAGATCAGCTTTGCCTTGTTCGGGGAAAGACTGTTGAGGCTCGCAAGGTAGGTCGCAACGCCGCGATAGAGGCCTTCGGCGATCCTCTCCCGCTGGGCGGCTTTGCGCAGGAGACTTTCGTCGTAGGGGTTGCTCACGAACGAAATCTCCGCCAGCACCGAAGGCATGTTGGCGCCAATCAGCACCACAAATGGGGCCTTCTTCACCCCGCGATTCCTCTCGTTGCGGCTCACAAGCTGCAGGCGGTTGGACAGGCTGTCCTGGATGTCCCCCGCCAGATCCTTCGATTCTTCGATCTTGTCGTTGCGTGCGATCTTCTTGATGATGTCCTGCAGGTCGTGCATCGATTCCTGAGACTCCGCGTTTTCGCGCGCCGCCACTTCCATGGCATCGGCCGACGTCGCGAAATTTAAGTAGTACGTCTCCACGCCGCGCGCGGACGGATCCTCGCTCGAATTCGCGTGGATCGATATAAACAGGTCGGCCTTCGCGTCGTTGGCGATCTGCGTCCGCTCTTCGAGCGGCACGAACGTATCGTCTTTGCGCGTATAAATCACGTCCGCACCCGGCAGTTTCTGTTCGATCAGATTACCGAGGCGCAGCGCCACGTCGAGGCACACATCTTTTTCCAGCAGGCCGTGCGGCCCGATCGTTCCCGTATCGTGCCCGCCGTGTCCGGCATCGATCACGATGCGGTTGATCTTGAGCCCCAGCGCGCGCGTCAGGGAACGCTCGCCGTCGTGATTGGGTTCTGGCTCGGGCGGCGGCTCGAGAGCAGCCGATTCCGGCAACGTCGCCTTCGGACGCACCTTCGCAGCGCTGAGGGCGACCTTCGAGATCGATTTGGCCGTTGCGTTATCGCGTATTGGGTCATTCGCTTTCACGGAAATCGTTTCGGTGGCCACCGCTTTGTCCGTCGTCCCGTGCGTGTCAGGCGGCTTGGCAGAGGAAGCGACTTCGGCGCCAGACGTACTCGGTCGTGAGCGCAGATCGATCACGAGACGATACGGTTTCTCCACGAGAAACGCCGAATAATCCTTCGCGCCGTCCACATCCAGCACGAGCCGCACCGTATCCGGTTTGTTCTGCGCGATCCGGATCGTCTTGAGCATCCCGCCCTGCACGTCGACCGGCTTGCGCGGCACCTTCGGGCCAACTTGCGCCTTATATAAATCGAAATAGATGCGCTCGGGAGACGCGATGTGCACGGCCCTGAATTCGACCGTATTCCCCAAGTTCACGACGATCCGCGCCGAATCCGGAGAGTCCCACGTCTTGAAATCTTTCACCACCGGCAAGCCATGTTCCACGGCTTGCGGCGTCACATGCGGCGCATCCACCGGCAACATCTGCGCGGCCTTATCCACCGGATCGGCCTGTTCAGGCTCGCTGGCGGGTTCTGTTCGATCGGTTCGATCAGTGCCTTCAATATGATCGGTATGATCCGTTTGAGTCGCGGCAACATCACCCGGATGCGGCGCTGCGCCGCCATTGTCCTCGGAATCGCTGATCGCTTTCAGCGCCACTCGCGCCTCTTCCGTTCTGTCCGAGTGCGGGAAAAGTTTCAAATATTGCTTGTATGTGGTTTCAGCCTCATGCGGCTCGTTGAGATCGTCGTTCTGGATTTTGGCGATCGAAATCAGCGCCTCGCCGCGATACCGGCTTCCCGGATACTGCTTCATCAAAAACGAATACATCGCAGTCGCCGACTTGTAGTAAGCGGGATCGTAAAGCCGCCCCATCTCCGTATACAACTCCGCCTCGGCAATCAGCGCCGATGTCGCGTTCTCCGCGTCCGAAGTAATTAGGTAGACCTTGTGAAACGCCGCAATCGTCTGCACGTAGTCGGAGCGCGAGCGGTCCTTCTCGAGGTAGCCCTCGAGCATCGTGCGCATCCTTACCGCTTCCGCAAACTGGTCTCGGGCGTCGGATTTCTTGTCAGCGCGGGTGGGAACCGCGAGGCAGGCCAGCAGGCAAGCCGCCGCTGCGAAGGCGCAAAAAATGTGCCGCGTGCTCGGTTTTAGTCCAGCCAATGCCATTCGCGTCTCATTCGTTCGTGAAGATGATCCGTCCCTTCGAGTCCACGTCCTGCCGTATGGGAGCCTTGGGCTTGCTCCACAACGACGGGTCGCGGCCCGAATTAGGCCGGAAATATGCGTCGGTCACTTTCTGCACGTACCGTTCGGTTTCCGGGTAAGCCGGAATCCCGCCGCTCTGATCGACGGCTCGTTGGCCGGCGT
>JBAPOM010000381.1:0-16096 GCA_049279635.1 Candidatus Acidiferrales bacterium
CCCCACCCTCACAAACCGAGGATGGGCCCGATATTGTGCGTTGTGGCGCTGAGCGCTATTCTTTCGGGCGGCTATGAATGCGGAAACGAGCATCCTCGTGCTGCCTTTCGATCAAATCGAGGCGCACGCGCATCTTTCGCGGCTCGACAAGCGGCTGGCGCAGCTGATCGAGCGTGTGGGCGAGTTTCGGTTCAAACTCGATGAATGCGACAGCGTGTACGAATCGCTGCTCGAGGCGATTGTCCACCAAAGTATTGCCGGGAAGGCCGCGCAGGTGATTTTCTCGCGCATCCACGCGCTCGGCTCGAATGGGCTTTGCCCCACGCCGCAGGAGCTGCTTCGCGTTTCGACGCGGAAGCTGCGCAAGGCCGGGCTATCGCACGCGAAAATCGCGGCTGTCCGCGATCTTGCGCAAAAGACGATTGACGGCGTTGTCCCGACGCTCGACGAAGCCGCCGCGATGTCCGATCAGGAGCTTGTCGAGCGGCTGATCTCCGTGCGCGGAGTTGGCGCGTGGACCGTCGAGATGTTCTTGATCTTCCGGCTCGGCCGGCCCGACGTGCTCCCAATCCACGATTACGGCGTGCAAAAAGGATGGGCGCTCACATACCGCAAGAAAAACATTCCCAAGCCGAAAGAGCTGCTGAAATTCGGGGAACGCTGGCGGCCGTATCGCACGGTCGCAAGCTGGTACATGTGGCGCGCTGTCGAAATGGCAGGCCCCGCCGCGCGCAAAATCACAAAAAGCAAGACGAAACGGGAAGTCGTCGGGGAGAAGAAGCGTGTCATTGCCGGAAAACGTGTTGCCCCGAAGAAGCGCGCTAAGCAGTATTAAACACAGAGGGCACAGAGCCGGCCACGGAGGACACAGAGAAAAGCAGGATTCACCGCACCCCTCGCCTCTTGAACGAGCTCAGGGCAGGGAGACGCAGAGGGCGCGGAGAAGGCGAGCGAGTAGCAGCGGCCGATGCTGCGTTGCACTTCTCCACTAGCCGCTAGGTTTCTCTGCGATCTCTGCGTCTCTGCGGTGAATCCCCGCTTTTCTCGTGGTCAAAAACAGTGAGGCTAAGCCGATGAGCAGGACCGCGCCCTCCAGATCGACGGAAATGCGATGCAGGCGGTCGAATTCCACGCGGCGCGGATCGTTTCCCGGCGTCGCCTGGATCGAGACCATTTGCGTCCGCAGCACATTCATGCGCGGGATCACGTAATCCTGCGACGCAATCGTCGCGACCGCCATAAGAATCACGCCGATTACGGCCGGCTCGACGAATGCCTTCAAAGATTTCATCATCGCCACGGAAGCGATGATGAAGATCGCGGCCGCGATCAAGCCCATTAGGTGCAGCCCGCCGAGCGTGAAGCCGACGAGCAGGCCGGCTTCGTCCTGGCTGGGCAGGACCGAGAACGCGCCCTGCGTGACGACCGCAGCGAAGTAGACGATCGCGCCGATCCAGGCGCCGAGCGCGAGCACCCTCAGAAACCGCAGTATCTGGTTCATCATCAACTCCCTCGGAACCCATCATCGTACTCGCTGGGCGGCGAGCGTGGAAGACTTGAGCACACTTGTCCTAAATCGCGTTACGGGCAGCCATCTGGTTAATGCGAGAATCAAAGCGGGGCATGGTGGGCGACCAAGGACTTGAACCTTGGACCTCTCCCGTGTGAGGGGAGCGCTCTAACCACTGAGCTAGTCGCCCACGGATTGCACTTTTTGTAGCAGAAGGCTTGGGGAATTGCAAACGACCGCCAACGTCACCACAGCCGCCAGCGCGCGCCTCGCGGACCTGCAGCGCTCGATCGGGCGCGTCGTGAAGGGCAAGGAAGACGTGATTCAGCTTGCGCTGATCACGCTGCTGGCGCGCGGGCACTTGCTGGTCGAAGACGTACCCGGCGTGGGCAAGACCACTCTCGCGCAGGCGATCGCGCGGTCGTTCCAGTGCTCGTTCCAGCGCATCCAGTTCACTTCGGACATGCTGCCGAGCGATGTGATCGGCATCAGCGTGTTCAATCCCGTGGCGCAGGAATTCGAATTCAAGCCCGGGCCGATCTTCGCGAATATCATCGTGGCCGACGAAATCAACCGCACGACGCCGAAAACGCAATCGTCGCTGCTGGAGGCGATGAACGAAGCGCAGATCACCGTCGACAACCACACGCACCCGCTGCCGAAACCGTTTCTCGTGCTCGCGACGCAAAATCCGATCGAGCACCACGGCACGTATCCGCTGCCCGAATCGCAGCTCGACCGATTCCTGATGCGCATCCGGATGGGTTATCCGGCGCGCGCCAGCGAAAAGGAAATTATCCGCAATCATTCTGCCGCGGGGCAGCCGAGCCAACTCGTGCCGGTGATGGATGCTGCCGAGGTGGTCGCCATGCAGGATGCGGCCTCGCAGGTGAAAGTCGACGAGAGTCTGCTCGATTACGCGCTCGAAATTGTCGACCGGACGCGGCAGACCGAGCAGCTTTCGCTCGGCGTGAGCCCGCGAGGGGCTGTGATGCTGCATCGCGCGGCGCAGGCGCGAGCGTTTCTCGAAGGCCGCGACTATTGCCTGCCGGACGATTTCAAGCGGCTGATCGTGCCCGTATTCGCGCACCGCGTAGTGGTGAGCGCGCGCTACGTCTCGACGCAAAAGAAATCCGAGCAGGCCGAGGCCATCCTCCGCGAGATCCTCGAGACGACCCGCGTTCCGCTCTAGCCATGCTGCGGGCGGGCGCGCACTGAGATGAACTCCGCAACGAACGCGCACAACTCGCCTGAATCTGCTCCTGCGCGCTGGTGGCGCAACCGCGACCGGCCCGGCTGGCGCAATTTCGGGATCGCGATGCTGGTGCTTTCGGCGGCGCTGCTTGTGGCGCTTTTTTCCGCCACCGCGGCGAATCAGGGGCGCATCTGGCTCGCCGCCATCACCACCGTGCTTGCGCTGGGGATGGCCGCGTGGGTTGCGGTCGCGATCGTTCCGGCGCTGGCGCGGCGGACGAGCTTGCGCTGGCTCGCGCAGCAGGTTGATTACCGGCTCACCCGCGATGGCATCATCTACCTCGTCGCGATTTTTATCCTGATTCTCGCCGCCATCAACACGGGCAATAACCTGCTGTTCCTGATTCTCGCATGCCTGCTCGGTGGGATCTTGATTTCGGGCGTGCTATCGCGCGGCGTGCTTTCCGGCATCGAGCTGAAATTCGACATGCCCGAGCACATCTTTGCCGAGCAGCCGATCCTCGCCGAAATCGAGCTGCGCAACGAGAAGCAGGCGTGGCCGTCGTTTTCGCTGCTCGTGGTGGGGCAAACGAAACGCAACAAAACGCCGGCCGAAATCCTGACGCGCCCGGTTTTCTTTCCCTACATTCCGCACATGAGCGCTTCGCGGCAGAAAGTCGAGCTGCGCTTTCCGCGCCGCGGAGTGTACCGGCAGGATGCGTTTGGCATTCGCACGCGCTTCCCTTTCGGCTTCTTCGAGAAAACGCGCGAAGTGGATTCCGCTATCGAGATCGTCGTGTATCCGCGGGTCGAGCCGACCGATCAGTTCTACGAAGTTCTGCCGCTGCTGAGCGGCGAAATGGCCAGCCACTTCCGGGGGCGCGGGCACGAACTCCATTCGCTGCGCGAGTATCTGCCGACCGATAGCGCGCGTTTCGTCGATTGGAAGGTGACGGCCAAGCTTGGCCGCATGGCCGTGCGCGAATTCGCGCGCGAGGACGAGCGCCGCGTGATGCTCGTGCTCGATCCGTTCATCGGGCTGCCGCGCCGCGATCTCGGCGATCTGGGCGCCGCCGAGCATGCCGAGCGTTTCGAGCGCGCCGTTTCGATGGCCGCGTGCATCGCGTGGCACTTCCACGAGATTCGCTCCGTGATTCAGTTCCGCACGGATCGCTACATCACGCCGATCGCACCGGCCGGCGAGATCATCTACGACACGCTGCGCACGCTCGCGCTGATCGAGCCGCAGACGTCGGCAACCGGCGGCGCGTTTCTCGACGAACTCGTAAACGACCGCGAGCTTTTCAAGATCATCATCACCGCGCGCCCGCAGCGCTCGATTCCGACCGCGCTGTGGTCCTCCTCGTATTTTCTTTTCATCGACCAGCTGTAAAGAAAAAGCGCCCGCCTGAAAGCAAGGCGGCCGCTACAAAACCATCCTTCGAAGCGCTGGCCGGAGTATTTCGGGGCGTCCATGCGACAATGTCGGCGCATGCATGGCTCGCTCACTCCGCGCGCGATGAAAATTTTTCAGCGGCGGCTGCTGGATTGGTTTGGCGCACACCGGCGGGAGCTTCCCTGGCGCGCGAGCCGCGACACACCTTCCGGGCACGCTTACCGCGACGCGTACCGCATCTGGGTGGCGGAAATTATGCTGCAGCAGACGCGGATTGCTGCGGTGATGCCTTACTACGAGCGCTTTCTCCAGAAATTCCCTACCGTTGAGGCGCTGGCGCGCGCGCCACAGGATGATGTGCTGAAGCTGTGGTCCGGGCTCGGCTACTACAGCCGCGCGCGGAACCTGCATCGCGCCGCGCAGGAGATTGTGGCGCGGCACGGCGGCGAATTCCCGCACACGCTCGACGCGATGCTGGCGCTGCCCGGCATCGGCCTGTACACGGCCGCCGCAGTGCTGAGCATCGCATACGACGCTCCGCTCGCGGTGGTCGACGGCAACGTGGCGCGAGTGTTCGCGCGGCTTGGCGCCATTCGCGGCGACCTGCGCGAGCCGCGGCGCTGGCGCGAGCTTTCGGCGAGGGCGCAGGATCATCTCGCGCCGCGCCTGCCCGAGTGTCTACCTGCACAGGCGGCGCCCGGTGACTGGAACCAGGCGCTGATGGAATTGGGCGAGACGGTTTGCACGCCGCAGATTCCGCGCTGCGGCGCGTGTCCTGTGGCGCGATGGTGCCTTGCCCGCGCGCGCGGGCTGACCCACGAAATTCCGGCGCCGCGCAAGAAGCGAGCACCCGTTCGCGTCCGCATCGCCGCTGCGATTCTGCGCGATCCGCGCGGCCGCACGCTGCTGGTGCGGGATCCCGGCGCGCACGATCACGTGCTGTTTTCGCGCATGTGGCAATTCCCGGCGGTCGAAGTGGCGCGACACGCTCAGCGGGAACTCGCCGCACATGTTGCGGAGATTCTCGCTCTCGATGCCGCATCGCTTGAGTTCGAGGCGCTGCCGACCGCGCGACACGGCGTCACGTTTCGCAACGTGACGCTGCTGCCGTTTCTCGCGCGCGTTGAGAGGCTGCCGAAACGGCCGCGGACGCGCGTTCTGGCGCTCGACCGGCTTCAGGAGTTGCCGGTGTCGAGCGCGACGCATAAGATCGCGGCGGCGCTGAATGGACGGGGCTGAGGGCGTAGGCCAGGGCTAAACCCCATTCTAACTGGCTAAGCTTTTCGCGGGCCTGAAGGCCCACGCTTCCACCCGCGCCCCTCAGCGAGCTAGAGACGAAGCCAGCCGCGGGCGTTGGTTGATTCGCCTCTTGGCTGCAAGGCGCGCCTAGCCGACGCCCTAACGGATGCTAGCATCGTGATGTCGATTGCCATGGCTTCCGCCGCGCCACCATCTGCGCCAACGCCTGCGATGTCCGGGCGCCTTCCGCTCGCCGAAGGCTTGCCGGCGCTCGACCGCTACTTCGAAATTTCGCTTTTTCTGCTGGTCACGACGGGCGTGCTCGCGGTGGTCTCGACCGGCAAGCTCGATCCCATCTCGACGTTCGCTCCGATCGCGGCGCTGATCTTTAAGGGAATTCGCGTGTGGCAAGGGCGGGGGCCGGAGCTTTCGGCGCGCGTCGCGACGTGGCTCGTCCTCGGGTATTTCCTGTTTTTCCCGGCGGACATCTGGCTCTTCTCGCGGAACCTGGCGGCGGACGCGCCAAATCCGCCGCTCTACGCCGCACTGCTTTCTGCGATCCACTTGCTGCTGTTCGCCACGGTGGTCCGCCTATATTCGGCGCGCACGACCCGGCACTACGTCTTTCTGGCTATGCTGGCAGTCACGTCGATGCTGGCTTCGGCGATCCTTACGGTCGAGACGGGCTTTCTCGTGGCGCTGTCCGTGTTCCTGGTGCTTTCGGTTTCGACCTTCGTCGCGCTCGAGATCCGCCGCAGCGCCGCAGGAGCCGCTTCACAAGCGTTCGAGGCAGGCTCGCCGGTGGCGCGGCAGATGGCGCGCGCGCTCGGCGCCACGTCGGTTTTGGTGGCGTTCAGCGTGCTGGCCGTCGGCATCGTGCTCTTTTTCGTGATCCCGCGGTTCACGACAGGCTATCTGAGCGCGATGAACCTTCAGCCTAGCTTGATGACGGGCTTTTCCGACAACGTCGAGCTCGGCACAATCGGCCAGATTCAGCAAAGCTCGGCAGTGGTGATGCGCATCCACGTCGATGGCGACCCGAGCCGCGCCGCTGATATCCACTGGCGCGGCATCGTGCTCACCAATTTCGATGGCGAGCGCTGGTCGACTCCTTCGCGCGACCAGACGCTGATCGAGCAGGACGCGGGCGGCGAGTACTCGTTCGGTGATCTGTCGATTCCGCCCGGCGGCAATGATTTTCTCGGCGCGTCGGTTCTTTCGCCCGCCGACTCCTATAATTTGCACTACATGGTGCTGATGGAACCGATTGCGACCGACGCGATCTTCATCGCCCCGCGGCCCCTGACGCTGCGCGGAAAATTCGGGGAAGGCGGCGTCTCGACGTCACCTGCGCATCCGAATTATCTCTTTCTCGACCGGACCGGTTCAGTCTTCAATCCGCAGCACAACAATTTCAAACTGAGCTACGACGGCTTTTCGCGCATCCCGGCGGTTCCCGCGTCGGAACTGCGCAAAGCGCCGGCGCACTTTCCCCCGAGCATTCTCCAGACCTACCTTGAGACGCCGCAGCTCGATCCGCGGATCCCCGCGCTAGCCGCCAAGATCACCGCAGGCTCGAAGAACGAATACGACAAAGCCGCGGGCATCGAACGCTACCTGATGACGCACTACTCTTACACGCTCGACCTTTCCGGGCCGCGCGCGAAGGATCCCCTCGCGAATTTCCTTTTCGTGCGACACTCGGGCCACTGCGAATATTTCGCCTCTGCCATGACGATCATGCTGCGCTCGATCGGCATTCCCGCGCGCTACGCCACCGGCTTCATGCCGGGCGAATACAACGACGTGGGTGGCGACTACATCATTCGCGCGAGCGACGCGCACGCCTGGGTCGAGGTCTACTTTCCGGCGTACGGCTGGATCACGTTCGATCCCACGCCTCCGGGCTCGGGCGGGCATTCCGGATTTTTCGGCCGTCTTTCGATGTATTGGGATTGGTTCCAGTTCACGTGGGGCGAGTGGGTGATCAACTACGACTTCTCGCACCAGATGATGCTGGGCCAAGCAATGCACCGCTCGTCGACGAACTGGACCGATCGCGTGCGCGACCTGTATCGCAGCAAACGCGATGCGCTGCTCCACGCGCTGATGGGGCTCGATCGCAGGATCGAAGGCTCGCCGTGGTTCTTGCCGGGCATGCTGATTCTTCTCGTGATGGTCCTGCTGGCGCTGCGCGGCAAATGGATGATCCGCTACGCCTTCGCGCGCTGGAGCCTGCGCGCGCGCCGCGCCGGCAATCTCACCGCGTCGCTCGCCGCGCTCGAATACAGGGAGATGCTGCGGCTGCTCGAAAAACGCGGCTGGAAGAAGACGCCATCGCAGACGCCGCTCGAATTTGCAGCGGCAATTCCCTCGCTCGACGTTTCCGCGCCGGTCGCGCGGCTCACCGAGCTGTATCAGTCGGCGCGCTTCGGCAGCCACCCCGCGCCGATCGAGCAGATGTCGTCGCTGCTGCGCGCGATCCGCGATCTGGTGCGCTCGCGCAAGCCCGCGCGATAGCGCTTCCTCGTTTTTTCCTTGCGTCCTTGCTTCCCTGCCTCTTTCCTTCGTTTCCTCTCTTCTTGACAATCGTTGTCGCTCGGCACAGGATGCGGCCCGAGAGTTTTTCACCGCCTTTCATCGATGACAACACGCCACCGCCTGCAGCTTGCGCTGATCCTGCTTACCGCAGTTGTCGTCACCGGGACCGTCGGGTTCCACTACATCGAGGGCTGGTCGTGGTTCGACGGCTTCTACATGATCCTCACCACGATGACCACGATCGGCTACGGCGAAGTTCATCCGCTCTCGCACATCGGGCGCATTTTCAATTCGTTCTTGATCGTCGCGGCGGTGCTCGCGGGCGGCTTCGTGATTGCGACCTTCTCGCAGACGTTGCTAGAATTCGAATTCGGCAAGGCCTTCGGCCGCCGCCGCATGGAACGCGAACTCGCGAAACTTTCCGGGCACTTCATCATCTGCGGCGCGGGCCGTGTGGGGCGGACGGTTGCGCGCCAGCTTCGCGCGAACGGCGAAACGTGCGTGGTGATCGACCGCGATCCCAACCGCGCGCGCTGGGCGGAAGAAGAAAAGATTCCCGTCATCGTCGGCAACGCGTCGAGCGAAGAAATTCTGCAGAAGGCGCACATCGATACGGCGCGCGGGTTCGTCTCGGCGGTGAGCTCGGACGCCGAAAATATCTACATCGTGCTCACCGCGCGCGGATTCCGCCCCGACCTGAAAATCATCGCGCGGGCCAGCGAGGAAGAGGCGACCTCGAAATTGCTGCGCGCGGGCGCGTCGCAGGTGCTTTCGCCCTACAACTTCATCGGGCATCGCATCGCGCAGCTTCTGCTTCGCCCCAACGTGCTCGATTTCGTCGACGCGGCGTTTGGGCGCGAGAGGCTGGATTTTGAAATCGGCGAAGTGAAAATCGGAGCGGCCTCGAGCCTCGTCGGCAAGAATCTCGCCGATCCTGCAATTCCGCGGCAAGCGGGCGTGATCGTTCTCGCGCTGCGCAGCGCCGACGGGACGATGACATTTAATCCGCCGCCCGAATCGGTGATCCGCGCGGACGATTGCCTCATCGTCATCGGCAAGGACGAGCACCTGAAGCGCCTCGAATCGCTGGCGACGTAGCGGCTTAAGACAACCTTCCAGCCTGTTCTCTCGCAAACGAATGGTGCCGTCCCTGCGCCTTTTGTGGCATTATTAGCGGCACAATTACTCATCGGAGGTGTGAACCAAGATGCTCCTCCAATCATTCAAAGCGCTTCGTGGGCCAGCCTTGACCACAGCGGCGTGTTTGGCTTTCCTGCCGCGGCCGGCAGTCGCCCAAACGGCTGCCGCCGATCCGGCCGCCGATCTGCTCAAGCAAGGGACCGCCGATCTGACATCGCAGCACTATCAGGACGCCGTGGCTGCCTTCAAGAAGGCCAATCAACTTCATCACGACGACTGCGGCGAATGCTATTTCGGATTGGCGATCGCTGAAAGCAGGATGGGCGACACGGAGGCGGCAATCAAGAGCTGCGACAAGGCCATCTCATGCGCCGCAGACGACAATCTTCGCGTGGCGAGCCATACACTCAAGGGCACTCTCCTGCAACGGATCGGGACCGATCCGAAAGAACTGAAGGCGGCCGAGTCCGAATACCGCGCGGCCCTCGAAATCAAGAAAGACGACGCGACAGCCCATCTCAATCTTGGGATTACGCTCTTGAAGGAATCGCAGAAAAACGAGGGAATCGACGAACTCAACAGCTATCTGCGAATCGCCCCCGACGCGCCGGAGGCCGGCTACGCCAGGAAACTGATCGCCCATCCGGAAGATGCGGGACTAGCGCTGGCTCCCGACTTCAAAGTGCAAACGCTCGACGGCCAGGGGATAGCGCTCGATCAGCTGGCCGGCAAAATCGTCGTGATGGATTTCTGGGCTACGTGGTGCGGGCCCTGCAGGAGCTCCGTTTCCGAACTGAAGGACCTCACGAAACAATATCCGTCGTCGAAGGTTGTTTTGATCAGCTTCAGCGCTGATAAGGACGAGAAAGCATGGCGCGATTTCATCGCCAAGAAAAATATGGAGTGGCCGCAATACTGGGATCAGGATGGCCAGATTCGCAGGGAATTCGCGGTGAACGCGTTTCCGACCTACATCGTCATCGACCCGGATGGATTCATTCACGAGAGAATTGTCGGCCTCAATCCGCAACAGTCGGTCGTATACCGGCTGAAAGATACGTTGCGAGCGATGCTCCCGGGGAACTAGTCCCGGCGCGACGAACCCCGTTTGCTCGCAGCGGCGAAGCGGTAGGCGCCGCGCAGGAGATCGCGCAGGGCGTCCGGGCGAACGCGCGATAGGCGGACGAGAATCCACTCGTAATTCAAGTAATGGTCGGTGATGTAGTATGTCTCGGGGGCGTGCGCCATCAGGGCTTCGCGCTGCTCGAAATCCATTTTCACGACCAGCGACTCGCCATCCTGATGCAGCCGCGCGAACAGTTCACCACCGACTTTGAATCCGGGCGTCCCGTACGAGCTAACCTCTTCGGTCTTGGGGAGTGAAAGCGCGATTTCGCGGACCGTCGCGAACATCGGCGGCTCCGTCACTTGCTTGCTCTTTCTGGCCGGCTGTCGCGATTTTCGAGCGGCGGCTTTTTTCTTGGGCTTCATGTAGTTATCCCGTGGCGTTCGCAGAGTATGCCAAATCGCGCGCTTGAAGACGACTCCGAGAGTGTAAGCTTTCGGCTGCGGGGCATATTGGAGAGGAGCGGTATGGGAAAACCTGGAATCACGATCGATATTCCGGGGTTTGGGAAGCGCGTGATTCGCACCGTCATCAGCGACTACACCGGAACACTCTCGCGCCGCGGCAAGCTCGCTCCGGGCGTAGGGTCGCGTTTGCGGCGGCTGCTGAGGCTGGTTGATCTTGAAATTATCACCGCCGATTCCTACGGCACCGCGGGCTCGCAGCTCAAGGGCATCGTCGTGCCGCTGATGCTGAAGCGGAAGCGGCACGACATCGAGAAGCGCGATTTCGCGCGGCGGTTCAATCTGCGGCACGTGGCGGCATTCGGGAATGGGAACAACGACAGGCTGCTGCTGCAAGCCGCGAGGGCGGGCGGCGGCATTGCGGTCGCCGTCGACAACGGCGAAGGCTGCGCGGTGGATGCGCTCGTGCATGCGAATATCTTCGTTGTCGGCGCGGCCAACGCCCTCGACCTTCTGCTCAATCCGACGGCTTGCAAGGCCACCCTGCGGTTCTAGCGTCTGAACGGTATGCGGCGGTGCGTGCTAGAATTGCTTGTTTACGTGTAATGCGAAGGACGTGCCGAGATGCCGAAGGTGGGATTCGTGAGCCTGGGATGCCCGAAGAACCTCGTCGATAGCGAGGTGATGATGGGCATTCTCGCGCGCGCGGGCTACGAGCTGACGCCGCGGGCGGACGAAGCGGACGTCCTCGTCGTCAACACATGCAGCTTCATCGAGCCCGCGCAACAGGAATCGGTCAATTCGATTCTCGAGATGGCCGAGTACAAGAAATTCGGCCGCGCGCAAAAGCTGATCGTCGCCGGATGCATGGTGGAGCGCTATCGCAATCAGATCCGCGAGCAGATTCCTGAAGTCGACGCCGTGATCGGCACGGGCGAAGTGGAACAAATCCTCACCGCGTGCGAAGGCGAGGTGAGCGCGGGCGCGGATGCAAGCGAATCGCCCACCTACCTCTACCACGATCTTACGCCGCGCATTCTCACCACGCCGCGCCACACGGCTTACATCAAGATCAACGAGGGCTGCGATCATCCCTGCACCTTCTGCGTGATTCCGCAGCTTCGCGGGAAATTCCGCAGCCGGCGACTCGAGTCCGTGGTGCGCGAGGCGGAAAATCTTGCGGCGGCCGGCGTGCGCGAAATTTCGCTGATCGGGCAGGACACGACGTATTACGGCGAAGACCTCGGCTTGCGCGACGGGCTGCCCACGCTGCTCGAACGCCTCGCCCGAATCGAGGATCTGCACTGGGTGCGCTTCCTCTACTGCTATCCGAATCGCGTGACGCAGAAGTTGCTCGACACGATCGCGGCTCATCCGCGGCTGGCGAAATACCTCGATATCCCGCTGCAGCACGCGAGCCGCAGCATCCTCGCGCGGATGAAGCGCGGGTCGAACGCCGAGGCATTCCTGAAAATGCTCGATCGAATTCGCAGGACGATTCCCGGCGTGTCGATTCGGACGTCGTTCATCGCCGGATTCCCCGGCGAGACGGACCCGGAATTTCGAGAGCTGTGCGATTTCGTGCGCGCGGCGGAATTCGACTGGATGGGCGTCTTCAGCTATTCGGATGAGGATGCAGCGAAAAGCTTTTCGCTCGACGCGAAGATCGACGCGAAGACGATCGCGCGCCGCCGCAACGAACTCATGTCGATTCAGAAGACAATCAGCGCGGGCAAACTGCGTGGCCGCGTCGGCCAGCGGCTGCAGGTGATGCTCGAAGGCCCGTCGAAAGACACGGACCTGATTTGGGAGGCGCGGCACGAAGGCATGGCGCCCGACATCGATGGCAAGCTTTACATCACCGAATTTGAAGGCGTGAACGACGCAGCCGATCTGCCCGCGCCCGGGACGCTCGCGACCATCGAAGTCACGAGCGCGAAGGAATACGATCTTATCGGCCGCGCCGTCGAGTTTGCAGCGCCGGCCGCCGCGCCGGCCGCTTCCGCGAAATTGAATCTTTTCCCGATCCTCGCATCCCGTTAGAATAGCCGCCGCGTCGAACGATCCGGCTGAAGGCGGTTTGCGAAGGCGAAAAAAGAGACCTATGAGTTCCACCGTCCGCGAGCGATCGGTTCCTGTGCCTGAGCCCGAGTTGACTCGGGACGCGATGATCGAGCGCGCCATCGCGTTGCAACCGCGGCTGCTCGCCGAGCAGGACGAAACCGAGCGGCGCAGCGTTCATTCCGAAGCGATCCACGAAGAGTTTCGCAAGGCCGGATTTTACCGCTGCCTTCAGCCACGGCGTTTCGGCGGCTACGAATTCGATCTCAAGACCTACTTCCGCATCGCCATCGAGCTCGCGCGCGGCGACCCATCGGTTTCGTGGTGCCTGATCGTGGGCTCGGGCCACGCGCTGATGCTCGGCTCGTATTTTGGCGAAGAGGCGCAGGCGGACGGCTTCGGCCCCGACGGAAATTTTTCCGCGCCGTCGGTTGCGGCGCCCACCGGCACGGCAACGCCCCTCGACGGCGGCTGGCTCGTGAAGGGCAAGTGGGGCTACGCCTCGGGCGCGCCGTATGCGACGCACTTCATGCCGAGCGTGCTGATCAGCGAAAATCCCGGCGCCAAGCCGCGCGCCGGAATTGCGCTTGTTCCGCGCGCGCAGTGGAAAATGCTCGACGATTGGGGCGCGATCCTCGGCATGCGCGGCAGCGGCTCGAACTCGATCGTGATCGAGGGGGCGCGCGTTCCGAGGAGCCACGTGATTCCGCTCGACATGCTCAACGTCGATATCGCGCATGGCACTCCCGGATCGCGGCTGCACGGCAATCCGATGTACGCGGGCCGCTGCCTCTCGTTTTTTCACGCGGAGCTTGTGGCCATCCTGGTGGGACTCGGCTACGCAACGATCGACGAGTACGAGAAAATCATTCGCGCGAAAACCACGCTGTATCCGCCCATCATGCCGCGCTATCAGCACCACGACTATCAGCGCTACCTCGGCCTCGCGCTCGGGATGATGAACGCGGCGAAGCGGCTCGTGCTGAACGCGGGCGACGTCTACATGGAATATTGCCGGCGCGGCTTCGAGGGCGGCGCACCCTTCACGATGGAAGAAGACCTCGAGCTTTTTGCGAGCCTCGAGCACGGCGGGCGGCTGGCGTGGGAAGGGATCGAGATGATGTTCCGCACGTCCAGCTCGAGCGGCGCGAAAGATGGCGAGCGTATGCAGCGCTATTATCGCGACGCGTCGATTTATCGCGGGCACCTCTCGGCGCAGTACGACATCGCCGCGCAGCGCCTCGCCCTCGTCCACCTCGGGCTGAATCACGGCATCGCGACCGAGGATCGGACAGGCGTGGGGAATGCACCTGGCAGCGACCGCAAGAAATAGTCCGATTGATTCGTATCGCACGTAGCCGCAACGGGCGCGGGCGGCCTCCACATGGCTGGATTTCGCTTCTTTGGAAGCTGCTCTCAACACAGAGAACACAGAGGAAACCCACAGAGGGCACGGAGGAGGTTTGCTGGAATTCTCTGTGTCCTCACTGCCTTTTCTGTGCCCTCTGTGTTTAGTTCCGCCTTCGAATTCGCCGCATTCGTCCCGCTTGCTGCGCTGTGATGGCCTTTGGGGTATGCTCGACGAGTGAAGCACCACTGCCCCATCTGCAAGAAGCCGACCGATTCGGAGACCGACGCGGAGTTCCCGTTCTGCAGCCAGCGCTGCCGCCTGCTCGATCTCGGCAACTGGGCGAGCGAGAAATACGTGGTCAGCGAGCCCGCGATGGACGAATCGGATTCCGGAATTCCCGAACGAGACCCGGATGATCAAACCAACTGACGCGCCGCAAGAAGCCGCGTCGGTCGCGCCCGCGCGTCCACCCGCCGCGGCGCGCAAGCCCGCCACGGCGGGTAAACCGCGCTTCGCGCTCTTCATCGCGACGGCCTGCGGCCTCGGCTATTTCCCGAAAGCCCCCGGCACGTTCGGCGCTCTGGCGGGTTTGTTGTTGGGCCTTCTCCCTTTCTTCCCTTTCTGGGTGCGCGTCGCAGTTGCCCTGCCGCCGCGCATGTTATGGGATATTCTTTTGGGAGTGAATGTCGGATGGACCGTCGGTCATTCACCCAATGGCCGTATCGACGGCTTTCTGATCTCTCAATGTGCCCTCGCCCTCGCAACAGCTGCGATCGGGGTGTGGGGCGCGAGTCGTGCTGCGAAATTCTGGCAGCAGGAAGATCCCCAACGAGTCGTCATCGATGAGGTATCCGGGCAGCACCTTACGCTGTTGCTCGGATGTGCCGTGCCGATTTGGTGGAAACCGACGCCGATGTGGTCGAGCCCCCCGATTGGGCTGATTACGACCCACAGCGCCCTTAACTGGAAATATTTGTTGCTGGGTTTTATACTTTTTCGAGTGTTCGATATTTGGAAGCCTTTTCCAGCACGGCAAGCGGAATCGTTGCCAGGCGGCTGGGGTATCATGGCGGATGACTGGATCGCGGGGATTTACGCGGCGATCGGGCTGTGGATCGCGCGCGCGGCGGGGCTGTGATGGGCGCGCGTAGATCCTTCAGCTTTGTAGGCACGACTCTTAAACGCGCATGGGTGCAGGAATCGAAGAGAGATTCTTCGCTTCGCTCAGAATGACGGGATGAAACACAAGTGAGTACGGCTTTGCGAATGAACGGCGCGCCAAGAATCGAAAGCGTGAAACCCGGCGCAGCTTTGCCCGGAGGCGAAGTCGCGATCGCGGGCACCGGCTTCGGCGTGCGCAATCACGCGCGGCCGCAAGTGCAATTCGGCACGGCTGAGGCGAGCCTGGTGATGGCTGCGGACAATTTCCTGATCGCGCGAGTGCCGGAGGGAGCGGCGGGTGGCGCGGTGCGCGTGCGGATGGGCAGCGTCGAAAGCGCGCCATTCCCGATGGCGCTCGGCGTGCAAATCGCGGACAACCTGCATCCCGTCGGCAATCCTGCTGTGGACGCGGACGGCAACACCTACGTCACGTTCAGCGGGCAGCGCGGGCAGAAAGTGCCCGTCTCGCTCTACAAGATCACCGCGAATCATTCGGTGAAGCCGTTCATCACCGAGCTGATGAATCCCACGGGCCTCGCGATCGATCGCGACGGAAATCTTTTCGTCTCCTGCCGCAACGACGGCACGATCCACCGCGTTTCGCCCGACGGCCGCGCGATCCAGTGGATCGAAGGTATGGGCATCGCGACGGGCATCGCGTTCGATAAGAGCGGCAGCCTCTACGTGGGCGACCGCAGCGGCACGATTTTCAAAATCAGCTCCGACCGCGAGATTTTCGTTTTCGCGACGCTCGAGCCTTCGGTGGCCGCGTACCATCTCGCGTTCAGCGCGGCGGGAGAGCTGTTCGTCACCGGGCCGACCACGTCGAGCTTCGATCGCGTCTACCGGATCACGCCTGCGGGAGAGGTGGAAGTATTTTTTCGCGGGCTGGGCCGCCCACAGGGACTCGCGTTCGACCGGCTCGGCAATCTCTATGTCGCGGCGTCATTGGGCGGCAAGCGCGGCGTCGTGC
>JBAPOM010000382.1:0-5812 GCA_049279635.1 Candidatus Acidiferrales bacterium
GCGCTTCATTGCCGACCCGACAATCGGAGCGGTTGTCGCCTTCTGCACTTTCGGCGTGGGCGGAATACCTGACACGCACCTGTTTCGCCTGAATCACGGGAAGCTGCGTTACGTGCACACGCTCACGCACGTCCCGGCCGGCTACCACGTGCGGACCGGTCCGCCCCCGGCGAACCCTCCCGCGCCCAACGCTCCGGCACCCGACAAGCAACAATGATCTGAATCGGACCCGAGTTGCACTCGCGAGGAAGCTCGTCCTGCGGCTCACCACTTAGGAATTGCGCAAGTGAAATTGGCGGCGTCGTACGGATCGCCGCTCCCTTTGTAAGTCGCGGCCTGCGGGTAAGGACATGCCGGGTGCGTGCGATCGACGACGCCTCCGACGCTGTGCGAAGTAATGATCTTGTCCGGAGGCACGTTCGTCTCGCGCCACTTCTCGATCACGTCGAGAGCATTCCACGCACCCAGGCCACGCACTCCAAATCCGGAGCACATTCCCGCGCCGGGGACGACGAATAAGCGGATGGAATCTTCGGTTTTGCTTGGGCCGCCCAGCGCAGACTGGACGCGCGCGAAGTAATCGACGAGACCGCCGGGAGGAATCGCCGCCTCCTGCCAGGATTGGTACATCAGCAGTTTTCCCCCGTGTTGCATGAAGGGCCGCAGATTCGGATCGGTCATGTTGACCATGGCGCCGACCTTCGTATCGGCGAGGCGCGTGTCGCGGCTCACATCGAACGTGTGGTAATCCCATTGCGGATCCTCGAACACAAGATTTGCGAAGAAGTCTTTGTTGATGGCCATCGGATTCGGGCCGCCGAGCATCATGCCCCAATCGAGTTCGCTGCCCGGCTCGAGTCCCGGATAGATCTGAGTGCCATCATCGAACTTCGCTCCGGCGTAAACCTGCCGGACGGTCTGCACCTGCGCCGGCGTGAGGCACGACGCGTTATCCTCTTTCGCGGGGCACTGAATAGTTGCCGGATCGAAATGGCAGAGTGTCGGACTCTCGATGATGCCGTCGCGCACGCCGTCGAGCGCGTCGCACATATCGAGCACCGCCCGGTGGATCACGGGATATTTGCTCGGCGGAATGTAGCCGGGCGCGTTCACGCCGTCTTTTAGCGACACCCATGAGAGGTACACCGAAACTGCCTGAAGATGCGTGATGTCGTACGCGGGATCGCCGGCAGCGATTCCGTCATAGTCTGTCGGATACTTCTGCGCTTCGGTCAGCGCCTGATTGCCGCCCTCGTGGCAACTGCTAAAGAACGACAGCTTCGCGGGCTTGCCGTAATACGCCGCGATGACCTGTTTCGCGGCAACCGTCATTAGGTGGATCGCGCGGTAACCCCAATCCGTCACTTTTTCCGGATGCCCGATGGCCCAGGGCGGAAGCGCGCCAGTGGCCTCCGCGTCGGCATGGCCAGTGTCGGTGGATGCGGTTGCGTAGCCCTGCGCAATTCCCCGCGCCAAGTCACCGTAGCTGATGGCCCCGACGAACCCCGGATTGCCTTCTCCCTGGAAGTAGCCGTTCCAATTGGCGGCGAGTGGCAGCCAAACCTCGAACGCAATGTGGGAGTCACTCGTCGGCGCGGCAAAACCGGCCACGCGGCAGAATGGCAGCGATACCTTCTGTCCCGGCGGCGTGCCGTACCTGCCGGGCAAGCTGGGGACCTCGAAAGCCGGCGGCGGCTCGATGGATTTGGCCAACGTTAGTGTGGTGTCCGGAATTTTGAGGGACGCAAGGCTTTCACACGACTGCTGGGCGGCAGCGGGCATGGGAGCGAGCGTAAGACCCGCGAGCAAAATTAGAAGCAAGTACCGAAATGAATGATGCTTCACGTGAATCCTCCTTCTGCGCAGTCGTTGAGAACGCTGCTGCTGCCTCCCTGCAACCCTTCGAGCGGGCATTCTCAGCCTCGCTCTATATACCCAAGAGTTGCCGCGCGTCATATCTTTTTTTCAGCGCCTCGTCTGCTTGGGCTTATGCTACCTGCCGGCCAAAGCAAAGCGATCGAGCCAGAGGCGACATCGGAGGTTTTTAATGCGCAAAGCGATCGACCTGCAGAGCGGACTCGATTCTAAGAGGCCGGACCGGCGGCGATTCCTGAGAGGATTGGCGGGTTTCGCAGCTCTGGGTGCGACGGCGAGTCTGGCTGTGGATGTTGCGGGCGTGCGGCCGACTTTCGCGCAAAGCACAGCCGCTCCCATTGTACAAAACCGAACCACGCTCAGCGGCACCCACGCGATCCTTTTGGGCACGCGGGGCGGACCGGGCGTCGATCTGAAGCGGAACGAAACCGCGAGCGCGGTGGTAGTCGACGGCGTTTCGTACCTCGTCGACTGTGGCTACGGAACGTTGCGGTCTCTGGTGGCCTGTGGAATCGGCTACGCTCAGATCGCGACGATCTTTTTCACGCACCTGCATAACGACCACACCTCCGATCTTGCGGCTCTCCTCACACATCAATGGACCGGTGGGCGGACCCAGCCGACCGACGTCTATGGACCTTATGGGACCGCCGCGATGGTTGAGGGCGCCCTGGCATTCTTCAAGGCCGACACGGAAATCCGCATTGTTGACGAAGGGCGCACGGTGGGGCCCGAAGCCCTCTTCCACGGCCACGACCTCGCCGCCACCTCGAAGCCCGCCGCGGCATTCAAGGACGAGCGCGTCAGCGTCACGTCGGTCGAAAATGCGCATTTCCCCGAGCGCTCGAAAGCGAGAATGCCTTACCGCTCGCTTGCGTATCGCTTCGATTCCAAGACTCGCTCGATCGTGTTTGCCGGCGATACCGCGTATTCGACGAATCTCGTGGATCTAGCGCAAGCGGCGGATGTCTTCATCTGCGAGGTGATGGACCAGGCCATACACGACGAGATGGCGGCGCGAGCGAAGGCTGCGGCCGAAGCGGGCAATCCCGACAATATCTACAGGCACATCGCCGATACGCATTCGACGCCGGCGGATGTCGGCCGAATGGCTTCGGAAGCCCAGGTCAAGATGGTGGTGTTGAATCACCTCGTGCCGGGAACGACAGCACCGGACAGGCCGGAGTTTCCGGTCACAACATTCATTGACGGAGTCCGCAAGGTTTATGCTGGCGAGGTGGTCGTCGGGCAGGATCTGATGGTAATTTGACCGCCGAGTCCGTTGTTTCATATGGGAGAGAGAGGTACGATGCGCGGGGATGCGGCCGCCTAACGGCGCGGCCATTCTCGCAGTCATTATGTGAGGTCCGTATGGCTATAAACACGAAGTCCGAAAGTCGCGATCGGCGCGCGATGCTGAAGGCGGCGATGTTGGGCGGCGGCGCGGCCGTGGCGAGTTTTTTCGGCGGCTCGTTGGCGGATGCGGGTCCCACGCCCCGGGAGCAAGACGGCCAGGGGAAATTTGAGCAGTCCACGCGCGGGATGCCGGCGCCGAAGATTAAAGACGTAAGCGTGATTGAAGTCGGTGGAGGCGGCAACAACGATTCGACCGTGGTCAAGGTGACGACCGACCAGCCGGGACTCTACGGCTACGGCTGCGCGACGACCACTTTTCCCGGCGGCCGCTCGAAGCTCGTCAAAGCTGCCGTCGAGCAATATCTGAAGCCGCTGGTGATGGGCAGAACGACCGACCGGATCGAGCAGATCTGGCAGCTTTGCTACATGAGCTCCTACTACAAGAACGACAACGTGCAGAACTGCGCGATAGGGGGTGTCTGCGACGCGCTGTGGGACATCAAGGGCCGCCAAGCCGGGATGCCGGTGTATCAGCTGGTTGGCGGCAAAGTGAGGGATGCAGCCGACATTTATCTGCACGTCTTTCTCGCTCCTCAGGATACGAACGAGAAATTGATCGAAAGCTCGATGAAACTCGTGGATGGCGGATGCCGCAATCTGCTGATTGCGATGTTCATTCGCGATGGCGCCGTGAACAACGCCTACGGGCAGCCCAAATTCGACGACGGCTCGGTGCCCTTCGATCGCGATAAGGAGATCGCCAAGGTGCTTTCAGCGTGCGAGACATTCCGAAAGCAGATGCCGGCCGAAATCGGACTTGGAATCGACGTGCATTCGCTGCTCGATAGCATCCGCGCGACGGAATTCTGCAAGGACGTCGAACCATTCAAGCTGTTTTATTGCGAAGATCTGTTTCCGCCGGAAGAGTCGGGCCACTACAAAATCGTCCGGCAGATGTGCACGACGCCGCTCGCGATCGGGGAACTCTGGAACAATCCGCACGAATGGCAGCCGCTGGTGGAGCAACGGCTGATCGATTACATCCGCCATCACGTTTCGCATATCGGCGGTTTCACGGCGGCCCAGAAAATCGCGGCCTTTGCGGCGAATTACGAGGTGAAATTCGCCTGGCACGGCGCGCCGAACTCGCCCATCGGCCACATGACCAATCTGACGCTCGATCTGACCAACACGAATTTCGGAATCCACGAGCAGTTCGACTACACGCCGCTGGTGGAGGACATTTTTCAGGGCCACTTGGAAGTGAAGGACGGCTACGCGTGGATCAGTGAAAAACCGGGGTGGGGCATCGAAGTCGACGAAGCTCTCGCCGCAAAACATCCGATCACTGACGAACGTCCCAACGAAATGCGGACGCCGGATGGTTCGATGATCAATGGAACCGGCTAGTCAAGATGGATTGGCGTGGCGAGCGGTCAGAACCAACCGCTGCGGTAGGCTATCCACCAACTGACGAAGCCGATGGGAATCGTGGCGAAGAGCGCCCACCAGATCGGCAGATACAAGTCAGCGGCGATGCCTAAGACGACGAAGCTGGCCCAGAAAGCTTTCTTCTCCATAGCGTCATTTTACCGCCCGGATCGCTCGCCTTGCGGAGAACATCTCTTGTTTGGCGAAAGCGTCACCAAAGGTGGGGCGAATCGGCCTACAGGAACCTGGCCAACGGGGTAAGGGTTTTCCGTTATGGTTTGCCGATTCCGCGTTTTCCTAGAATCAACTTAGTATAGAAGGACCTGGGAGCTGACGACTCCAGCTCGATCAGGCGATCTGGGGAACTCACCAATCGAATTTCTCTGGAGGAGAAATGAAAAAGCACATCGTTCGTCTCGCTGTCGGCTCTGTTTTGGCGATCGCGTTTACGTTGTCAGCGGCCCATGTGACACTGGGAGACGTAAGAGACGACTGCCGCCGAAAGCTGGAGGCCGATCGCGCCCGCATCGATCGGGACGCCGCAAAACACGGCGACCACAGCCGCCAAGTGGATAAGGATATCGATCGCATGGATGCCGATCGCAACTGGTGCCGCGAGCACCACGCCGATTGGGATCACGACCGTTTTGATGTGGGAATTTACATCAGGCGCTAGCCGGGGTAGGGAATCCATGCGCGGAGTGGCGGGCGATGAGGCGCGAAAATGCGCCTCACACCTACCAAGCAGAGGCAAGAAAACGTTCTCGAAATTCTCCCGTTACCGTGTCGATTAGAAGTGACCCCTGCCGTGTATTTTCAGTGAGTTGCGGGCGTTTCTAATCGCCGAATTGTCGATTAGAAACGCCGGGGAGAGTCGCTCGGGGTGCGGGCCGCCTTCGCCAAGGACAGGCTACGGCGCGGCGAGCAAGCGGCTAGACTCTTGTTCCTATCTCTGTCTTCGAATCTCGAATTGTCAAAGAGCGTTCAACCCCCGTCGAGAGGGCGGACGATTTTCGCCGTCTCCACCACACTGGCAGATTGGGGCGAATGGATCAAGCTGGCCGCGAGTACAGATTTGGCACAGGCCTGCGAACCCGGCCTTTTGGGGTCTGGCGAATATAAAGCGAAGATGATATCCTCGGCCCTATGC
>JBAPOM010000383.1:0-5978 GCA_049279635.1 Candidatus Acidiferrales bacterium
GTATATCGCGCTGCTCGATACCGAGGGCCTGAAGCTCTCCTTCAGCGAAGACGCCATCGCCACGATCGCCCGCTTCGCGGCCACCGTCAACGAGCACACCGAAAACATCGGCGCGCGCCGCCTCCACACCATCCTCGAAAAAGTCCTCGAAGAAATTTCGTTCGAGGCTCCCGAGATGAAAAAGAAAAGCGTGAAGCTCGATGCAGCGTACGTCCAGAAACAGCTTGCGAATATCGTCAAGGATCAGGACCTCAGCCGTTACATCTTGTAAAACGGAAAATGGAAAATCGAAAATGGGAACGCGTTCCACGCGCGTCCCCCGGCAAACGATCGGCCTCGCACCTTCTCCGTTTTCCCTTTCCCATTTTCTTTTTTCTCTTTTCTCTTTTCTCTTTTTCAATCTTTCTCGCGGGATGCGCTTCGCCGGGAGAACCAAACGAGCGGAAGCCGCCCGTTCCGCAGGCCGTCACCGACCTTTCCGCCGAGCAGTCCGGCGACGAAGTGGTTCTCACCTTCACGCTGCCGAACGAAAGGGTTGATGGCCGGGATCTCGACGAGCTTCCTTCCATCGAAATCTTCCGCGATTTTGAAACTCCGGCCGCCGCCGGCTCCCCTCCCTTAGCGCCGGCGAATCCCACGCTCGTACTGACCATCCCTTCGGGAATGGTGGATCGCTATTCGAAGAATGGCCGCGCGCGCGTTGTCGACGCGCTCAACGCCTCCGATTTCGTGGGGCATCCGGACACCGCCGTTTACGTCGTGCGCACGCGCGTCTCGCCCAAGCGCGATTCGTCGGACTCGAATGCGGTCAGCCTGCGCATCCATCCGGCGGCCGATCCCATCACCGATTTGAAAGCCGAAATTGCGCCTTCGGCCGTCGTGCTCACATGGACGCCGCCGCAAAATACGATTGAGGGCCCCGCGCCTTCCGTCGGGCCATACCGCATCTATCGCGCGGAAATCGAGCCGCCCATCGCCACAAGCGCCGCTCCAAGCAGCACGAACGCACCGGCCTCGGCCGCGAGCGCCGAAAAACCCAAGCCTCGACCTACGCTCGTGAAAATCGGCGAAACCGACGCGCCTCCGTTTTCCGATGCTCAGGCCGTTTTCGGCATGACCTACGAATATTCCGTGCGCAGCATCGTGCCGTATCCGGATCAGCCGATCGAGTCCGCCGATTCAAATCTCGTCACGATCACACCGAAGGATATTTTTCCGCCCGCCGCGCCTCTCGGCCTCGTGGTCGTTCTCGTTCCCGCGCAGGGAACGATCCCCGCGCACCTCGAACTGTCCTGGGCGATCAGTCCTGAAACCGACATCGCAGGTTACAACGTCTATCGAAGCGAGCAGGCTGACGTTCAGGGCACGCGCCAGAATGCAGATCTATTGATCGCGCCTGCGTTTCGCGATATCACTGTCTTATCCGGGCGCCGATATTTCTACAGTGTCACCGCGGTAGACCGCTCTGGGAACGAAAGTCCTGCGAGCGCAATTGTCTCTGGCGGCGTGCCGGCCGAAGGGCAGCCCACGCCATGACAGACGACGCGTCCATCCCGTCCGAGCAATCGAGCGAAACGAAACGATGGCACCCGGCGGTGCGCACGGGCATCTATACCGGCGCGTTGCTGATCGTCACCATGCTGGGGGCCCTTGTAGCTGCAAACCGGATGCCGCGCCTCGAGTCCTACGCCCTGGAACGAAACGGCGTCTTCTACACTTTCTTCGTTCTGTTCATGCTGATCCCGGTCTTCCGTTTTCTGAACCGGCCGCAGGCGATGTTGGGCGCGTCCGTGATAGGATGGCTGCTGTTTGTGGGCGCGTACGATCTGGCGGGGTTTTACTTTCACAGCCTCTTCGACGTGCGAACGCCGTTTCAAGCGCTGGTGGAGGGGGCAATCGTCTACGGCGTTTTTGCCGGAGGCTCCTGGGTAGCAGGGATGCTCTTTCACGCGCGGCGGCATCCTATTTTGCCGGGCCGCAGGCGGGCCGGCAGCGAGACACCTCATAGCCGATGAAACTCTGCCGCTTTGAACCAATCGAATCCGCGAAACAACATCCGGGCCGCACCATGCGCGAAACAATGGTGGAATCGCGCGCCGGAATCCTCGACAATGGAATCATCCGCGAAATCTCGGGTGAGCTCTGGGGAGCGCGGCAGCCGACGGGCCGCGAGTGGAAGGTCGATCAAGTTCGGTTTTTGCCGCCATCGTGGCCGAGCAAGATCATCTGCATGGCCAAGAACTACGTCGACCACGCCATCGAAATGGATAGCAAGCCGCCCGAGACTCCGATCATCTTCTCGAAGCCTCCCTCGGCCATCATTGCGCCGCTCGATCCAATCGTCATGCCGTCCATTTCGAAGCGCGTCGATTACGAAGGCGAGCTGGCCATCATCATCGGCCGCCGCTGCCACCGGCTGCGCCCCACCGACGATGTGAAGCCCTACATCGCTGGCTACACCTGCCTCAACGATGTGACCGCGCGCGATCTGCAGCGGCTCGATGGACAGTACGTCCGCGGCAAGGGCTTCGATACCTTCTGCCCGTTCGGGCCGGTGCTGCAGACTGATTTTCCATCGCCGGCAACAACCGTCGAGACGCTCGTGAACGGCGTGGTAAAACAATCCGCGCCGCTCTCGGATTTGATCTTCCCGCTCGATGTCGTGATCCGCTGGATCGCCGAAGCTATGACGCTCGAACCCGGCGACGTCATTCCCACAGGCACGCCCGCCGGCGTCGGCCCGCTCGCCGCTGGCGACGTAGTCGAAGTCCGCGTCACCGGCGCCGGCACCCTGCGCAACCCCGTCGTCCCCCAGGATTAGGCGCTTCCATGGAAGGGCGGGGTTTTAACCCCGCCGTAAGCGCGATCATCTGAGAAGGGCTTTAGCCCCTGAAGCTCCTCTCCTCTGCCGGCGCCTCGCCTCGTGGTTAAGCCGCTGTCATTCTGCTTGCCCTGACGAAGGAAGGGAGCGAAGCGAAGAATCTCTCTTGGCTGTCGGTCTTGCCACGGCTTCGCTTGCGCCATGCCGAAAAGCCAGCTCCCCGCACCTGCTCCGAAACTGGCCTGAGGGACAGCTGCCATGCCCTCGCCAATCTGTCAGCATGGTTGCGATGACGAATGTCATCCGCCCTCTGGACGAGGGTCGCTCGCTCTTTGAAAATTTAGGATTCGCAGGAGAGGCCACCGCTCAGATTTGGCTCATGAACCCAAACGCCGTGGAGTGCGGGAGCTTGCTCCCACCGTTTGCCGCCCGGGCTTGCCCGGGCGTGCTCCACGCATCACGCCACATCCGCGGCAACCCGCCCGCCGACCTGCCCATTGATTGTCTGGTTTCATCTCCAATCTCCCCGCTTGCCCGCCGACCGCCCTGCGCTAACATAGAATTGCTTTGAAAAGCCTACTCTCCGATTGGCGCAACCTTCTTCCATTGGTGGGACTCATCGTCCTGACGGCCATAAGCATGATCTTTTGGTTGAAGAAGAAGCCCGAGGACGAGAGCGAACTCGAGCGGCAGCGCCGCTCCTACCTCAACCGCGTCGGCCGAATCGTCGAAGGCCAGGTGCTCGAAATCACGGACCACAAGGCCGCTCCGGCTCCGTCGCCGAACGGGCACGCCAAAGCTTCCAATCTTTTCGCCAAGCACCATGCGCATGTATCTTCGAACGGCGCGCAAAGGCTTCTCTACTATACGTATTCGATTTCCGGCGTCACGTATGAAACCGCGCAGGACATCACCGGGCTCGAAGAGCGGCTGCACCTCACCCGCGTCGCCACCGGCCAGATCGCCAGCGTAAAATACGACCCGTCGAACCCCTCGAACTCGATCCTCCTCGCCGACGATTGGTCGGGCCTGCACTGAGGCCGATTTTCAGGCCGAACGTGCTTGCACTAGCCGCTGCCTGACGTCGCATAAGTCCGTCGCAACAACTGCTTGAAACCGCCGCTACACATTGTTAGGGTGAACGCGAGCCCGGATATGACCGAATTCTAATCGACACTGCGGCGATTAGAATCCGCTGCAACTTACTGAAAACACAGAGCGGGTGTACAGTCTAATCGACACACTAACAGGGGGCCGCTGCGGTCGAATTCGATGGCAAAACCAGCCGAAAATCTGAAGCGCCACGACCCGCTGGGCGAGCTTCGCAAGCGCAACGCGGAAGCCGAAGAAGGCGGCGGAGCCGAGCGTCGCGAACGCGAGCACAAAGCGGGCAAGCTCGGCGCGCGCGAGCGCATCGATCTGCTGCTCGATGAAGGCTCGTTCGAGGAGTTGGACAAATTCGTCCGGCACCATTGCCAGGATTTTGGGATGGAAGAGCAGCGCCCCGCGGGCGATGGATTCGTGACCGGCTACGGCCGCATCGACGGGCGGCTCGTCTACGTCTTCGCGCAGGACTTCACCGTTTTCGGTGGCTCGCTTTCCGAAGCGAACGCTTCCAAGATCACGAAGATCATGGACCTCGCGATGCGCCAGGGCGCGCCCGTGATCGGGCTCAACGATTCAGGCGGCGCGCGCATTCAGGAAGGCGTGATGTCGCTCGCGGGCTACGCCGATATTTTTCTGCGCAACACGCTCGCGAGCGGCGTGATTCCGCAAATCAGCGCCATCCTCGGCCCGTGCGCGGGCGGCGCCGTCTACTCGCCGGCCATCACCGACTTCATTTTTATGACGCGCGAAACTTCCTACATGTTCATCACTGGCCCCGACGTGATCAAGACGGTGACGCATGAGGACGTGACCAAGCAGGAGCTTGGCGGCGCGATGACACACAATGCGAAAAGCGGCGTCGCCCATTTCATCGCGCGCGACGATGCCGATTGTCTCGCCATGATTCGCGAACTCGTGAGCTATCTGCCGTCGAACAATGTGGATGATCCGCCGCGCCGCGAAACCACCGATCCGTGGGATCGTGCGGACGCCGCGCTCAATACGCTCGTCCCTGATGACCCGCAGCAGCCGTACGACATGAAAGACGTAATCCACGCGGTAGCGGACGACGGCGAATTTTTCGAAGTCCACGAGCACTTCGCGAAGAACATCGTGGTCGGTCTGGCGCGATTCGATGGCCGCCCGGTTGGAATCGTCGCGAACCAGCCTGCATTTCTTGCCGGCGTTCTCGATATCGACGCGTCGGTGAAGGGCGCGCGATTCGTCCGGTTCTGCGACGCCTTCAACATACCGCTCGTCACGTTCGAGGATGTTCCCGGCTTCCTGCCGGGCACGCAGCAGGAATTCGGCGGAATCATTCGCCACGGCGCAAAGCTGCTCTTCGCGTTCGCCGAGGCGACGGTGCCGAAGGTCACTGTAATTACGCGGAAAGCGTATGGCGGCGCGTATTGCGTGATGGCGTCAAAGCACATCCGCACGGACATCAATTACGCTTGGCCGACGGCAGAGATTGCCGTGATGGGTCCCGAAGGGGCCGTGAATATCGTTTATAAGCGTGAGATCGACCGCGCCCCGGAATCCGAACGCGAACGCCTGCGCCAGGAAAAGATCGAAGATTTCCGCGAGCGGTTCGCGAATCCCTACGTCGCAGCTGAGCGCGGATACATCGACGCCATCATCGAGCCCGCCGAGACGCGCGCCAAGATCGTCACCGCGCTGCGATCGCTCGAAAACAAACGCGATTCGAATCCGAAGAAGAAACACGGCAACATCCCGCTGTGAATCGTTCGCGCCCTTCGCGGATTTCGAAGCGCCGGCTTCAGCTGGGCTTCAGAATCTTCACTCCATCGCGGCCGCCGACGAAAACTTCCTTCGCGAATCCCAGAAAAAGCCCGTGCTCGACCGCGCCGACCACGTGGTCCAGGTGGTGCGCGACTTCCTTCGGCTTTTCCATCGGACCGAAGGCGCAATCCATGATGTAGTTTCCGCCGTCCGTTACGAAGATCTTCTTGTTCGCGCCGAGCCGCCTCGTTGGGTTCGCGCCGAGCGCCTGAAGCTTCTGCTGCGTGGCCTGCCAGCCGAACTTCAC
>JBAPOM010000384.1:0-3997 GCA_049279635.1 Candidatus Acidiferrales bacterium
AAGATTCTCGATTTCGGACTGGCGAAGGCGATCGAAGGCGATCCATCCTCCATCGACATCGCGAATTCTCCCACCATCAGCCGCATGGCAACTCAGGCGGGCGTCTTGCTAGGCACCGCGGCGTACATGTCGCCCGAGCAGGCAAAGGGCAAGTCTGTGGATCGCCGCGCGGACATCTGGGCGTTCGGCTGCGTGCTGTACGAGATGCTGACGGGGAAGATGGCGTTCCCGGGCGAGTCTGTGACGGACATTCTGGCGGCGGTGATACGCGCGGAGCCGGACTGGTCAGAGCTTCCCGCGGCGACACCCGCTCGGGTTCGCGTTTTATTGCAACGCTGCTTGCAGAAAGACCCCAAGCAACGGTTGCAGGCTATCGGCGACGCGCGCATCTCGCTCGACGAGGTCCTTGCCGGTACGCCGGAGCCGTCGTCCGCTGCCGCCACACCCGTCTCTACGCCGCCGTGGCGACGCGCGTTGCCTTGGATCGCCGCCGGATCACTGGCGCTCGTCGCGGCATTTTTCGCTTTCGTGCATTTCCGAGAAACGCCGGCTGCTCCAGCCGACATCGTGCGCTTCACAACCCCTTTGCCGGAAAAGACAACAGCGCCACCGATCGTACCGTTCGCACTTTCACCCGACGGACGCCAGCTGGCCTTCGGCACAAACGGCCCCGATGGCGTTTTGCGGTTGTGGATTCGCTCGCTGGACTCGCTCGAAGCGCGACCGCTGACTGGCTCGGAAATGTCGTCGGTTTCTCTTTTTTTCTGGAGCCCCGATAGCCGGTATATCGCGTTTCGTGATGGCGGAGAACTCAAGAAGATCGACGTCTCCGGCGGCCCAGCACAGGTATTGTGCGACGTCAAAGGACCGGTTATTGGCGGAGCGTGGAGGCGTGACGGCATGATTCTCTTCGGGAACGTCAACGCCGGCCTGATGAAGGTTTCTGAGAGCGGCGGCGTCGCGTCCCCGGTGACGACTCTCGATCCGTCGCGCAAGGAGATTCTCCACGGCTTTCCGACCTTCCTTCCTGATGGACGTCATTTCATATATTGGCGCGTATCGGCGACGCCCGGATCTAGCGGCGTATACATCGGCTCGCTGGATGCCAACCCCGCGGAGCAAAGTTTGAAACAGCTCGTGGCGACGACCTATGGGCCTGCCTACGTGCCGTTTTCGGGCGGTGGCTCCGGCCAGCTGCTTTTCATGCGTGATAGGACGCTGCTCGTGCAGCCTTTCGACGCCCGCCGGTTGGAAGTGACGGGCGAGCCGGTCCCGCTGGCTGAACGGGTTGGGGCTTTCCAGGGTTATGGCTACTTCTCGGCTTCCACCAATGGCGTTCTGGTTTACAGGTCAGACGCTGCAGGAGTCTCTCAGCTCACCTGGTTCGACCAGCAGGGGAAGGGTCTTGGCACGGCCCTGGAACCAGCCGGTTATGACACGGTTTCTCTTTCTCCGGATGGAACGCGAGCGGTAGTGAGCCGGTCTGATGATCCGTCGAAGCCGAGCTTGGAGACTCTCTGGCTGGTTGATTTCTCGCGGGGCACGAGCACGCGGTTCACGTTTGGTTCTTCGTCGGCCGCCTTGGGCACATGGTCTCCCGACGGCAGCAAAATCATCTTCGGGTCCAACGCTGGCGGCGCATACGACCTTTATGAGAAGCTGGCCAGTGGCGTAACCGGCGAGCAGTTGCTGCTGAAGTCGGGCGATGACAAGTGGCCCACCAGCTGGTCCCGCGACGGCCGCTTTCTGTTCTATCAATCTTCCGGCCGCAGCGTAACAAAGGGAGACTTGTGGGTGCTTCCCCTCGAGGGCGATAGGAAGCCGTTCTCTTTCCAGAGCTCGGGGTTCAACAGCGACGATGGTCAGTTCTCGCCCGACGGACGCTGGGTCGCTTACGTCTCCGACGAATCCGGGCGCAATGAGGTCTATGTCCGGACGTTCTCACCGGCCACTGCCACGACGGGCTCGGATACGGGCGGCAAATGGCTGATTTCCACTGCCGGAGGGACCGAGCCTCGATGGCGCGGAGACGGCAAAGAGTTGTACTACCTCGCCCCCGACAACATGATGATGGCTGTTGAGATTTCGGCAAACCCGGCGTTCAGCGCAGGAGTGCCCAAAGCTCTCTTCCAAGCGCCTCGATATCCTTCGTTCATATCGGAGAACCATTGGGATGTAACGCGAGACGGCAAACGCTTTCTATTTGCGGCGCAAAGCACGCAGGCGCCCTTCACCGTGGTGCTCAACTGGCAGGCGGGGCTAAAGAAGTGACGTCACCAACCCGTGCGCCGAGTGTCGGGAAACCATGGACAAGTTCGGCGCGTCACAACGGGCGAAGCAAGTTCCATTCGTAGAAATCCGGCGCAGGCAGGAAAGAGAGGAAAGCACATGCATCAGCGAGCAAAGTGGTCCGGCCGGCTTCGGTTAACGGCTCTTTGGTTTGTAGTGGTTTCCTGCGCCGGCCTGGCGTCGGCTCGCCTGCCATTCGCCGGTGCTGCCACGCCTGCGGGGCCCTCAGGCTACCATTTGATCAAGACGATCCCCGTCTCGGGGGACACCTTCTGGGATTACCTCAAATTCGATTCAGCGACGGGGCGGCTTTTCATCTCGCACGGCGACCATGTGGCCGTCGTCGATGTCGCGACCGGCAAGCTCCTCGGCGAAATCGGCGGCATGGAAGGCATACACGGCATCGTCCTTGCGCCGGAATTCAATCGCGGGTTTGTCACCGACGGACGAGCTGCGAAGGTTTGGGTCTTCGATCTGACGGCACTGAAAGTAACCGGAAGCGTGCCCGCGGATCCCGACGCGGACGGCGAAGTCTACGATCCCGCCTCGAAGCGCGTCTTCACGATGAACGGTGATTCGAAAAGCTCGACGGTAATCGATGCGGCGACGCAAAAAGTTGTGGGCCATATCGACCTGGGCGGCCAGCCCGAATTTCCCGTGGCCGATGGCCAAGGGCACGTCTACGCGAATATCGAAAGCACCAGCGAAATCATCGAGAGCGATTCGAACACTTTGCAAATCACGCATCGCTGGCCGCTGGCGCCCGGCGAACATCCCAGCGGCCTGGCCATCGATACCGAGCACCGCATCCTGTTCTCAGGATGCCGCAATAAACTGATGGCGGTCGTCAATGCCGATACGGGCAAAGTGATCGCCACGTTGCCGATTGGGCAGGGTGTGGATGCCACCCGGTTCGATCCGGGAACGCAATACGCTTTCGCCTCCAACGGCGATGGCACGCTCACCGTGATTCACGAGGATTCGCCCGACAAATTCACCGTCATCGAAAGCATTGCGACTGAAGTCGGCGCCCGCACCATGGCGCTCGATCCGAAAACGCACGATATCTTCCTCGTGACCGGGAAACTCGAGCGCATCGAAAATCCGCCGCCCCACACCAGGCCCTTTCGCATGGTCCCCGACACCTTCCACGTCCTCGTGTTTGGCAAGGATGACTGATCGGGCCAAGTCCTAACTTTGAATGTATAGGTCGAAGGAGGAGCGATCTCGTCGCCTGAAATTGCGAACTCACCGGCTCGCCACGCGGGTTTCCGCTGGTAATCGTGAAGGCACGTCTCAAGCTCATTGCCCATCGCTGATCCTGAATCAGGTGCAACACTGGTATCGGAGTCCCTGAACCAAACTTGGGAACCGGCGATGAATTCGGCAAGCATCAAACGCACAGACAATACCTGGGAGCACACCGAGCGTCGTCAGTGGTGGCTCTCGGCGTCGAGTGTTGTCCTATCGTTGGTTCTGACGGTCGGAATCCTGTCCCTCGCGCTGCCGCTCTCCACGGTTGAATCCAAGGGTTACCAGGCTCTCGATAAGCGCGCCCTCGTGGACGCTTTGCTTGGCCTGGTCGTGTTGTTTGACCTCTATGTGGCCTTTCAGCAACTGCAGATCTATCGCGTTCGACGCCAGACTGCCGCCCGCGAGGAACTTTTTGAGCTCATTAGCGAAAACGCCGCGGACATGATCGCCGTCG
>JBAPOM010000385.1:0-42153 GCA_049279635.1 Candidatus Acidiferrales bacterium
CCTGAAGGACGACAAGACCGGTCAGGTGGTGATCAAGGCTGGACAGCAGTTGCCCGGCTTTGCATCGCTGAAGGACGACGGCACGACGATGTGCGGCAACTGGATCTACTCCGGCATGTGGACCGAGGCCGGATCGCAGGTTCAGCGGCGCGGCACGGAAGATCCCTCCGGTTTGGGCATTTATCCCAACTGGGCGTGGTCGTGGCCGGCCAACCGGCGCGTTCTCTACAATCGCGCGTCGTGCGACCTCGAAGGCAAACCGTGGGATCCGACGCGGAAGCAGGTGTGGTGGAACGAAGGAGCGGGCAAGTGGGCCGGCAATGACGTCCCGGACTTCAAGCCGGACTCGCATCCGAAAGACCACTTGGGTCCGTTCATCATGAACCCGGAAGGCGTCGGCCGATTGTTCGCGCCGATCGGCGTGATTGCCGACGGGCCCTTCCCCGAGCACTACGAACCGATCGAGAGCCCGATCAAAAATCCGCTGCACCCGAACCAATCGACGAACCCGCTCGTGAAAAAGTTCAAGACGCCTTACGACAAATTCGGAACGCCGGAAGAATACAGCATCGTCTGCACCACCTACCGGCTGACCGAGCACTATCACTACTGGACGAAAAATAATCCGATGAACGTCCAGCTGATCCCGGAACCTTTCGTCGAGATTCCCGTCGAGCTAGCAGAGGAAAAAGGAATTCAAGGGACGGACAAGATCAAGGTGATCAGCGCGCGCGGAACTTACATTGCAAAAGCGTTTGTCACGAAGCGGCTGAAACCCATGATGATCGACGGCAAGAAGGTCTACCAGATTGGATTGCCGATTCATCAGGGCTTCCGCGGAATCCAGGAGGATGCCGATCGCGATGCGCGTACGCCGGCGAATTTGCTGACTCCTTCCGTGACCGATCCGAACGCCCACACCCCTGAATCCAAGGGCTTCCTAGTAAAAGTCGAGAAGGCATAGGGAGCGGACGATGAGCCAGGCATCGACGGAACTAATCAGAATCTCAGGACATGCCGGCCTTGTCCCGGGCGCCGGAATCAATCGCGAATACCAGGTTTGCAAGCTGGTGGACACCACTACGTGCATCGGCTGCAAAGCGTGCGAAGTGGCCTGCCTCGAATGGAACGGCTATCCATTCACTCAAACCTCCTTCGATAACACCTACCAGACCATGCCCGAAACGGCGTGGAACTATTGGAACCTGATCAAATTCAACGAGCACGAAGATCCCGAGCACGGCCTGATGCTGCTGATGCGCAAGGATCAGTGCATGCACTGCGAGGATCCCGGCTGCCTCAAGGCGTGCCCTGCCGATGGCGCAATCGTGCAATACGCCAACGGAATCGTCGATTTTCAGGAGGCGAACTGCATTGGGTGCGGCTACTGCATCACGGGCTGCCCCTTCAACATCCCGAAGTTCAGCCCGAAGGCGCACAAAGTGTTCAAATGCACGCTGTGCAATGACCGCGTGACGCAGGGACTCGAACCCGCCTGCATCAAGGCGTGCCCGACCGGCTGCCTCCATTTCGGCATGAAGAATGAGATGAAAGAGTTGGCGGAGACGCGCGCGGAGCAGCTTCGCACGCATTCGGGCTTCGCCGATGCGGGCGTCTACGATCCGGCGGGCGTCGGCGGCACGCACGTCATCTATGTCCTGCACGACGCGTCGAATCCTGAGCTGTACGGCGGCCTGCCGAAAGACCCGCGCATTCCGTGGTCCGTCCAGCTCTGGAAGAAACCGCTGAAATGGCTCGGCAATGCCGCGATGATCGGAGGCTTGCTCGGAATCGCCGTTCACTACTTGCGCTACGGGCCGAAGAAAGAAGAAGAGATTAAATCGGATAATGGGAGGCGGCCATGACGACCGGCGCAGTATCGACTGCCGCTAGCCGCAACGAAGAGATCATCCCGCGATATTCATTTGGCGAGCGCATCAATCACTGGATCGGCGCGCTCAGCTACATCTATCTGCTGCTTACGGGCCTCGCGTTCTGGTCTCCCTATCTCTTCTGGCTGACCGCGATCGTGGGCGGCGGGACGACCGCGCGTTTCTGGCATCCGTGGTTCGGGCTGGTTTTTACGGCGTCGCTCTTCTGGACGTTCAAAGAGTGGCGGCAGGACATGGAAATTGACGCCAGCGACCGCACGTGGGCGAAAGCCATGCCCCACTACATCAAGAACGAAGACGACAAGGTGCCGCCGGCAGGACGCTTCAACTACGGACAGAAGCTTTTCTTCTGGGGAATCTTCTACGGCACCATCCTGATGCTGCTTTCGGGAGTCGTGCTGTGGTACACGGAAACGCTTCCCTGGAGCCTGCGGTATCTGCGCTATGCAGCCGTTCTCGTTCACGCAAGCGTGGCGCTGATCACGATCGGTCTCTTCCTGATTCACGTCTATCTGAGCACCGTACTCGAAGAAGGCAGCTTTGCGTCCATGATTCAGGGAGGCGTTACGCGCGCTTGGGCGTGGACCTTCCATCGGCTGTGGTACGAGAAACTCCAGAACGAATCCTCGTCGCGAAAATGAAACCCGCCAAATGGGACGCGCGGATTCGCCGCGCGGAAGATCTCGCTTCGAGTCACCCTTTTGCATCCGAAGGGCTTCTGTTTTACCGCGCCGTCGCAACGGCCCAAAAGCAGCTCTATGCGCGGATCGAGGCGGCTTCCGGTACGGAAATGCACGCGCGGCCCCAGGGCAAGCTTCGCGGCGAATTTGATTCATCACTGCTCCTCCCTCTGTTTCCCTTCTTTCTTTCGCGGATCGAAGAAGATGCCCCCGCACCCCTCGCGCAGGCCGCTCGCGAATTGGGCGCTGGCAATGCGAGCCGCTGGCAGGATTTGCTGCTCGGATTCTGGCAGGATGCGCCCGACGCGCCGGAGGAAGATGGCGCGACCGGTCTTGATTCCGCGGAAGAGCTGATCGCCTGGACTTTTCTCCAACCTTACGCCGAATATTTGGCCGACCATACTCGCCAGTATCCGATTCATGCCACGCCATCGCACTGTCCCGTCTGCGGAACAAAGCCGCAAGTGGGAGTCTTGCGCCCCGAAGGCGACGGTGCCAAGAGATCGCTCATCTGCGCGCTGTGCGCCCACGAATGGGACTATCGCCGCGTCGTCTGCCCGTCATGCGGCGAGGAAAATCCGCACAAACTTGCCGTCTACACGGCGGAGGAGTTTGGCCACGTGCGCGTCGAGGCGTGCGACTCGTGCCACAGCTATATCAAAACCGTCGACCTATCGAAAAACGGCCTGGCGCTGCCGGTCGTCGACGAACTTGCCACCATCCCGCTAAATCTCTGGGCCACCGAGCACGGCTACACCAAACTGCAAACGAATCTTCTGGGAATTTAGAGCTGTTGGTTAGTCTTGTAGCGGCGGACCGCTGGATTCGCGACCCGGCATTCTGGCGATTCGCTCTAAGACGCGGGCATGCTTACCCGCCGCATCCATGACGAAAAATGCGCTGTGCCTTTCACCGGTTTTTCGCGGCTCCAGTCGTGATAGGCGTGGCACTCGAAGCAGCGCGCTTCGGCTGCATCCGCGCCCGCGTGATGGCACTGCTCGCACGTCTTCTCGCCCGGCACGAGGATGTCGGCCGTCTCCTGGCTCGTCGTCGCGCGCGGGTGGCAGGTGGTGCAGGTCCACGCGCGATGCGCTTGGTGATCGAATTCCGCGTCCGGGAACCATCGCATGGGGATGTTCGACTTCGCGACTCTGGGCAACGTCGCCGGCATCATCATCGGAGCGGCCGGAACGGGCGGAGGAGGCGGCACCGACGACAGCGCGTGGCACTCCTTGCAGGTCTTGCGCCACAGCAGATCCTCCGCTTCGGCCACGCGCGTGTTCACCCATCCCTGCGGCGTATAAATGCGCGGCGAAATCGGCACTGGCTTCGCGGGCAATGCGATGGTCGACTTCGCCTCGCGCAATTCCGCCGGATGCGTCGCGATGTAGTCCGTGTATCGCTTCACCAAGAATGTGTGGATCACTTCCGGCGTATCGTGCGGCACGCTATCGGTGAAGCGCTTGTCGAAGAGCAGCGGATGGCAGCCGATGCAGTGCCTCGCATAGGAAATCGGCTGCATATATGCGCGCGCCGGCGAATATGATGGCGGGAACATGCGCGGCGCCGAAACCGGCATCATCTGACCGGCCGGTGCGCTGGCGGCCATGGGCGATGACGCCGGCTGCGATTGCGACGTAGGCGCCGCGCCGAATCTCCAGGATTGATCCGCCGCATTCGCGCGATGGCAGTCATCGCACGTCATTTGCATCCGGGTGCCATTCGGCCCCAGGAGACCCGCCTTCAGATGAATGGCGTGGTTGAGCTTGATCGTCCCGGGATCGCGGAAGCCAGCACGCAAAGGCGCAAACTCTGGATGCCCCTCAGAAGTGAATGTCCTAACGTGCGTGACGTACGAGGTGGCCGCGCCCTTGGCGCGCAGATCGGCATGGCATTGCGTGCAGCTCTGATCGGCCGTCGCCGCAAGGCGCATCCGCCCGCGGTGCTCGACGTGGCACGACGCGCAGCTCGGCGTGAACACCTGATCCGCGTGGTGAATCGGCCCGTCGTGGCACGAGAGGCAGGCGTGATCCGTCGCCGCCGCGCGAAAGAATCCCGCCTGGGATATGTGGCACGCGCCGCACTGCCGCGTCAGCACAGCATGAGCGGGCGACATCTTGCCGGTGCTATACGCGTGACTGTTGCGCGCCACACCGTATGCCGCAAGCCACGCCACCGCAAGGCACGGCAGCGCAACCGACAGCGCAAAGCGCCACCGCCGCCATGGGCTCGGCCGCTTGAAATAGTTCAGGTCGATGCGCTTCGCGACGGTTTTGGTGGTGCGCTTCTCTCGCGGCACAATGCCTCTCGTAGCAGGAACAATTGCAAAATCGCTCTACACCGGCGCTATCTGCGTTTCAGTACCGCAGCGCCATCACGGCGTGCACCGCGCCCAGCAGCAGCAGCGCGAACGACAGCGGTATGTGAAACAGCAGCCAGTCATGCAGCCAGTGATGGAGCCGCACCTGCCGCCGCAATTCGCGCTCTTCCTCGCAAATATCCTCTAGGTCTTTCACGGATTCATGAACCGCGGGCGGCACCAGCGTGCGCAGCCCCTCAAACATCGCTCGCGCCCTGGCCGCGTCGGCGAGTGCGTGTCCGCGCGCGTCCGGTTTTTCGGCGAATGGCCGCATCTCGCGATCGTAGAACGTGCCTAGCGGTGCGATATCCGCTTCCGTGATTACGGCAACTTCCTCAGTCGCCATCGCCACGCGCGTGGGTATTGCCGTCACCAGGGGAGCCACCAGCGCCGTCACCCGCGCGACGGTCTGATCCGCTTCCTCGAGCAACTGCCCTCGCACCCGATCGATCTGCTCGAAGATCGTCTCGAGCGGCGCCTGCTCGGTCATCACCGTCGGCAGGTAGTGCTGCAGCACCGCGCCGAATATGCCGCTCACCACCACCACAATCAGCAGCACCATCAGCGCCGCCGTCAACGGGCCGCCAAATCGGAACCCGCTGTGGAAAAAAATTAACGGCAAGCTCAGCACGCCCAGCCACA
Organism: Candidatus Acidiferrales bacterium; assembly: GCA_049279635.1. Lineage (GTDB taxonomy): Bacteria > Acidobacteriota > Terriglobia > Acidiferrales > UBA7541 > Palsa-295. The sequence continues at coordinate 5,574 of JBAPOM010000385.1, forward strand.
GATGCCCGCGCATCCACGCTTGCGCTCGCCCGACGCGCCAGACAGGAAATCGTTTGCGCGCGCCCAGCAGCCCCGCAAAAACCATGAAGGCGAAGCCGACGATTCCGAACGTGAGCCCGATCCCGCTCGCCCCGCTCGGCCCGTAGGGAGACTCCGCGGCGTAGGGAACGTAGACCGCCGTCGCGACAACGAAAATAATGAGCGACGCGATCAGCCACTTCTTATGTGTGCTATCGATGCGCACGTTTGGAATCCGTGGCGGCGATTCTGCTGTCTCCGCGGCCTAATGAAAAATGCGCCTAGCGGTCGCGCGCCTCAGTCTGCCCCGCTCCTAGAATTCCCGCGAAAAACTTTGTTGGATCCACGCGATGCGCCGCATCGTGCGGGCATGCGTATACGCAGCTTGGCTCGGCATGGTCGACGCACAAATCGCACGAAGTCGCCTTCTGGCTCACCGTCGCCTTCTTGCGTCCCGGCCGCTCCGGATCGTCGACCATCACCTCGAACGGATGCAGATTGATGTTGCCGTAGGGGCAATTTTTCGCGCACAGCCCGCAGCCGATGCACCAATCCTCGATGATCACCTCGAGCGTATTGCGCCGCCGGATCGAACCCACCGGACATCCGACCATGCACAGCGGATCGCGGCACTGCCGGCAGGACGTTGCCACGAGGTAGCGGTCGAAGCGGAGCCCGTCGCGCACCAGCCGCGTCACTCCGTCGTGCGCGTCGGCGCAAGCGCGCACGCAGGCATCGCACCGCGTACAGCGGTCGAGATCGAGCAGCAGCAGGCTCTGCGCCTCCATCAGGCCGCGCGCGAGAAACGTATCGAGCGGCAGGCTTTGCACCAAGGACATCCGCTGGCGGTTCTGCTGCAACCGCTCGTGCTCCACCGCCTGCAGCTTGCTGCGGATCTCCGGAAATCTTTCCACCATTTCGCTGAAATCGTCGCCCGAAATCCGCACCAGCTCCACGTGATCGAGCGCCGTGCATGTCGCCGTGCGCACGTCGCCTTCGAGCAATCCTATTTCGCCGAAATAGTCGCCGCGCGAGAGATAGGCCAGCACCATTTCGCCGCCCGGATGCTCTTGCGACACTTTCACGAAGCCGATGCGCACGAGATAAAAGCTGTTGGCGATCTCGCCTTGCCGGCAAATCACCTCGCCCGGCCCGTATCGCACCAGCTCGACGCGATCGCGCAGGCTCGCGAGAAAATCATCGGGCAGCGACGCAAAAACGGGTATGCCGCGCAGGTGGCTGTCCAGAGCCCGCTGCTTGTAGGAACGATCGAGCTGCGCGCGGAAATTCTTGTTGCGCTGCAAAATGTCGAGCACGTTGCGCAGCATTTCGAGCATCGTGCAGTCAGTCTCCGCACGCACGGTCGCCGAACGCGGATAGAGGCTCATGCATGTCATCTCGCCGAAAAGATCGCCCGGACCAAGCTCGCCGACGGGATTTTCATATGCGAGGTCCACAGGAGCGTCAATCGGAATGAATCGCTGGCTCGTTTCCTCCTCGCGCTGGTCTTCCTTCCGCCGCACGAGCGCGCTCGTCAGCTTGCTCAGCAATCCCTGCGATCCCCCGCCGGTCTTCACATGCGCGATGGGGCTCGAAATCGAAACGCGCACTTTCCCTTCGAGAATGTAAAACGCGGTCGAGCCGTATTCCCCCTCGCGGCAGATCACGTCGCCGCGCCGGAACTTCCGCCGCACCACCGCTCCGCGGTTCAAGCTGAGAAACGTTCCCGACACGCCTTTGAAAACGCTGAGCTGCTCGAGCTCCTCGACGCTCACCTGATCGGCGGCCGCGCCCGCCGCAAACGCCGTCCCGGCCGCCACCTTGTTCGTCAACGCGCCCGTGGGGCACGAAACCATGCACTCGCCGCACGACACGCACGACGAATTTCCCATCGGCAGGTTGTTGTCAAACGCGATGCCCGCGGTCCCGCCCTTGCCCATGCGGCCCAGCACGCCGTTGTGGCGGATTTCATTGCAGCCGCGGATGCACCGGTCGCACAAGATACATGCATCGAAATCGACGGCGATGCTCGGCGACGAATCGTCCTTCGTGCGTCCGCTCGACCTGCGCGGAAAGCGCGGCTGCGTCACGCCCATCTGGTGCGCCAGCGTTTCAAGCTCGCAATCGCCGGTATGCTGTTGCCGCGTGCAGGGGCTCGTATGATCGGACATCAGCAGCTCGACGAGTGTGCGTCGCGCCGACTGCACTTTGTCGGACGCGGTGCTCACATTCATGCCGTTTTCCGCCGGGCGGACGCACGAAGCGCTCAGCACGCGCCCTCCGGCATCCACCACGCACACGCGGCAAACCCCCACCGGCGTTTCGTTCTGCTGGTGGCACAACGTCGGAATCGCAATCCCGCTCATCCGGGCAGCATCAAAGACAGTCGTGCCCTGCGGCACGGACACTTTCTTGCCGTCGATCGTGAGGTCGATGATGGGCGCGGAACTCACAGCAACCTCGGAACGGCCGCAGCCGCTGCGGGGGCACTGCGAGCGGGTGCGTCAGAAAAGCATATCCCGGAGGGGCATTCGTGCCGCGTAATATGCGCCTCAACTTCGTCGCGAAAATATTTCAGGACAGAGCCGATCGGCACAGGCACCACTTGTCCGAGCCCGCAAATCGAAGTTAGTACCATTGACTGCGAAAGTTCCTGTATGAGAGCGAGATCGCCTTCCGATCCCCTTCCCTGCGACCAGCCCGCGAGAATGTCGACCATCTTCTGCGATCCCACCCGGCACGGCACGCACTTCCCGCACGATTCATTGCGGAAGAATTGCGTCGCGCTCAGCGCCATATCTAGCATGCACGTTCCCTCGGCGCAGACCACCACAGCGCCGGAGCCCAGCATCGAGCCCGCATCCGCAAGCGACTTGAAATCAAGGTGCACATCGACCATCGAAGCCGGAAGATAGCCTGCCGAAGGCCCAGAAGGCGCAAACGCCTTCAGTTTCTTGCCGCCGAGCACGCCTCCCGCTTTCTTGAAGATGAGTTCCGACATCGGCGTCCCCATCGGCAACTCATACACGCCTGGCTTCTCGATATCGCCACTCACGCCGACAAACTTCAGCCCGGCCGTTCCGCCGACGCCCTGCGCCTTGTACCAATCCACGCCCCGCACTAGAATCTGCGGCACGTGCGCGAACGTTTCGACGTTATTAATCACGGTCGGCTTGTTCCAAAGTCCCTGCTGCCCCGGAAACGGCGGCTTGTTCCGCGGCTCGGCTCGCTTCCCTTCGATCGCCTCGAGCAGCGCGCTCTCTTCGCCGCAGATGTATCCGCCGGGGCTGACGAAAACCTCCAGATCGAACGCCAAATCGGTGCCCAGAATCTTCGATCCCAGCAGGCCCGCCTCGTAACAGCGGTGAATCTCCTGCTCGCAAAGGTGTTCTTGCGCTTCGTACTCATGGCGGATGTAGAGAATCCCCTTGCGCGCGCCGGTGATGAGTCCGGCGATCATCATTCCTTCGATCACCAGAAACGGCAGGTGCGTCAGAATGAACCGGTCCTTGAAGGTACCCGGCTCGCTCTCATCCGCATTGCACACGATGTATTTTTCGGTGCCGGGCTGCTGCCGGACGAGCTGCCACTTCATCTCCGTCGGAAATCCCGCGCCGCCCAGCCCGCGCAGCCCAGCCGACTTCAGCGCCTCAAGCGCCGCGTTCCATCCGCGCGATTCCACCAGTCGCCGCACGGCGCCGTATCGCTCGCCGCCCGCGTATGGATTCGACGCGCACTCGACGTCGGCCTCGCGATGCGCGGCCTTCGGCAGTTCCCCTTGCAGCAGCACGTCGCGAATAATCTGCTCGACGCGCGCCTCATCCGCCGGCGCAAACACCCGATCGTTGATCGACACCGCCACCGCATGATCGCACTGCCCCAGGCACGACGCGCCGCGAATCGTCACCTCCTGCTCGCTCGCGCCCTTGAACCGCTCCTCGAGGTTCATCCGCACGCGGTCCCCGCCGCGCAAATGGCACGACATGTCGCGGCAAATGCGTACGTCGGCTTTCGGCGGAGGCGTCAGGCGGAAATGCGGGAAGAAGCTGGCTACCTGGTGAAGGCGCGTGATCGGAACATCGATCTTCTTAGCCAGCGCCTGAAGCTTATCGGCGGGCAGGAATCCAAACTGGGACTGGACCGCTCTCAGTTCCTGAACGATCAACCTGTATTCTCCCCAGAATGTCTGCGGCGATTCTGTGTTCAGTCGACTGCAAGACCGGTCGAGTCACCGAGTCGTGCAAGAGTGTATAGCAAGACTCGCGAATCCGTCCACAGCCCCGCTCAAGATGAGAATATTATCCTGTGCCCGGCCCGACCTCATCGTTGACATTGCGACGGAAGCCGATACTATAAGCGTCGAGACAGCCACATCTCAGGCGGTTTCTCGCCGCTCGCGTGGGGCGGCAAATGCGCTCCGACCCGCTGAACCGAAGATGAAACTGAGGATGGACGGAACAAAGATGCGCTTCGCCGAAGCGTCGCTGGCGCTCGCCGCCGCGCTCGCCGCAATCGCGGTCTTTCCCTCGGCAATCCGATCCCGCGCGCTTGCCGCTTCGCCGAATGGCCCGGCCAAGCCCGCCGTCGACGAGCCCCATCAATACACGGGACCCGGATCGTGCAGCTCAACCAGCTGCCACGGCAGCATCGTCCCGCGCACCGACAATCGCGTCAAGCAGAACGAATACAGCGTTTGGATCGTGCGCGACAAGCACTCGAAGGCCTATCAGGCGCTCACCGGAATGGTCGGCGAGCGCATGGCCACGATCTTGAATATTGGCAAAGCCGAGGAAGCGCCGAAATGCCTCGCGTGTCACGCGCTGGATGTGCCCGCTGCCGACCGCGCACGCACATTCGATCTCAGCGAGGGCGTGAGCTGCGAGAGCTGCCACGGCCCTGCCTCCGCATGGCTCGGCCCTCACACCGAGCGCAATTGGACGCACGAGCAATCCGTTCAGGCCGGCATGACCGATCTGCGAGACGTTGCTTTGCGCACCGATAAATGCCTCTCCTGCCATCTCGGCAGCAAGGACAAACTCGTCGATCACCAAATGATCGCCGCGGGACACCCCGACCTCTACTTCGAACTCGATTCCTTCTCCGCATCGATGCCCCGCCACTGGAGCGAGCCCGGCGAACCTGGTGAAGCCGAAGGCAGCGACCAGTGGTATGAAGTGCGCGAATGGTCGGCCGGGCAAGCCGTGCAGCTTCGCCAATCTCTGCTGCAGCTTGCGGATCAGACCCGCAGCACCGATTGGCCCGAATATTCGCAGCTCGAATGCTATGCGTGCCATCATTCGCTCGGCCCGGCGGAACAGAGCTGGCGGCAGGCGCGCGGCTATCCCAATCGCCGCCCCGGCGACCCTCCCTGGAATGCTTCGCGCTACATCGTGTTCCGGGAAATCGCGCGCGAGGTCGATCCGGCGGCCGCGCAGAGCCTGGACTCCAACATTTTGCAGGTCACGAAACTGATGAGCACGCTGAACCCCGATCGCAATGCGGTCGCCGCTGCGGCAACCACCACCGCGCAGATTGCCGATCAGCTCGCCACAAAATTCGACACGATGCCTTACGATCGCGAGCTCACGCTCCGCGTCCTCCAGCGCATCTGCTCCGATGCCGACAGCATCTCGAATCAGGACGAACACGCAGCGGCGCAAGCGGCCATGGCTCTGCAGTCGCTCTTCGTCGCCTACGATCGCCACGAAAAGCCTGCCAACGCGTCCGAAGTGCGCGCCGCCATCGCCGGGCTCTTCGACCAATTGCAGATTCCGTCGAGCTACGATGCCAACCGCTTCGCCCACCAAATGCACGACGTAAGCGCACTGCTCCCCTGAGCACCGATGGCCAAAAGCTCGAAATCGCTCCTTCGCGAAGTTGAACGCCTGAATGCTCCCGACGAGGGCGGCACCGCGCCGTGGCGCCGCTGGGGGCCCTACATCAGCGAACGCTCCTGGGGCACGGTGCGCGAGGACTACAGCGCGAATGGCGACGCCTGGAATTTTCTTCCGCACGATCTCGCGCGCAGCAAAGCATACCGCTGGGGCGAAGACGGCATCGCCGGAATCTGCGATCGCTATCAGCTCCTCGTCTTCGCGCTTGCCCTCTGGAATGGGCGCGATCCGATCCTCAAGGAGCGAATGTTCGGCCTCAACGGCTCGGAAGCAAATCACGGTGAGGACGTGAAGGAATATTACTTCTACCTCGACAATACGCCCACGCACAGCTACATGAAGCTGCTCTACAAATATCCGCAGGCGGAATTTCCCTACTGGCGTTTGATTGATGAAAATCGCCGCCGCGGCCCGCGCGGCTCGGAATTCGAGCTGCTGGATACGGGTGTCTTCGACGACGATCGCTACTTCGACGCCTTCATCGAATATGCGAAAGCCGGCCCCGAAGACATCTGCATTCGCATCGAAGCCTTCAATCGCGGTCCCGGGGAAGCCACGCTTCATCTGCTGCCGCACCTTTGGTTTCGCAATACGTGGGCGTGGACCGATTCGCCGGCGCCCGAGCCCATCATCCGTCGCGCCGCCACGCGCGGAAAGTCCCTCGTCCTCGAGGCCGATTCGTCCAGCACGCACCCGCTCGCAAATCTCCAATTCGAATACACGCTCCCGCTCACGCGGCTGTATGGCCCGCAGGGCGCGGAGCTTCTTTTCACGGACAACGAGACGAATGGCCCGCGCGTTTTCGGCCCGGGCCACGCCAGCCGGAAGCCATTTGTGAAAGATGCATTCCATCGCTACCTGATTCACGGCGAAAATTGCGTCAATGCGGAACAAGTAGGCACCAAGGCCTGCTTTCACTACGCGCTGAATATTCCTGCGGGAGAGTCCTTCGTGCTTCCGATGCGCCTGCGGGCATCGGGGAAGGCATCGCGGGGCGGCGATCCGCTCGCGGAAGTGGAAACAATCGTCCGGCAGCGCAAGCAGGAAGCCGACGAATTCTACGATTCGATCCATCCGCCTGGCGCATCTCCCGACGACCGCCTGATCCAGCGTCAGGCGCTCTCCGGCATGCTTTGGAACAAGCAGGCGTACCTTTTCGACGTGAATCTCTGGCTCGATGGCGATAATCCGCGCTGCCCGCCGCCGGAATCGCGCAAGCACATTCGCAACGTCCACTGGCGCCACCTGAATTCCATGCGCGTCCTCACTATGCCGGACAAGTGGGAATATCCTTGGTTCGCCTCCTGGGACCTCGCGTTCCATTGCGTCTCGCTCGCGCTCGTCGATCCGCGCACGGCCAAGCAGAATCTCTGGGTGCTGCTCTTCGAGCAGTTCCAGCACCCCAACGGCCAGATTCCCGCCTATGAATGGGAGTTCTCGGATCTGAATCCGCCCGTGCAGGCGTGGGCCGCGTGGCGCATCTATCAAATCGAGAAGAAGCGCGCCCGAAGAGGCGACCGCGAGTTTCTTGAGAGGGTTTTTCACAAGCTGCTCATCAATTTCGCCTGGTGGGTCAACAAGGTCGACAGCTCGGGCCTCAACGTCTTTGAGGGCGGCTTCCTCGGCCTCGACAACATCACGGTGGTCGATCGCAGCGCCAAACTGCCCGACGGCGCAATTCTCGAGCAAGCCGACGCTACCGGCTGGATGGGCTTCTTCTGCCTCCACATGATGCGCATCGCACTCGAATTGGCGCGCGAGGACAATGTCTACGAAGGCCTCGCCGTGAAATTCTTCGAGCATTTCATCGGCATCGGCGCCGCAATGAAGAAAATGGGCGGCCGCGATTACCAGTTGTGGGACGAGGAAGCCGGCTTCTTCTACGATGTCCTGCGCTATCCCAATGGCGACTTCCACAAATTCCAGGTACGCTCGCTCGTCGGGCTGATTCCGATGTTCGCTGTCGAGTTCCTGCGCGAAGACGAACTCGAGCACCTCGCGCATTTCCCGGACAACGTCAACTGGTTCATCAAGAGCCGCCCCGATCTCGTCGGCAGCGCCTGCTACTCGGAAAAGCGCGATGGCGTGCGCTGCCACGTTCTTTCGATTCTCGATCGCCATCAGCTTTCTCGCATCCTCGAGCGCCTGCTCGATCCGGACGAATTCCTCTCGCCCTACGGCATTCGCAGCCTCTCGAAATATCATGAAAGCCATCCGTTCGCATTCGGCGAAAGCGATGTGCACTACGCGCCGGCGGAGGCCGACGTGGGAATCAAAGGCGGCAACTCCAACTGGCGCGGACCGCTCTGGTTTCCGACCACGTATCTGATCATCCAGTCCTTACTGAAATTTGGCGACGTGTTCGGCCCGGATTTCGCAGTCGCCGCGCCCGCCGGCAGTGGCAATGTGATGACGCCGCACGCCATGGCCAAAGAGATTGCCCGGCGCATGATCGGAATCTTCCGCCGCGATTCTGCCGGCATGCGAGCCGCGTTTGGCGACGCCAGGAAATTCCAGCAAGATCCGTTGTGGCGCGATCACCTGCTCTTCTACGAATATTTTCACGGCGACACAGGCGCCGGCCTCGGCGCCAGCCATCAAACCGGCTGGACGGCGCTGGTTGCAAACCTGATCGATGAATGGCGATGATGAATCGCGATTCCCAGTTTCGGAGGCCCCGTGCAATCCTATGACCTGGTAGTGATTGGTTCCGGCCCGGCCGGCGAGAAGGCGGCAGCGCAGGCCGCGTATTTCGGAAAACGCGTAGCGCTGGTCGAGTCGGAGGCCGAGCCCGGCGGCGCGTGTGTTAATTCCGGCACGATCCCGAGCAAGATTCTGCGCGAATCGGCGCTCTATTTTTCCGGTTTGAAGCAGCGCGGGCTCTACGGCATCGACTATTCCCTGCGCGAAGGGCTCACCGTCGAAGGATTTACCCATCGCAAGAACGTCCTCGTCGAAATCGAGCGGCAGGAAATCAAAAAGAACCTCGCGGCGCATCATGTCGACGTTTTCTGGGGCACCGGCTCTTTCGAGGACCCTCATACGATCGCCGTCACGTCTGCCAAGAATTCGCCTGAACGATTGCGGGGCGACGTCATCCTGATCGCTACCGGATCGCGCCCGCACCGCCCGCCCGAAATTCCGTTCGACGACAAATCCATCTTCGATTCCGATTCGATTTTGCAAATGGACCGCCTGCCGCAAAGCCTTATCGTGGTGGGCGGAGGCGTGATCGGCTGCGAGTACGCCTCGATCTTCACGGCGCTCGGCGTGAAAGTCTCGCTCGTCGACGGCCGCGACCGCCTGCTGCCATTTCTCGACGCCGAATTGAGCAAGCTTTGCGCGAGCGCCTGACTGGACTCGGCGTTCAGTGCTATCTCGAGGAGCGCGTCGCCAAGACCGAGCACGCCGCGAGCGGCGTCCACCTGCATCTCAAGTCCGGCAAGATTCTCGAAGCCGATTCGGTTCTCTTCGCCGCGGGCCGGCGCGGCACAGTTGAAGGACTCGCCCTCGAAAAAATCGGCCTCACGCTGAACCAGCGCGGCTACATCGACGTCAACGAGTCGTATCAGACCTCGATTGCGCACGTCTACGCCGCCGGCGACGTGATCGGCTTCCCCGCCCTCGCATCAACCTCGATGGAGCAGGGCCGCGTCGCGGTCTGCCACGCTTTCGGATTCGATTACAAAAAGCGGCTCGCTTCGCAGCTTCCGATGGGCGTCTACACGATCCCGGAAATTTCAGCGGTCGGGGAAAGCGAGGAATCCTGCCGCGAGCATCACATCGACTACGTCGTCGGCCGCGCGCATTATGCAAACAACGTGCGCGGCGCCATGGTCGGCGACACGTCGGGGCTGTTGAAGCTGCTCTTCCGCCGCGACGACCGCAAGCTGCTCGGCGTTCACATCATCGGCGAACAAGCCACGGAGCTGATTCACACGGGGATGGCGGTGCTTGAGGCAGGAGGCACGATCGATCTCTTCATCGCCTTCGTCTTCAATTTCCCCACCCTCTCTGAAATGTACAAATATGCTGCCTACGACGGCCTGGGCAATCTAGCGAGCCATAAACTTCGCGAAGGATAACGCGGAGGCGAAGTCGGCCCTCTCTAACTGTGTCGATTAGACCGGGTGCCCATCGTTTGTTTTCAGTCAATTACGGGCGTTTCTAATCGCCGCAGTGTCGATTAGAAATGCGCTCCGGAATCGGTGCGGAGAAGAAATGCCGCGCTAACAGGCCCCTTTCGCTCAGGACAATTGCGGCGGCACATTCAAATCCTGGACGGGCGCGGTCAGATCGAAGTCTCTTTTGTATCATGTCGAGTTTTCAAAGAGCATTCGGCCCTCTCCGGGAGGGCGAGGGGCATTGCCGCTACAACCACGCTGACAAATTTTCGCGTCGGGAACAAGCTGTACTCGAGGACAGTTTTCGCACAGGTCTGCCGACTGGGTTTGCGGGAGACTAATCCGTCGGATTCCGGGGGAAATGCATGAAGGGCAGCCGAACGCCGTCGATCACCACCTGGTCCGCCTGGATGCTCGCCGGCGGCGCATATCCCGTAGCCCCGCCCGCGGTGACGTAATCATCCTGATCGACTCCATCTCCGCTAACGCCCAGGCCAGCCACCAGCAAACCATTCACGTACAGCGGCTCCGAGCCCGGGAAAAACACGACGCCGCTCTGATTCGGCCCTGTATCAGCGCCCTGGGTGCACGGATTGGCAGCGTCCGATGTGTAAAGGTCAAAGAACGGCCCCGGCGAAGATCCATTGATCCCCGGCGGAAAAAGAGGCTGCGCGCCAAAACCGATCGTGCGATTCGTGACCGCGGTACCCATCGGCACGCCGGGCAAATCGCCGGCCGTACGATTCGGCCCGCTGAAATAGATCACGTTGCGCGCCTTTGTGGCGGCCACGTCGATGCTGAAGACGGTCGCATCGTGCATCCGGTACATGCCGACGATCGTTCCATCGAGATCGCTAAGCGCGATCATCATGCGCGCCCGCGCGCCGGGAGGCAGCCGGATCAGCGCTCGCGTCTGATCCGCGGTGCTGACGGCGTTCTGGATGATGCTGTCCACCTGGGTCGCGCTGAGCCCGCCCAACGGCGCGGCCACCGGACCCACCAGATAGCCTTCGGGCAGCGGCCCGGCAATCGGATCCGTGATCGGCCCCGAGACGTATCGCGTCGGATCGAACGCCGCCGTGGCCGGCGTCAGGTCGCTCGGCGCCGTCGTGTTGTCGACAAACGGAAGCGCGATCCCATCGATCACCACTTCGCCCGGCGCCGGGAGCGGCTGAAATCCGATTCCGTCGGCGTCAGCCGACGAAACGCCAATCAACCCCGCTGCGGTGTACGCAACGAATTCCGCAACGTCGAGCGGCACACCCGCGATGCCGACGCCTCCCACGACATGCCCCGACTTGAAAATCGGCACGCCGCCCGGATTTACGGCGGTCGAGTCGCTGTCATCCACGTCAACCTTGCCCGTGATGATCCCGTAGTGATCCGGCAATCCATTGATCGTGGTCGGCGCGGGGATCGCCTGCCCCGGAAGGTAGTTCGTCGAAAGCGTGCAGCCCCGATTCGTGGTCTCAATGCCATAGAGTGCGGCATTCGGCGTATTCGCGATGCCAGGCGGAAAATGAATCCCGCTGATGTAGCGGACTGTGCGGGAGGAAAGCGGCGCCTGATCGTTGCTGAAGAACGAAGCCGTGCGGGCCAGATTGACGGCCAGCTCGCCCGTCGGCGTGGCTTGCCCGAAATTTCCGGTGAACGTCGCCGGCATGCTGGCGCCCTCCCACACTGCAAGAATATTGCCGACGCGATCGGTCACTGCAATAGCCATCGTGCTCGGATCGGCGGTTGCGGCCGCCGTCTGCACGATCGTCATCACATCGCTTTGCGTGAGAAATGCAAAACCCGCGGGAGGCTGCGGATATTGCGTTCCGCCTCCAGAGTCACCCACACCGCCGCTACTCCCGCCGCCGCAACCGCACACGGCAGCGGACAGCAGCAGACACGGCGCGATCCATCGGATCACGGAAGGTCTTGGTTTTTGGCGGGCTGGCACCTTGCACATGGTCCCTATTCTTACCATAGCGGCGGTGCTTCTCAAACCACACTTGCTTGCCGAGCCTCGACCGGCGTCCGGAGCTTTTTTGCGATGCGGTGTGCGAAAACCAGCAAGTTATGACAACATAATCGACCAAACTCGAAGGACTCCACGATGGGAATGTCCGGAATGATGGGCGCCATGCGCTCGATGTGGCAGGACGCATCGGTCGTCAAGCAAACGGTGCGGCCAGGAACCGCCAAGCGCATGCTGCGGTTCGCGCTGCCGTATTCCGGGCTTCTCGCGCTGTTTCTGCTGGTTGTGATCGTAGACGCGGTCGCGGGCATCGTGAATCCCTTGATTTTTCGCGACATCATCAACAACGGGATTCTGAAGGGGAACATCCCGCTGATCATTCGCCTATCTATACTGGCGGGCGTTATCGGCCTATCCGACGCGGCTTTGGGTGTGGGGCAATCCTTCCTTTCTTCGACGATCGGCGCCCGCATCGTTCTTTCGCTGCGCACCAAGCTTTTCGCGCACATCCAGCAAATGCCGCTGGCGTTTTTCATGCGCGCGCAGACGGGCGCGCTGGTCAGCCGGCTGAATACGGACGTCAGCGGTGCGCAGAGCGCCTTCACCGATATCCTGTCGAACGTGGTCGGCAACCTCATCAGCGTGATCCTCCTGCTTGGCGCGATGTTCACACTCTCGTGGCAGATCACGCTCGCGGCGCTGGTTCTCGTGCCGCTCTTCGTCTTTCCGGCGCGCTTCTGGGGACGCAAGCTGCAGGCGATCACGCGCGAAACTTACGGCCTCGTCGCCGAGATGAATAGCCTGATGGTCGAGCGCTTCAACGTGGCCGGCGCGCAGCTGGCAAAACTCTTCGGCCGCCCGCGGGACGAGAGCCAGGCGTTCGAGTCCAAAGCTGCGCGGATCTCCCGGATTGCCGTGAAACAGGCAATCTATGGGCGCCTGTTTTTCACGGCGCTCATGATCACGGGGACCTTCGCCACCGTCTTCGCCTTCGGCTGGGGCGGAGTTCTTGCGGTGCAGCACAAGCTGGACCTGGGCACGGTCGTCGCGCTCGTTTCTTACTTGACGCGGCTCTACGCTCCGCTCACGGGCCTATCGAATATTCAAGTGAGCCTGATGACGGCGCTCGTCTCCTTCGAGCGCGTCTTCGAGGTGCTCGATCTGGAGCCCATGATCGGTGAAAAGCCGGGAGCCGTCCCGGTTCCGCCCGGTCCGGCGCGAGTCGAGTTCGACCACGTTTCGTTCCGTTATCCGACACCGTCTGAGGTTTCCCTCGCGTCGCTCGAATCCATCGCCATCCCGGACAAGACACCGGAGAAAACGGTGCTGTACGACATCACCTTTGTCGCCGAACCCGGCCAGCTCGTCGCGCTCGTGGGTCCTTCCGGTGCGGGCAAGACCACGATCACGCAGCTCGTCCCCCGGCTCTACGACGTGCGAGGCGGCTCCATCTCGATCAACGGCGTCGACGTTCGCGACGCGCAGCTCGAGAGTCTGCGCCAGCGCATCGGCACCGTGACGCAGGACGCTCACCTCTTTCACGACACGATTCGCGCGAATCTTCTCTACGCGAAGCCCGATGCCACGGACGCCGATCTCACCGACGCACTGCGCGCCGCCCAGATCCTGCCGCTCATCGAATCGCTGCCGAAAGGCCTCGACACGCTCGTCGGCGAGCGCGGCTACCGGTTTTCGGGGGGCGAAAAGCAGCGCCTCGCGATTGCCCGCCTGCTGCTGAAGGCGCCCGATATCGTGATCCTCGACGAAGCGACCGCTCATCTCGACTCTGAGTCCGAAGCCGCCATCCAGAGCGCATTCGAAATCGCCCTCCAGGGGCGCACATCCATCGTGATCGCTCACCGCCTCTCCACCATCCTCAAGGCCGACCAGATCCTCGTCGTGCAAGAAGGCCGCATCGTCGAGCGCGGCACTCACTCCGAACTCGTCGAAGGCCTCGGTCTCTATGCAGACCTGTATCGGCGTCAGTTTGCCGACGTCGTGTGATCGCCTCCTGGAAATGAGAACGTTCGGCAGAGCCAAAAGCCCTTGAACCCCCTTGGGAACTGTGATAACCAAGCACTACCCGACTCGCAACTGACGCGGGCCAAGCGAGATCACGAGGGGATGTCCCCCGCACCCCACATCCTCCGCAAACAAGCATCACTCCGGGTCGCGGTATACCTTTCTCTGCTGTTGCTGGCAATTCCCTGCACCGGATCTTTCGCGATGCCCGCGCGTGTAGCCGGCCGAACCAGCGTGCACACAAAGGCGCACCATCGGATACATGAGACTCAGGCGCGCATGCGCGGACATCGGCGGAGCCGCAGCCACCTTCGCCGGCTGCGGCGGGCGACCAAGCGTCGTGCTCCCGGACGCAAACCGCAACGCGCAAGCCTGGCGACCTTTCACGCGCCTCGCCAGTCCGATGTAACCGGAACAGCGCTGATGCCCGTCGCTCTAGCCGGACACTTGCCAACTCGATCTCCAGCTCACCCACAGTCCGATCCGCAGCAGGAACGCCTGCCTCAATCGAAGCCGATCCGGACCGGCGCCATCGAAGGAACGATTCGCGACCCAAGCGGGCAGGCGGTGGTGGGCGCAGCGGTTTCGCTGCGCAACATCGATACCGGCGAGACGCGCCAGCAAACCGGAACAGCCGACGGCGTCTTTCGCGTGCTCGATCTGCCGCCGGGGCATTACGAGCTGAAGATTACGCACGACGGCTACACTTCCTACACGGAATCCAACATCAGCGTCGGCCCCGGCCAGGTGCTCGATCGCGACATCAAGCTCGCGCCAATTCCGACCGCCACTCCGCCGCTGCAACACGTCCCGGAAATGCCGCAGGTGAAAGCTTCCGCCCCCCCGCCATCAGCCGCACCACCATCTCCGGCCGTTCCGCCGTATCCCGGCGTGGTGCAGCGGCTTGAAAATGGGCAACCGCCTTCGCCCGAAACCGCGACGACGCCACCGCTTCCGCCCGCCAACAAAGTCTTCTTCCCCGAGCCGGATCGCTGGGCCGTGCCGATGCCGGATTGGGACCGCTACGGCGTGGGCAACGAGCGGCCCTACGTGAAAAGCCATCGTTTCGACCCGTTCGATCGCAACAAGCTGAAAGGCGATTATCCCGTTTTCGGGCAGCAGACGTTTTTCGATCTCACCGCCATCAGCGACACTTTCCTCGACGGCCGGCGCCTGCCCACGCCGAGCGACATCAGCACCGCGCGGCCCGGCGAGCCTGGATTCTTCGGCAAGGGCGACCAGCTATTCCTCGATCAGACTTTCCTCTTCTCGTTCGATCTGTTTCACGGGGACGCGTCGTTTCGCCCAATCGATTGGCGGATTCGCGTGACGCCCGTGATCAGCCTCAATTATCTCGACGTCCAGGAGCAAGGCATCGTCAATATCGACGTGCGCAAAGGCACCACGCGCCTCGATTCGCATATCGGACTGCAGGAAGCGTTCGGCGAGTTGAAGCTGCGCGACCTCAGCCCCAATTTCGATTTTGTTTCAGTGCGCGCGGGAATTCAGGAGTTCAACAGCGATTTTCGCGGGTTTCTCTTCGTCGACGAGCAGCCCGGAGTGCGATTCTTTGGGAACTATTCGAATAATCGCTGGCAGTACAACCTCGCCTACTTCAATTTCCTCGAGAAAAATACGAATAGCGACCTGAATTCGATGGCGCTGCGCAAACAGCAGCTAATTCTCGCGAATGTCTACCGCCAGGATTTTCTCGTTCCCGGCTACACCGCGCAATTCAGCGTGCACTACAACATCGATCAGGCCACGATCCACTACGACGACAATGGCTTTCTCGTGCGCCCTTCGCCCATCGGCGGCGTTGTTTCCGACGGCATGATTCGTGCGCATGCGATCCACGCCGTCTATCTCGGCTGGACTGGCGATGGCCACATCGGCCGGCTCAACATCACGAATGCGTTCTACCAGGTGCTCGGCAACGACAGCTACAATCCGATCGCCAATCGTCCCGTCACGATCAACGCCCAGTTCGCCGCCGCCGAGCTTTCCGTTGACAAAGACTGGGCGCGTTTCAAGATTTCGGGGATGTACGCATCCGGCTCCGCCGATCCGCGCAGCGGGCGCGCCCGCGGCTTCGATTCCATCGACGATTCCCCGGAATTCTCGGGCGGCATCTTCAGCCTCTGGGATCGCGAAGGCATTCGCCTCACCGGCTCGGGCGTGTTGCTCACGCCGCCCGATAGCATTCTGCCCGACCTGCGCTCGAGCAAATTCGAAGGCCAGTCGAATTTCGTGAATCCCGGCATTTTCCTGATCAACGCCGGAACGGATCTCGATCTCACTCCGAAGCTGCGCGCCTTCGTGAACCTCAACTATCTCCAATTCATGCGCACCGAGCCGCTGCAGCTGCTGCTGTTTCAGGGTAACATTCACCGCCCCATCGGCTACGACTACAGTGTCGGCGTTCGCTACCGCCCGCCGCTAACCGAAAATTTTTCGATCACCGCCGGTGCGGCTGGCCTCACTCCAGGCCAGGGCTTTTCCGATATCTACGGCGGCAAGACTTTGTTTTCGCTATTTACCGACATTCGCTTTCAATTCTGAGCGGGAGACGGAATGGACTTTCTGGGCCAATGGATGCGCGGATCGAGTAGGCGCACGCGATGCGTGTTTCTCCCGCTGCTGATACTGTTCGCCGCTGCGTGTCTCGCGCTCGCGGCCGACTCCGGATCGCGCGCGCAAACCGAAGATTCGCCGCCGGCGCAACAGCCGCAGCAGCAGAGAAACGCGCTGCAGGCCAGCCCTGAGGGCCAATCACAGGCGGATGTCGACCGAAAGAACGCGGGCTGCGTGAGCTGCCACACCGCGACTGATCAGCCCACGATGCACCCGACGGGCACCGTCCGCCTCGCCTGCATCGACTGCCACGGCGGAGATTCAAGCATTCATGTTCCTCCCGGCGCGCAGATGGGCTCTGCCGAATACGAGGGCGCCAAGAACCGCGCGCATCCAAAATCCGCCATTCCGGAATGGGCGCGCAGCTCCGCGAATCCCATCCGCCCCTACACCGAATGGCTCCGCGAAAACTACGATTACATTCGCTTCATCAATCCGGGCGATCTGCGGGTCGCGCCGCAAACCTGCGGCCAATCCGGCTGCCATGTAAGCGAAGTCCGCCGCGTGCAGACCAGCCTGATGACCACCGGCTCGATACTTTGGGGCGCCGCGCTCTACAACAACGGCGCGTTCCCTCTAAAAGACGCACACTTCGGCGAAAGCTATTCGGCCGACGGCACACCACAAGCCCTGCTCGCCGTCCCACCGCCGACGCCCGAGGAAACGCGCACGAAGGGAATCCTCCCGGAGTTCACGCCGCTCGAGCGCTGGGAAATTTCGCAGCCCGGCAACGTCCTGCGCGTTTTCGAGCGCGGCGGCGAAAAGAAGGGCGAGATCGGCAATCCGAATCGCGAGGAAGAATCCGGCCGGCCGGACGACAAGCTCAGCGATCGCGGTTTCGGGACCGAGCTGCGCACCGATCCCGTTTTCCTCGGCCTGCAAAAAACGCGTCTCCTCGATCCCCTCCTCTACCTGCCGGGCACCAACGACGAGCCAGGCGATTATCGCGCCAGCGGCTGCACCGCCTGCCACGTCGTCTACGCCAACGACCGCTCGCCCGATCATTCCGGCCCCTACGCCGTTTACGGAAACATGGGCCAAACCGCCACTTCCGATCCAACGATCCCGAAACTTGAACCGGGGCATCCGATTCGCCACTCCTTCACGCGAGCGATTCCTTCAAGCCAGTGCATGGTCTGCCATGTCCATCCCGGCACGAACATGGAAACGACCTACTTCGGCTACACCTGGTGGGACAACGAAGCGGACGGCGAGTTCATGTACCCGCACGAACAGAAATATCCGACCGAGGAAGAGCGCTATCAAATCGCGCTCCGAAATCCTGAGCCTGCCGCCGTGCGAGGCATGTGGTCCGATCCGAAGTTCCTTTCGCAGGTAGTCGGCAGTCCTGAATTCAACAAGCAGCTCAAAACGACGCAGTTCGCCGATTTTCACAGCCACGGATGGATTTTCCGCGCCGTCTTCAAACGCGATCGCAAAGGCAACCTGCTCGACGCGGACGACAAGATCGTCTCGCCCAACGACCCGCAGAAATTCAATAAGGCCGTCCACCTGAAAGACATCCACCTCGAAAAAGGCATGCAGTGCACCGATTGCCATTTCGAGCAGGATAATCACGGCAGCGGAAACCTCTACGCCGAGCCGCGCGCCGCGATCGAGCTCGATTGCATCGATTGCCACGGCACGATTGACCAGCACGCCACGCTGATCACGTCGGGACCCGCCGCTCCCAACGGCGGCACGCATCTCGAAATGCTGCGCACGCCATGGCGCGAGCGCCGCTTCGAATGGCGCGCGGGCAAGCTCTATCAGCGTTCCATGGTCGAACCCAATCTCGAGTGGGAAGTCGTACAAACTCTCGACACCATCACGCCCGGCAATACGCACTACAGCGAAAAATCGCGCTGGGCGAAAACCGTGCAACTCGACGGCAAAACCTGGGGCAGCTTGCCCGCCGATTCATCTCAGCTCGCGCATCCCAACAGCAAAATGACGTGCTACGCCTGCCACACCTCGTGGACCACCAACTGCTGGGGCTGCCATCTCTCCATGATGGCGAATCAACGCAGGCCCATGCTCCACAATGAAGGCCTGATCACGCGCAACTGGACCAGCTACGCCTTCCAGGTCCTCCGCGACGACGGATTCATGCTCGGCATCGATGGCACCGTAACGGGCCATCGCATCGCGCCCGCCCGGTCTACCTGCGCCGTGATCGTCAGTTCGCAAAATGCCAATCGCGAGTGGCTCTACTACATGCAGCAGACCGTCTCGGCCGAAGGTTTTGCCGGCACCGCGTTCAGCACGTTTGTCCCGCACACGGTCCGCTCGAAAGAAACGAAGGGCTGCGAGGATTGCCACCTCACCGCAGCGAACGACAACAATGCGTGGCTCGCGCAGGTTTTGCTACAGGGCACGAATCTCGTGAATTTCATGGGCCGCTATATCTATGTGGCGGAAGGCAAGAAGGGATTCGATGCCGTCGCCGCCGCGGAGCACGACGAACCTCCCGCCATTTTCGGCAGCTACCTGCAGCGGCTTGCCTATCCCGACGACTATCGCAAGCACGTTGCCGAGGGTAGCCAGCTCAAGCAGGCCATCCACCACGAAGGCGACGTCCTCAACGTGCAGCTCCGCGGCGAGTACCTCTACGCTGCTACCGGAAAAGGCGGCTTGCGCATCTACGACGTCGCGAATATCGACAACAAGGGCTTCTCCGAGAAAATCATCACCGCGCCCGTTTCTCCCATCGGCCAGCGTTTTTATCTGAAGACGAAATATGCGGCCGATGTCGCCAGCCCTTCCACTCTCGCTCTCGATCCGGCGCGCTCGAAGAATCCCAAGAACGAGGAAGGCCCGATCCATCCCCTCTACGCGTTCCTCTACGTGGCGGATAAATACGAAGGCCTCGTCGTCGTCGGCGATCCCAATGTCAAAGGCAAGAGCCCCGGCGTCAGCACGCTGCTCGACGGTGATCCGCGAAACAACTTTCTCAAGCGGACGCTCGCATTTAACCCCGGCGGCATTCTGAACGGCGCTCACCGCATCACGATCGCCGGCGTCTACGCCTACATTCTTTGCGATCGGGGCCTGGTCGTCGTCGATCTCGATAATCCGCTCAAGCCTCGTGTCACGGCCGAAATAGGTGCGCCCACGCTCGTCGATCCACAAGGCATCGACGTCCAGTTCCGCTACGCCTTCGTCGTCGACAAGCAGGGACTGAAGGTCCTCGACGTGACCTCGCTCGATCAGCCGAAAATCGTGCCGGACGTGCTCGTGCCGTTCTCCGATGCGCGCAACGTCTACGTCGCGCGCACCTACGCCTACGTTTCCGCGGGAAAACAGGGGGTGGGGATCGTCGACGTCGAGCAGCCCGAGCACCCGAAGCTCGATCAGCTTTTTTCCGACGATGGCAAGGTAAACGACGTCACGGACGTCAAAATCGGCATGGTGGATGCCAGCGCGTTCGCCTTCGTCGCCGATGGACGCAACGGCCTCCGCATTCTGCAGCTGATGTCGCCCGAAGATTCGCCGAATTCCTACGGCTTCAGCCCGCGCCCCACGCCAAAGCTGATCGCGACATATCGCACGAGCGGGCCGGCTCTTGCAATTTCCAAGGGAGTCGATCGGGACCGCGCCGCGGACGAAAGTGGCAACCAGCTCGCCGTTTTCGGGCGGCGCGGTTCGCGGCCATTCAATCATGAGGAAGCGGAACGCCTCTACATGCGAGACGGCAAAGTCTACACAGTCACCGTCGACCCGCCGCAACCCGCGAAATAATCTCGGGAACGCCAATCTCCCGATTGGCGTCTTTTCTATTCCTCACTTGGTCTTCATCACGTACACGCCATTCCAATCCGGCTCCGGGGCGTTCTCCATGAATTCCAGCGCGCGCTGCAAAAATACCTGCGTCGGGCCATCCTCCGGGTAACTGCCCAGCAGCTCGCCAAATCGGCCCGCAGCCTCGCGCCAGTCCTGGCGTAGATATGTGGTCATCGCCCGGTCAAATGGCGTCAGCAGCGGCTCGAACTTCGCTCGTTCGGCTGCCGTGCCCATCAGTTCGTAGATCTTCACTGCATGGCTTTTGCCCTTCACCGCGATCCGGTCGAGTTCGCGGCACGTGAACTGGCTCGCCACCTGCTCGTAGGTCCCCTCGGCGATCACGACGGAGAGTCGGTAAGTCTTGGTAATCCCCTCGAGCCGCGAAGCAAGGTTTACGTTGTCGCCCATCACCGTCCACGCCAGTCGTTTCGCCGAGCCCATGTTCCCCACATTGACGGGTCCGGTGTTCAGGCCAATTCCAATCGCCAGCGGCGCGCGCCCTTCCGACTTCCATTTGCGGTTGAGTTTCTCGAGCGCGCGAATCATCTGCACGGCGCATTTGCATCCGCGAATCGCGTGGTCTTCCTGCGGATACGGCGAGCCCCAAAAAGCCATGATCGCGTCGCCGATATACTTGTCGAGCGTGCCCTGATTGGCGAAGACCGCCTCGGTCATTTCTCCCAGGTATTCATTCAGCAGCAGGACAAGCTCATTCGGCGTCAGCCCCTCCGACAGCGTCGTGAACCCGCGAATGTCGCTGAACATCACGGTGAGTTCCTTCATCTCCCCGCCGGGACGGATGTATTTCTGCGGGTCCTTTTCGATCAGCGAGATCACGCCGCTCGAGAGATACTGGGAAAAGGTTTTGCGAATCCTCCGCTTCTCGCGCTCCTCGAAGATCATGCGGAAACTCGTGATCGCCGCGTAGTTCGCCACGAGCGTTCCCGCCGGAATCACGAAGCTGAGCCATCGCCCGTGCGCCGCAAATTCGTAGTAGACGAACCATGCGAACACACCCAGCGCCACGATGAGCAATAGCGTCGAATAAAGCGGCTGCACGCGCCCAAACAGCACTCCGAAAGCAATTCCGAAAATCAGGATCACGCCCACATCGATCATTTCCTCGTCAAGCCCGCGCTGCAGAAACCCGCGTCCCTTTTCTTCGCTGTGCAGCACGTTGTCGATGATGTTCGCGTGGACCTCCACTCCCATGTAGGTCCCCTCGAAGGGCGTGTTCCGCAGGTCGCCAATTGCAAGCGCCGTGCCGCCCACGAGAACGATCTTGTTGTGAAACGTCTCTGGAGGCACCGCCCCACTCATTACGTCCCACATCGAATAATGCGCGTACGTTCCATAAGGCCCGGCGTAGTTGATCAGCGCCGTGCCGTCGCGCGACGGCCGCAGCGTGTGAGCTCCGAGTTGAATTCGTTCCAGGCCGTCTTCCGCGATATACGCTGCAATATTTTGATCCGGAATGTTTTCATACTGGCGCACGATCTGCAGCGCCAGCGAAGGAAAGAAATCCTGGTCCTGGTAGCGGACGATCAGCAGCGCGTGCCTCAGCGTTCCATCCGGATCGGGCCGGATGTTGATGAACCCATACGATGCGGCGGCCTCCGCGAGCTTCACGATGTTCGGCTCCACGGCCGCCTCAACCACGCCGCCGTTGTTGATCCAGGCTTTGCCGAGGTCGAAAGTGCGTCCGTCCTTGCCCTTCACCGGTACGACCTGCGGAAACGACTTCGCCCACACGATGTTGTAGTAGTCCGCCGCCACCTTCGCGTCGGTGGATTCGAGATTCCCGGGGCCGAGAAAGACGTGGCCGAGCACCACATTGCCGCCGCTCTTCAGCGCCGCCGCAAGGCTCGCGTCCTGGTCGCTGCTGCCCTCGATATTCTGAATCTTTGCAAGAAGGGCTGGCGAGATAGACTTGCCGGCATCGCGCCGCAGTTCCTCGAGAGCTGCGATCGCCGAATTGCTCGCGGGCGTCGGAAACGTCTCGTCAAACGCGATCACGCCCGCGCCGCCGGCGTCGAGCTGCTTGATCAGCAGCGCGTAACTATCCCGTGGAAGCGGAAACGAACCGATTTTCTGAAGAGTTTTCTCGTCGATTCCGACGATGACGATGCGGTCGTCGTGCGCCCGCTCGCCGCGCATGCCGAAACGCAGGTCGAGGGATCGCTGCTCGATGTTTTGCAGGAAAACGAAGCCCGCGTGAGTGCTACCGCCGATTCCCGAAAACGCGAAGAGCGCCAGCCCCGCGAGCGTCACCAGCATCGCCAGGACTACGTCGGTCTGCCGGATCCAGATTCTGCGCAGCCACGCCGATAATCGCTCCCGGCGTTGTTTCTGCGTCGTCATGTCGTATCGCGCTTGAGATCAGCAGGAAGCTCAGGGGCACGAGGGCGAAGTAGGCGGACACTTGGTACCGGAACCGCTTCTTTGCTCTCCAACCGCGATCCCGACGCCCACGCCGAGCGCCACGCCCGCCGTGATGAGTCCCCAACGCAATCCGTGCCCGCCCTGCGCCACGGGATTACCCGGCTGAATCACTCCTGTATCCAGAATGCCCTCGTTCATCAAACCCGTTGGCGTATTCGCAACTTGAAATCCTCCAGGAGGAATCACCGGGCCTATCACAACCATCTGGCCGGGTCCCAACGTGATCGAATTCCCGCTGGTTTGCCCGGTATTCTGGGTCGCCTGCGCGTTCCCGCTCGGCGTCACGGACACTTGGCCCTGGAAGCACATGACGGTCGTGGTGCCGCTTTCGACCAAGGTTACGAAATCGGTCCCAATCACGCCGATGACTGCGTTCGGCGTCGTGATTTGGAACTTGCCGCCCGGCTTCGTGATCTTCTGCACCTGGCTTCGCACTTTGCCGTAATCCATCTCGAGCGAAGTTTGTTGTGAAGCGGCGTCGTGCTGCACGATGCGCAATTGGCTATTCGAACCCAGGCTCAAGAGTGACCCGTCCAGCAGGCCGGCGCGCACGCGCCCGTTTTGCGCCGTGGCCAGCAGATCGTTCCACTGTAGCGGCTCTTTTACCTGAGCCGTCTGCGAGTTCACGGAAACGGCCGGAATCATCGCGTCGATCTGCCCGGCCCGCTGTCCGGCCGCTTGAGACTGACCCATCACCGGCAAAACACAAAGCAAGCAACAGAGCGAAATCGCGCCAGCACGCCTGAATAGAATCAAGGTCGTTCCTCCCCAGCTCCAGGTAGCTTCCAGACATCCCCTGAGTAGCCCCATTCTGCCAAGCACCTTCCAAATGTCAACGCTGGCCACCGCACCTGTATCCGTTTTGGTAAAGCCGCTCCCTTTCGGCGATTCCAGTTTGAATCGACGCACGCTTGTCTCTGTGCACCCGGTTGGCGTATGATGCCCGCCGTTGCGAGGAGGTAGCCACCATGTCTCTCGTCACAGGTCTTCACCACATCACGCTTTGCGCCAGTCAGGCGCAGG
The DNA here is from genome assembly GCA_049279635.1 of Candidatus Acidiferrales bacterium. GTDB lineage: Bacteria > Acidobacteriota > Terriglobia > Acidiferrales > UBA7541 > Palsa-295. Next base: position 29,480 of record JBAPOM010000385.1, read on the forward strand.
AAGACATCGATTTCTTCACCAAAGTAGCCGGCCAGCGGATGATCAAGCAAACGATCCTCTTTGACGGCCGCTACGCCCACTATCACTTGTATTACTCGAACGCGAATGCCGAGCCCGGCTCGGTCGCAACCACGTTCCCGTATCAGCGAGTGAAGGGACGCCCCGGTTCCGGGCAGATTTCGGCAACGTCCTACACGATTCCCAAGGGCACGGCCAAATTCTGGGTCGACCATCTGAATCGTCACAAGGTCAAGAATACGGGGCTTCAGGAACGCTTCGGCCAGGCGTTCGTTCGCTTCGAGCATCCTTCGGGCTTGCAGTTGGAAGTAGTGGAGGATTCCGCCGACAAGCGCAAGGGCTGGACCACCGAAGAGATCAGCGGCGAGGTCGCTACGCGCGGATTCTACGGCGCCGTGCTCTCGGTAAAGGAAGTCCCCGAGACCGAGCGCTTTTTCATCGACGCCCTGGGCTTCCGCAAGACAGGCACCGAAGGTCCTTATCATCGCTTCGAAGTGGCCGCTGGCGGGCCCGGCCGCACCGTGATTCTCGTGCACGAGCCGGATCGTCCCGCGGGCAGCTGGATTTTTGGAGCGGGCACGGGACATCACCTCGCGCTCGACGTCGGCACCGACGAAGCCCTGGCGGAGCAGAAGGCGCTCTACGAAGAATTGGGCTACACCGACGCGTCCGAGATCAAGGATCGCGTCTATTTCCATTCCGTCTATTGCAGATGCCCAGGCGGAATCCTGATCGAGGTCGCGGCCACGGCTCCCGGCGGTTTCGCGCGCGACGAACCCTACGATCAGCTTGGCCACCAGCTTCTGCTGCCTCCCTGGTTCGAGCAGCGACGGCCCGAAATTCTGAAGATGCTCGAGCCGATCAAGGTGCCTGAATCAAACGGCCCGGTCGCGGTTACGCAGTCCGCAGCTGGTGGCCCTTCGCGGCGCACCGACGCAACGTTTATCGGGGGCGATACTCCACGCAATTAGTGGAGAGCACTGCAGACAGCTCCGCGGCGGCTTTCTTGGGGGACCGCCGCGGAGGTCGGCGCGGGTGGCGCTTTTCTTTTCTCACGTTCTTTCTTCAGCCCCTGAGGGTGCTCGCGCCGCTCGGCGGCTTTTGGCGGCACTACCTGCGTTTGCTCGGCCTGGGAATGGGGGATGGAGAGAGTGAGGTTCGCGAAGATTGCCGCGCCGATGCTCATGCTCGTCGCGTTGATCGCCGGCCCGGCATCGGCTCAAATCGACCCGTCGGGCGAATGGGCGCCGAGGTTTGACGAAGACTGGCTCGAGCGCATCCCCGGCCCCGAGATCGGCGACTATCTGGGTCTCCCGATCAATCCCGCCGCGCGCATGCAGGGCGACACGTGGGACGCGGCGCTCATCGAGATTCCGGAGAATCAGTGCAGGGCCCACGGCGCCGATTATGCGTGGCGCGGCCCTTCGAATATTCGCATCTGGAAGGAAGTCGATTTGGCGTCGCAGAAACTCATCGCCTATCACATCTATACTTCGGCCTACAACGAATCCCGCACCATCTATATGGACGGGCGCCCGCATCCTCCTGCGTATGCCCGCCACACCTGGCTCGGCTTTTCCACCGGGCACTGGGAAGGCGATACCCTCGCCATCTTCACCGATCATCTCAAGGAAAACTGGGTTCGTCGCAATGGCATTCCTCGCAGCGACGAAGCCACGGTTAGCGAACACATCACGCGCCACGGCAATTATCTGTCGGTTGCCGTAATTACCTACGATCCGCTGTATCTCACGGCGCCGTTCATTCGCACTACGGACTTCGTTTTCGATCCGCAGCAGCAGATTGCCCCGTGGCCATGCGAATCCGTCGACGAAGTCGACCGCCCCGAGGGAGAAGTTCCCGCGCATCTTCCGGGAACCAATCCCTTCCTCGACGAGTTCCCTGCTAAATACGGGATACCTCCCGAGGCTGCCCGAGGCGGCGCGGAAACGATGTATCCCGAATACATGTTGAAGATGAAAAACATGAAGCGTTTGCCGCGGCCAAAGCCCGCGCCTTCACAATGACACGCACAATGATTTCGAAAATGAACTGGAAAGAGATGAGGAGCACCCAATGACAACCAAGCTGCTCACTTCTTCCAAGAGCCGCCTCACGCTCGGCGCACTTAGGATCCTCGCCGCGCTCGCTCTCTTTGCCGCGGCCGCATCGTGGCAATTCGCCCGCGCGCAAGCCCCGGCCGCTCCGCCCGCCGTGCCCAATCCGGCCCCCAATCCAGCGAATGTCGGGGTTCACGTCCTTCACGTGCAGGGCAACGTCTACATGCTTGTCGGCGCCGGCGGCAATATCACGATGCAGGTTGGCAGCGACGGCGTGCTGCTCGTGGACACCGGTCTCGCCGGGACCAGCGACAAAGTTCTCGCCGCCATTCACAGCGTCACCGACGAGCCCATCCGCTACATCATTAACACGCACTTCCATCCCGACCACACCGGCGGCAACGAAGCCCTCGCCAAATCCGGCAATACGATTGCCGGCGGCAACGTCGTCGGCGACATCGGCGCGAGCGCTGGAAATCAGGCCGCCATCCTCGCGTTTCAGACCGTTCAGGACCGCATGAGCGCCCCGACCGGCCAGCAGGCTCCCACGCCGCAGGGCGCGTGGCCCACCGAAACCTACACCACGCCCGAGCGCAAGCTCTTCTTCAACGGCGAAGCCGTCCAGGTGATCCACATTCCCGACGCGCACACCGACGGCGATAGCATCGTCTTCTTCCATCGCTCGGACGTGATCAGCACCGGCGATATTTTCGTCACGAATCGCTTTCCGATCGTCGACATGGCGCATGGCGGCAACATCCAGGGCGTGATCGCCGGCCTCAACCGCATCATCGAGCTCGCCACTCCCGGCCCTACGGACGAGGGTGGCACACTGATAGTTCCCGGCCACGGCCGCCTCTGCGATCAGTCCGACGTCGTCTTCTACCAGGAAATGGTCACTATCATTCGCGACCGCGTTCAGGACATGATTAACAAGGGCATGACGCTCGAACAAGTGAAAGCCGCTCGCCCTACGCAGGATTACGATCCGCGCTACGGCGCCACCACCGGCATCTGGACCACCGACATGTTCGTGGAGGCTGTCTACAAGAGTTTGACCAAGAAAGATTGAAACGGGCGCTGCGATTTGCGCCTCTTATTCATAGAACGGAGAGCGTCTTAATATCACGGGAGACCATATGAAATACGCACTGTCAATTGTTCTCGCGGCTGCCGCGCTCGTTTCCGCCGGCGCGGCTTACGCCCACCACTCTTTTGCCGCCACCTATTTCGTGGATCGCGAGATCACCGTCGAGGGCACGCTCACGCAGTTCCTCTTTCGCAATCCACACTCGTTTATCAAGATCCAGGCGCCTGACGCCGACGGCAAGATGCAGGTCTGGTCGATCGAATGGGGCGGCGGCGCTCAACTGGATCGCGAGCACGTCACCCGCGACACTTTGAGGCCGGGCGACCACGTGATCGCTACCGGCAATCCGGGCCGCGATCCCACCGAGCACCGCATTCGCTTGCACAAGCTCGTCCGCCCATCCGACGGCTGGAAGTGGGAAGGCGTAATCATGTAGTTGCGCGGCGCGAGCCGCAGGATTTACCGGTGGAAGCGTGAGCCTTTTTATCCTGAGCGAAGTCGAAGGGTAGGCTCTCGAAAAGCCCGATGTGATAGGGCGGCTTTAGCCGCGGGGGTCACTTGCGCCGCGAACACTTGCGAGACAGCTTCGAGTTGTGTGGGGGCAAATTGATGAATCTTAGAATCCTGCAAAGCCGCGTGGCGCTTCTTTTCGCCGCTTCCGCTCTACTGGCGCTGGCCGCGCCGGCTCGCGTCAGCGCGCAGTTCGGTCCGCCGCCGCCCGCCGCGAAACCGCCAAATCCGCGCTTGATCGCCCCGCAGGATTTCACCGGCTATTGGGTCTCCATCATCACGGAAGACTGGCGCTATCGCATGATCACAGCCGACAAAGGCGATTACGGCGGTGTCCCTCTCACCCAGCAAGGCCATGCCCTCGCGGAGGCCTGGGATCCCGCCAAGGACGCCGCCGATGGCAATCAATGCCGCGCCTACGGCGCCGCCGGACTTATGCGCATGCCCACGCGTTTGCATATCACCTGGCAGGACGACGACACGCTGCGCGTCGAAACCGACGCCGGTATGCAGACGCGCCTTTTCCATTTCGATACCACCGCGCCCGAAAACATGAAGCCCGAGTGGCAGGGCTATTCCGCCGCCTCTTGGGAGGGCCTCCCGCCGGGCGGGATGATGCGAATACCCACAACGCTACTCGGCCCTGGCGGCGGTCCCCACGGCGCCTCGGAAGGCTATCTGAAAGTGATCACCACGCACATGCGCCCCGGCTACCTGCGCAAGAATGGCGCTCCGTATGGCGGCAACGCTGTCCTCGAGGAATATTTCGACAGCTTCAAGGAAGCGAACGGCGATACCTGGCTCGTCGTCACCGCAATCGTCACGGATCCCGAGAATCTCTACCAGCCCTTCATTACCAGCGACCAGTTCAAGAAGCAAGCCGATGCCACCGGCTGGGACCCCACCCCGTGCGAGGCGAAGTGAGGCTTAAACGTAGCGCCAGGTTCTTCAGCCCAGAATCTTTCTCGGTCTGCCCCGAAAAGGTGGAAGGGCGGGGCTTCAACCCCGCCGTAAGCGATGCCCCCTTAAGAGGGGCTTCAGCCCCGGTCTCCCCAAGGCTCCCCGATGTGGTTCGCTAATTTCTTGCAGTGGCTTCACGACACGCAGCTCAGCACCACGATGCGCGAGTCGATTTGGGCCGAGCCTCTCGTCGAAACCATTCACGTACTCACGCTCACTCTCTTCCTCGGATTCGCCGTGCTGCTCGATCTGCGCCTTCTCGGCGTCTGCATGCGGCGCAGAAAAATGTCGGAGGTCCTGGCGCAACTCAACCCGTTTTTGTTTGTCGGCTTCGCCATCATGGTCGCATCTGGCCTGCTCCTCTTCACTGGTGACCCGCCCGCCTTCTGGGGCACGATCTTCTTCAAGGTCAAAATGATTTTCCTCGTCGTCGCCGGCCTCAACGTCCTGATCTTCAACGCGACCATCGGCCGCAGCGTGGCGCAGTGGGATCTGGCCCCGAAAACACCGCAAGCCGCTAAGGTCGCGGCGTTCGTGTCGATCGTCCTCTGGGTCGCCATCGTCGCAGCCGGCCGCGCGATCGCCTATGCACTTCCGCCGCCATGACGAAACATCAGGAGTTCGAACAATATGGCGCTTAAGACAATGCTTTATCACTTCTGCCAATGGTGCAATGCTTCGCCATGGGGCCACGGCGTGCGCGATTCCGTCTGGCTCTTCCCTTTCGTCGAGATTTTTCATCTTCTCGCTCTCGGCGTCCTCGGAGGCACCATCCTGATCGTGAATCTTCGGCTCCTCGGCTTTCGCTTCCAAGGCGAGCCGGTCGCCGAACTTGCTGAGGACGTCAAGCCCTGGATGCTCGGCAGTCTCGCTGTAATGCTCGTGTCCGGATTTTTTCTCTTTTGCACCGAAGCTGTGAAGATGTACGGCAGCCCCGCTTTTCGCTTCAAAATGATCTTCCTGTTCCTCGCCGTCGTTTTCACTTTCACGATTCATCGAAAATTCGTTACCTCCGACGACGCCCGCTTCTCGCGTTTCTCGCGATCCGTCGCGGCAGTCGTTTCGCTCATCCTGTGGGCCTGCGTCGGCCTCGGCGGCCGCGCCATCGGCTACTACGGCAGCTGACGCCTTCTCCTCATCGTCTGGCCACACAATCCCCTTAGGGGCGATGCCGTTTTGCGTTACCATGAATGTAGCGGTTTCATAACTTGCAAGATTCTGCCGCAACAACGGACGCACCTTTCTTTCTCGCCGAGCGCCCAACGACGTCCTGTCGTCCCGCATGAAACGCTCTGCCATCCATCTGATCCGCGCCGTCGCCGCCGTTCTTGCGATCACTCTCCTCTGTGCTCTCGCGTCGCAAGCGGCCACCAGCGGCAGCATCTCCGGCACGGTGAAAGACCCCAGCGGCGCGGTCCTCCCCGGCGTCGCTCTGACCCTGAAAAACACCGCGCTCGGCACGCCGTACAAAACGACCTCCGATGCGAACGGATACTACTCGTTCCCCAATCTCTCCGTCGGCGAATACGACTTGACGCTCGCCTTGCCCGGTTTCAAGACCATGCAAAAATCCGGCATCGTCGTCGATATGGACAGCGCCCTCCAAATCAACGTCTCCATGGAACTGGCCGCGCAGTCCCAGTCGGTCCTCGTTAGTTCGACCGTCGCCGCCGAGCAGGTTCAGGTCGAAACCGTGGCGACGCATCTCGGCGAGGTCGTTTCCGGCACGCAGATGACCGCGCTGCCGCTCAATGGTCGCAGCTATACCGACCTCCTCGCGATTCAGCCCGGCGTTAGCCCGGTCACGACGCTCACACCCACGTCCGTCATCATGGCCGGCGTCACCGGTGCCATCAATCCCTCGGGCGATCTGAATCCCGGCGACGTCTCCATCGACGGCCAGCGCGAATCCGCCAACGGCTTCATGGTCGATGGCACCGACGTCCAGGAACACATGAATGGCGGCACATCGGTGATCCCCAATCTCGACTCAATTCAGGAATTTCGCGTCCTCACCAACAATTTCGATCCCGAGTATGGCAATTACAACGGCGGCATGATCAACGTTGTCACGAAATCCGGTAGCGACTCCTTCCACGGCGACGCTTTCGAATTTCTCCGCAATACGGACCTCGACGCCAAGAACTATTTCGCCGCTACGCGCGGCACCTTTCGCCAAAATCAATTCGGTGGCACCATCGGTGGCCCCGTAAAGCGCGGCAAAATTTTCTTCTTCGCCGATTACCAAGGCACCCGCACGAATCAGGGCATCACGTCGCCGCAGATATCGGTCCCGTCCATTCAGGATCGCGGCGGCAATCTGGCTGACCTTGCGAGTTCGTTGACAGGCACCGTCAATGGCTCGTATCTAGGCGGCCTGCTCGACACTCAGCTAGGCTACGCGCCCGGCACGATCCATCAGGGCGAACCTTATTACGTTTCCGGCTGCAGCAGTCCTTCACAGTGCGTTTTGCCGACGCTCAATCTGCCACAAAGTGAATGGTCGGCGCCCGCCCAGCAACTCTTGCAATACATTCCGCAGCCCAATATCGGCACGGATCTTTTCTCCACGTCCGCGTTCTCGCAAACGGTGCGCGATGATAAGGCCGCGGGCCGGATCGATGCGAACACTCGCTGGGGCCAGTTCGCCGGCTACTATTTTCTCGACAACTATCGCCTGGACAATCCCTATCCCGGCGCGCAGGGCGGCGCCAGCGTCCCCGGCTTCGACGCCTTGACCGTCGGCCAGGCCCAGCTTTTTTCTCTCGGATACACCCGGCTGATCGGCCCCGACACCGTGAACGAATTGCACCTCGGCCTCATTCGCAACGCGAACAATATCGGCCAGCCCCACGGCGGACTGGGCGTCAGCCTCGCGTCGCAAGGTTTCGCCACCGGAGCGGGCACCACCGGCATTACCGTGCAGGCGCCTCAATTCGAGGGCGTCGAGAATATCGTTTTCCCCTCGTTCATCATGGGCGTGCCCATCACCAACACCGATCAGTGGAACAATACGTTCTATCTCGGCGACAACCTCTCCAAGGTAATCGGCACGCACACGCTCAAATTCGGCGTCGATTTTCACGTCGATCAGGTCAACGAGCATCCCAACGCCACCTTCAATGGCACCTTCAATATCCTTGGCACGCAGACGGGCTCGGCTTTCGCCGATTTCCTCCTTGGCCTTCCCAGCAATTTCACGCAATCCGCCGGCCAGCCCTTTTACCTTCGCAATCGCTACGCAGGACTTTTCGCCGAAGATAGCTGGCACGCGCGCAATGATCTCACCTTCAATTTTGGCCTGCGCTGGGACCTGATCATGCCGTGGTGGGAAAAGTACAATAATCTCCAGACGGTTGTCCCCGGCAAGCAGTCGGTCCTCTATCCGAATGCAATCCCCGGCTTGGTCGTGCCCGGCGATCCCGGAATTCCTTCCACGCTCTCGCCATCCAAGTACCACAATTTCGCGCCCAGAATCGGCCTCGCCTATTCGCCGAAATTCGACCGCGGACCGCTCAAGGCAATTTTCGGTGACGGCGGAAAGAGCAGCCTTCGCGCCAGCTACGGAATGTTCTACACCGCTTTCCCGGGCATCTCGGCGGGAATCATGTACGCCGTCCCGCCGTTCGGCTACAACTACCTCAGTCCCGGCCCGCCGCTTTTCGCGACGCCTTTCGTCAACGCCAGCGATGGCACGGTCAACACGAATCCCTATCCGCTCACGTTCCCGCCGCACGCCGTCTCGGCCAAGAATCCGTACACCGCGTTCGATTGGGCCGCCGTCACGCCCGACAGCGCCGATCCTTACTTCTACTACCGCAACGACGTGCCCTATACCGAGAACTACATGCTGTCGTTCCAGCGCCAGATGACCAGCACTCTTTTGCTGACGATGAGCTACGTGGGAAATCAGGGCCATCATATTCTCGAGCTTTTGCCGACGAACGCCGGCAATGCCGCGCTTTGCCTCAGCCTCAGCCAGCCCGGTGAAGTCGCGTCCGGAACAGCCACCTGCGGCCCCTACGGCGAAGATGCGGTTTATACCTCCGCCTCCGGGCAGGTTTATCAAGGCACGAGGAACATCGGCCTGGGCTCGAATCCCGCGCTCTATGGCAACTACGGCGCGGTGACCGCGCAGGAAACCATCGCCAATTCGAACTACAACGCTCTCGAAACCAATCTTCGCTACGCCGGTAAGCGAACCACCGTGCTACTGGGCTACACTTACGCGAAGTCGATCGATCAGGGCTCGAATCTTGGCGAAGAACTCAATCCTTTCAATCCCGCGCTCAGCCGCGCGATTTCTTCCTGGGACATGCGCCACAATTTTGTCGCCACCTATAAATACACCGTTCCCTTCGATCGCCTCTTCAATCGGTCGAATCGCCTCACGCAAGGCTGGGAAATTTCCGGCACCACGCGCTTCAGCACCGGCTTTCCTGTCACCTTGTACGACGATTCGGACAACTCGCTCCTCGGCACGCTCGGCAACGGCGTGAACAATCAATTGCTCGACACGCCGCAATTCACGCCCGGCCCGCTGCGCATCAATACCAACCCGCGCAACGGCCAGCCTGAATTCAACACCGCGCTCTTCGCGCCGGAATCGCTTGGGCAGTTGGGCAACGCGCGGCGCAGGTTTTTTTACGGGCCCGGCATCAGCAACTTCGACGTGCAGGTCACCAAGAACGTCACGCTCACCGAAACAAAATCGCTCGACATTCGCGTCGAAGCCTTCAACATCTTCAATCACGCGCAGTTCTACGGGCCCGCAGCCGTTGACGGCGAAGTCAACGATCCCACGTTCGGCCACGTAGTCAGCGCGGCCGATCCTCGCCTCGTCCAACTCGCCGCCAAACTTTATTTCTAATTTTGCTTTTGAGTTTGATTCTGACTTTCCGGGTGCCCCATCCTCGGTTTTTGAGGGTGGGGCCTTTGCTTCGAGAAGTTCCTAAAAGGCGGCGTCAAGCAGCGCGAGAATCTCCTCGCGCGTCACCGGGCGGTCCGCAACATTCAGCCGCGCGAAATGGTGCTCGATGGTGCCCGCAATTTCCCCGACTTCGCTCTTCGGCACGCGCGCATCGCGCAGGCAATGCGGCACATCGAACTGCGCGATGAATTTCTCGACGCGATCCGCGCAGGCAAGCGCGCCAGACTTCGGATTCGCGGGATCGAAGGCGATGCCAAATCCTTTCGCGATCGGCCCAAACCTCTGCGGCGCCATCTCGGCCATGAAACGCATCACGTGAGGCAGCGTGATGCAGGATGTAACGCCGTGCGGGACGTCCCACTTCGGCCCGATCTGATGGCCGAGCGTGTGCGATAGCCCGAAGCCCGTATTCAGCGCGCCGAAAATCGAAAACCACGAAGCCAGCTGGCAGAATCCCCGATGCGCCACTCGATCGTCGCCCGTGGCGCGAATCGATGCCGGCAGGTGCGCGTCGAGCAGTTCGATCGCTTTCGACGCGAGCGTGTCGCTCATCAGCTGATGCCGCGTCGAGTAGATCGTTTCGACCGCGTGATCGAGCGAGCGCATTCCCGTCGACACCCACAGCCAGTCCGGCGTCTCGAGAGTGAGCAGCGGATCGTTGATCACGGTCTTCGCGAGAATTCGCGGGTCGCCGACGCCTTCCTTCACGAGCGTGGTTTCATCCGTAACGCCCGCCACGTGCGTGTATTCGCCGGCCGAGATCGTCGTCGGGACGGCAATGTGGATGATGTCGCGGGCCCGGGCGGATTCCTCCGCAGTGGGCGCGGAACCGGGCGCCAGCGCCGCGGCGAGCGGATCGCGTCCATTCAACACCGCATAGGCCGCAACTTTCGAGCAATCGATGGGGCTGCCGCCGCCGAAACTGACGAGACAATCGGCGTTCACGTGCTTGATCTCCGCAAGCAGCTCGCGCACCGCACTGATCGGCACGTGCTGGCGGACGCCGGTAAAGACGCAGGCGCAACGCGCGCCCAGCACGCCCGTGACCTTCCCCAGCAATGGCGATTTGCCGAGTGTCTTGCCCGTAACGACGATCGCGCGCTTCAGATTGCGGCGATCGAGCTCGTTTGCAAGCGCGTCGATTTTGCCGGGGCCGGAAATGACGCGTTCCAGACGGCTGAGATTGACCTCGCCAACCGGCGCTTCCGCCGCGACCTCCCTCTTTGTACCCGTGTCAGTCATATTTTATTTCTATGCATTCTGCAGGTCGTGCAGCATGCGCTGCTCTTTGCCGTAGGGATCGTCGACTGCCTTGCATTCGTCGTTGAGGATCATGACGGCGCGGCGCCTGTTATCGAACGCGGGCCACTCCGGCATGCCGGTATGATTCGGATTCCCGGTGCGCGCGAACGCGACCCACGCACCGCTCACCTTGCTCGCAAGCGCGTAGCGGTCCTGTCCATCTCCTGTCATTGACTTGGCCGCGTCCACATTGTCGAAAACAAACGGAATCTCCAGCGTGTGGAATGTGCGCAGCTTCCCATCGCGCACCGGCGATCTCCACGTGAAGTAATACTGATACACGGGCGCATTCCCGGGCGCGGCTTTGCGCTCGGCCTCGGTCACCACTCCCGCGCGGAACGTCGCATCTGACGCAATGATCAAAAACAAGTCGGTATTGCTCGCCCGCGGGCGCCCTGCGCGATACGCGGCAATCAGTTGGTCCACCTGCTCGTCGCTCGCCTTCCGGACGAAGCCCTTCACGCGCCTGTGCAGGTCGGCATCGTCGATCGGATCGAGCTGCTGCCCCGGGAAAAACGTGACTTCGGTTTCGACGGTCCCAATCAGCAGCGGAATGTCCGCCGAAATTGCCGGCGCCACCGGATCGAATGGATTCACCGGTAGCGTGGTGCCGTCGACCACTGGAGCAAGCGCGAGCCCGCCCGGCCCCCCGGGCATGCCATTGCCGGTCATCGCGCCCATCGTCGCGAGCAATTGATCCATCGGAAGCTGCTGCAGCTGATCCACCTGATTCGGCTGCAGCCCCAGCTTCGCCATGAATGCCGTGGCCGATTTCGTGGCCACTTCCTTGGGAAGCCCACGCACATTCGCGCCGCTCTCGACAATCGCGCGATGGAAAAGTCCCTTCGCGGGAGGCATCGCCATCAGCGCGCTCACCTTCCCTCCGCCACCTGACTGCCCGAAAATCGTCACGTTGTTGGGATCGCCGCCGAACGCCTCGGCATTGTCGCGCACCCATTCGAGTGCCGCGACGATATCGAGCATCCCCACGTTGCTCGCCTGCGCGTATTTCTCTCCGCCCAGCTCCGCGAGATACAAATAGCCGAAAACACCCAGCCGGTGATTGATCGAGATCGCGACTGCATCGTGCTTTCGCGCGAGCTCCGTGCCGTCGTAGATGATGAACGCGCCCGAGCCCGTGGTATATCCGCCGCCGTGCAGCCACATCATCACCGGCCGCTTATGTCCGCGCCCCACGCTCGGCGTCCACAGGTTCAGGACGAGGCAGTCTTCGCCCATCGGCCCGCCGGGATCCATCGCCTCGACTTCCGGCGGCACCACGCCGTGGAATTGACTGTCGAGTTGCGGCGCGCGCAGGCCGTACGCTGTCGTCTCGCGCACTTTGGTCCAAGGCTGCGGCTTCGCGGGCGGCATGAAGCGCCCGCCGCCGGCGGTCGATGCGCCGTACGGCACGCCCTTGAAGCACTGCACCTTGCCATCCGTCACTTTCAGCCCGCGAATCTTTCCCGCGGTCGTTTCGACAACAGCGCCAGCAGTCGCGCCATCGTCCATCGCCTTCGCCAGCCGTCCGCTCATCAGAGATCCCGCCGTCATCGCTCCCAGCCCTATCCCGGAACTAATGAATGATCGCCGATTCATCGCATCCCCCCGCCGCGAAAATTATCCGGCGCCCACCACGGCGCCCCCAAACGGCGGCTAGTGTACCCCCTCTCCGCGAATTTTGTGGAGAACAATTGCGTTTCCGACAGGCCTCGTAACTGTGTCGATTAGACAAGGCCCCGATCCTTTGTTTTCCGGGAGTTACGACGATTTCTAATCGCCGCAGTGTCGATTAGAAATGGCG
>JBAPOM010000386.1:0-15273 GCA_049279635.1 Candidatus Acidiferrales bacterium
TCCGGGTGCCCCATCCTCGGTTTGTGAGGGTGGGGCCTTTGCGCTGTGCGTTCCGGTACCCTGATCGGTAACCCCCATCCAGTATTGAACATGTTCAAAATAAGCCTTGACTTAGGCCTGCGAACGGGCGATATTTGAACATGTTCAAAACTCAGCCGCAGGCGAAACCCCCAAATAAAGCCGAAATCACCGAGCGCAGGATTCTGGACGCAGCGCTGAATCTGTTCCGCACCAAGGGATTCGAAGAAACAACGATGCGCGATATCTCCGCGGCCGCCGAGGTCGCTACGGGCGCCGCCTACTATTACTACCCCTCGAAAGACGCGATTGTTCTCGCCTTCTACCAGCGTTCTTGCGTCGAGATGCAGTCGCGAATCGAAGATACTATCGCGCGAGCACCGGACAATCTCGAAGATCGCCTCAAGGCGCTGATCCAAGCGAAGCTCCAGTACTTTGCGCCGTATCGCAGCGTTCTTCGCGCCCTGCTCAAGAATGGCGCCGATCCCGCGCATCCGCTCTCGCCATTCGCCGAGAATAACAAGCCAATCCGCGACGTGGATGTCGGATGGTTCAGAAAAATCCTCGTCGACTGCGGCACTCGCGTCCCGAGGGATCTCCAGCCTCATTTGCCCGACGTGCTCTGGATGTTCCAGATGGGCGTGATCTATTTTTGGATTACGGACGACTCACACGGCCAGCGGCGCACGGGCCGCCTGCTGGCCCTCGGCGCGAAGATCGTTGCGACTCTTCTCAGGATTGCGGGACTGCCTCTCACAAAACCGCTGCGAAAAGTCGCTATCGAACTGATTGAAATCGTTAAGAGTGCGTAAGAGGAGAACGTCATGGCATCTCATAGACGCCTAATCATCGGAACTGTCGTCGGACTCGCACTGACTGCTTTAGCGCTCTCGATGGTCCACACAGGCACCTACGGCTTGACCTTGTTTGTCGCATTGCCTGTTGCGCTTGGCGCATTAGCCGCCTGGCTGGTGAAACCGAAAACCGCGTCGAACGCAGTTTATGCCGGAATGTCTGCGAACCTGATTGCCAGCCTCGCTTTCCTTGCGTTCGGTCTGGAGGGGGCCGTCTGTATCGTCATGGCGCTTCCTCTCGCATTACCTCTGGGAGCCTTGGGCGGATGGCTCGCGTACTCCTCAACCCACAGGCTCCACAAGCGCATTTTCACGGGTGGAACAGCCATGCTGGCGCTTCTGCCTTTCAGCCTTGGAACGCTGGGATTCGATGTGACGGCAAAGCCCGATGTTTTCGAGGTTCGTTCCTCCATCGAAATCGCTGCGCCGCCCGAGCGTGTCTGGAAAAATGTTGTCACATTCTCTGAGCTGCCGCCGCCCACCGAATGGTATTTCAAAACCGGCATTGCGTACCCGATGCGGGCGCGGATCGTGGGCACTGGACCGGGGGCGGTACGATATTGTGAATTTTCAACGGGACCCTTCGTCGAACCTATACAGGTGTGGGACGAGCCACATCTGCTTCGCTTCTCAGTGATTCAGAATCCTGCGCCGTTGAACGAATGGAGCCCCTACTCCAAAATCATGCCCCGCCATCTGCACGGGTATTTGATTTCAAAGCAAGGTCAGTTTCTGCTCACGGCCCTGCCAAACGGGCACACGCTGTTGGAAGGAACCACTTGGTATCAACACGGCTTGTGGCCCGAGGCATATTGGACCATATGGTCGCAGGCAATCATTCACCGCATTCACATGCGCGTCTTAAATCACATCAAGAACTTGTCCGAAGCGGAGGGGTATTAGCTCAAGCGGCGATGCTTGAACCGCTTTTCGCCCTTGGCGTAAGGCGCGACGGTCTGCCCTTTACCGTAGAGCTTGTACTTGTAGGTGGTAAGGCCTTCGAGACCCATCGGCCCGCGCGCATGCAGCTTGTTGGTGCTGATGCCAACTTCCGCGCCAAATCCGTAGCGGAAGCCATCGGCAAACCGCGTCGACGCATTGTGGAAGACGCCGGCGGAATCCACCTCGTTCAGGAATTTCTTCGCGGCCCCAGAATCCTCGGTCACGATCGCGTCTGTGTGATGCGAGCCATATCGGTTGATGTGATCGATCGCCTCATCGAGGCCCGCGACGACTTTGACCGAGAGGATCAAATCGCCATACTCGGTGCGCCAATCCTGCTCGGTGGCAGGCACGATTCCTGCCTTGGGCAGCAGGGCCACAGTCTTCGCGCATCCGCGAATTTCGACTCCCGCCTCTTTCAATTTCCCGACAACTTTCGGCAAGAATTTCCGCGCGATCGCCCCGTCGACCAACAGCGTCTCAGCAGCGTTGCACACCGCGGGATATTGCACCTTCGCGTCGTAGGTGATGTCAATCGCCTTCTGCAAATCCGCGGCGCGGTCGACGTACACATGGCAGATTCCCTCGCCATGGCCGAGCACCGGAATCCGGCTGTGCTTCATGATGAACCGAACGAGCTCGTAAGACCCGCGCGGAATGATCAGATCGACGTCGTGATCCATCGCGAGCAGCTCGAGCACCGCGGCGCGCGACTGCAACAGGCTGATCGAATCAAGCGGCACCGCCGGAAATCGCCGCAGCGATTCGCGCCAAATCGAGACCAGCACTTCGTTCGTTTGCGCAGCTTCGGAGCCGCCTTTCAGGATCACGGCGTTGCCCGATTTCAGCGCCAGTGACGCAAGCTGCGGCACCACATCCGGCCGCGATTCGAAAATCACGCCGATCACGCCGATCGGGCACGATTCGCGGTGCAGGACGAGGCCCTTGTCGAGTTCCGTAGCAGCGAGCCTGCGCCCAAGCGGATCTTCCATGCGCGCGACTTCGCGAATCTGCGTGGCCATCTGCTTCACGCCCGATTCCTTCACGCGAAGCCGCGCGAACATCGCGGCCGACATCTTTCCGGACGCAACCGCCGGCTCGACGGCGCGGCAATCGGCGGCGTTCGCTTCGAGAATCCGCTGCGCGCTTTTCTCGACCGCCTTCGCGGCCGCCAGCAACGCCTCATTGCGCTGTTTCGCCGAGAGCTTGGCGACCTCGCGCGATGCCGCGCGCGCACGGTGCGTAATGGACGCGACCGAGTCCGCTCCAGCGTCGATCTGCGTTGTGGCGGGCTGGCTCATGATTTCTGCAGTAGCACGATATTATCGCGCGTCACAAGAACGGCCGACGGCCCCGCATCTCGCCCTGCCCGCCCGGCTTTGCGCCCGGAGCTTTTCTCGGCGTCTTCGCTCGCGCAATTGGCGATCCCGCGCGCGAATTCCCGGCCCTCGGAATCGACGATGCTCACCACGTCCATCGGCGCGAAATGGTTTTCGACGCGCACGATCCCCGAAGCAAGCAAGCTCGCCTTGCCCTGCGTGATGGCGCGGTGCGCACCCGCGTCAACAACCACCCGGCCGCGAACGTCCGCCGCATAGGCGATCCAGCGCCGCTTCCCGCGCATCCGTCGCGCAGGCAAGAAAGCCGTGCCGATCCGCTCCCCGGCGAAAATGCGCTCGAGAGCGCGCGGATCGTTGCCATTGGCAATCACGGTGGTCCCGCCGCAGTTCATCGCGATTTCCGCCGCCTCAAGTTTCGTCTTCATGCCGCCGCGTCCGCTCGCCGAGGGCCCCGCGGCGAGCGCCTTCAGCTCCGGCGTAATCTCCTCCACCACCGGCACAACCTCGCCCGCGGAATCCGATGATCCGCTGCGCAGCAAGCCATCCACATTTGTGAGCAGGACCAGCGCGTCGCCTTCGAGCCCGCTCATCACCAGTGCGGCAAGGCGGTCGTTGTCGCTAAAAGCAGCCACACGCGAACCGGCGGCGACGGATTCGAGCTCGGCCGTGGAAACCGTGTCGTTCTCGTTGACGATCGGCAGCACGCCGAAGCCAATCAACTTTTCCATCGTCTCACGCAAATTCGAATAGCGCCGCCAGTTCGTGAAATCTTCTTCGGTGAGCAGCACCTGTGCGACCTTGATCTCCCACTGCGCGAAAAGATTCTTGTACGCGTCCATCAGCAGGCTCTGCCCCACGGCGGCGCACGCCTGCTTCGTCACCAGGTCATCGAGCCGCGAGCGGTGCAGCCCAAGCCAGCCTCGCCCCAAGCCGACAGCTCCTGAAGACACAAGCACCACCTGCCGCCCTGCCTTCATCAACTCCGCAATCGAACGAACGATCGGCTCAACGCGCTCGCGGCACAGCTCTCCCTCGGCTCCCGTGACCGTCGCTGTTCCGACCTTGATCACCAGCCGCCGCGCTGCCCGCAGCTTTTGCCGCTCCGCTTCCATGTCTTCCCTATCGCTCGAGTCTACGATCGTCGCGTCGTGATGGAGTGACACCAACTCGCTCGATTGTACCGAAATCGCGCAGCCCGCGTCTCCCCTTCTGCCGCACCATTGCCGTCCGTGCGAGAACTCGAAGGTCATTCTTTTTCGTAGCGCCGACGTCCCGCCGGCTCTTAGGGTGGAAGCGTGGGCCTTTCAGGCCCGCGAAAAAGGCACATAATAAAATGGGCTTCAGCCCCGGGCAGTTCGGTCTTTGCTGCAATGTAGCTCGCCCCGTTTCCCCGGGGTGAGGCCTTTGAAGACACTTCTCGCCTCCGCCGCGAGCATTTGCGAGATCGCATCGAGACGCTGCCATCCAAATTGCCGCCGCGTCCAGCGCCCAAAGATTCTATTAGGCCTGTAGTGGAAACCATGCTACATTCAACTTGCGTTTGTTGCTCTTGTAACACCTTTAGATTCGATGAAGGGGCTGCGAGTACAAACTTGCAGCCTTTTTTGCTTTACGGCTGGAGGCGGTCGAGCAGCACAAACAGCTTAAAAAGAAAAGTGAGTACATCAGTGAGAGAACAAGGAACAGTGAAGTGGTTCAATGCCAGCAAGGGTTTTGGGTTCATCCAGCGCCAGTCCGGCGAGGACGTTTTCGTCCATTTCTCGGCCATTCAGGCTGAGGGATACAAGTCGCTGAACGAAGGCCAGGCGGTTGAATTCGAAGTCACCCGTGGCCCCAAGGGCCTGCAGGCTGCGAACGTCACCAGCCTCTAGTCGGAAAAGGGCGGCCCGGCATCAACCGGTCCGCCCTTTTTCTTTGTCCGCACGTTTTCGATCCCGCCGCAAGCGCCTCCAGGCACCCGTCCCGAATCTCTGGCACCGGGGTGCTCCCGTTTTGCGCCCCTGTATTATCTAGTTGTACGAATCCCCCACAACTGGAGCAACCCGCCAGCCGCCTCCAAGGTAAAATTAACGGTTAGCAATGCCCGGTACCCGGCCGGGAGCGATCCCATTTGGGCCCGAACTCGCAAACAGAGGGAGATCTCATGTCCGACACCAAACCCAACCTGCAGGGCACGGCCACCGAAAACAGCGATCGCCGCCGCTCACATCGGGTCTACATCTCCATGCCCATCCTGGTTCGGGGAAAACACGCCGGACAACCCTTCGAGGAAGAGACGCAGACGATCTCCGTCAGCGCGCACGGCGGCCTCCTGCGCGTCGCTGCGAAGCTCGTGCGCGGCCAGGCCGTTTCGATCGTCAACGCCAAAACAGCCGAGGAGCTTCCCTGCACAGTCACTTCTCTCGGCCAAAAAGAAAACGGCAAGACCGAAGTCGGCGTCGAGTTTACCGAAACCTCGCCGCTCTTCTGGCGCATCGCATTCCCGCCCGAGGATTGGGACCCATCCGAGCGCAAGCGCCCCGGCTCGACTCACCACCGCCCCAGCCCCGCGCCACTTCCGAAACGCTAACGCGCCTCCGGTTCTTTCGACCCGTGATATGTTTGTGTGCAGGCACGCGAGACACGCACATTGACGCAGGAATCTGATCCACTGATCGCTCCCACCAACCCCAATCAAATTAGAGAACGCGTTGCCGCGCGCGAGAGCGAATCGGTGCTCGGGCAATCGTGGCGATTCACACGCGCACACGCGCACCGCATCCTCGCAATTTCAGCGCTGGTCCTCGTGCCGTGCTGCTGGCACCGCCGCATCGAGGCATCCGATCTCGGGAGTCATGTCTACAACGCGTGGCTCGCGCAGCTGATCCGGCGCGGTCAGGCGCCCGGCCTCTGGATCGCGCACCAATGGACGAACGTGCTCTTCGATCTGCTGCTGAGTTTTTTCGGCGCGATCTTCGGCCTCGCTGGTAAATTCCACCTCGCGGAGAAATTCGCCGTTTCGGTCTGCGTGCTGATTTTTTTCTGGGGCGCATTCGCGCTCGTCTCTGCCGCGACGCGGCGCGCACCGTGGTTTCTCGCGCCGGTAATCGCGCTCGTCGCGTACGGCTACACGTTCCGCATGGGATTCTTCAATTATTACCTGGCGATCGGCCTGTCGTTTTTTGCCCTGGCGATTTTCTGGCGCGGGCGCGGCTGGGAACGCCTGCTTTCCTTGGCGATTGCGCCTCTCGTCCTGCTGGCGCACGTGATCGGTTTCACTTGGCTGATCGGAGCGGCGATCTACGTGTGGCTCGCACAAATAGTTCCGGGGCGAAAACAATTCCTGCTGCTTGTGCCGGCCGTGGGCGCGCTGATCGCGCAGCACTATTACTTCTGGCGGCACTTCGTGGTGGAAGCGGCCCCGGAATCGCCGCTCTGGTATAGCGGCGCCGACCAGTTGCTTCTCTACGGCGACCGCTACTGGATCTGCGCCGATGCGCTGATCGCGTTTGTCGCGATCGCACTCGCGATCGACATGGTTCGCCGCTGGCGCGAACCGGCGCAACCGAGCCGCGACCTCGGCCGCGATTCTGCCCGCAATTTCATTGGCGATTTCGCGATTCCTCTGCAGCTCTACATCGTAGCGGCGCTGGCCGTGCCGCTCTTGCCGCGCGGCGTTCATCTCCCGCACAGCGTCCCGATCGCGCTGCTCACGGACCGGCTAACGACGGTTTCCGCCGTGCTGATCTGCTGCCTGCTCGGCGCGATGCGCCCGAGCCGTTGGCACCTCGCCGCGTCGGCAGCCATCGCGCTCGTCTTTTTCGCATTCGTCTATCAGGACACGGCGACGCAGAATCGCATGGAAGCACAGGCCGAGCGCCTCGTCCGCACGCTGCCGCAAAACTCGCGCGTGATGGCGACCATCGAGCCGCCCTGGGAGTCGCGCATCCTGATCCAGCACATGATCGATCGCGCCTGCATCGGCCACTGCTTCAGCTACGGAAATTACGAGCCGAGCACGGGCGTCTTTCGCGTGCGGTCCACCCCCGGAAATCCCTACGTCCTCAACAACTATAACGACGCCGTCGACATGGAAGACGGCTACTACACCGTCCAGCCCCAGGATTTGCCCGCCTATCAGGTCTACGAGTGCGACGCCACGGGCACGCGGCTCTGCATCCAGCCACTCGAAGCCGGCGAGGATAACGACGACATGGGCTTTCATCCCGGCCCGCAGTGATCCCTGCCAATCCTCGCTCGTCGCGAATTGCGCCACGCGCTTATGCAGAGAGCCACGCCGAGCGAAGTTTCGCCGCGACGCTTCGCCCTTGCGCAAGTCCGGCGCGCGCCGCTCCCGGCCGGCGCCCGAAGTCCATCATGTTCGGGCCAAACGCTTCCAGGCTGGCGGCATCAGGAATCATCAGTTCGATGCGGCTGCCACTCTGGCGCACCGTGTCCAGTTCCCCTTCAAGTCGGCGGCGGAACACATCGGCCATCGGCGTAGCGGCGCCGGCACCGCCTCCAGCGCTGATCGCCACCAGGAACACGACGTCGAAACCCTTCGCCACGTCCGCATTGGTGGGGCTGCGCATACCCCCGTCCATGTACCGGCGCCCGCGAAGTGTCACCGGCGGAGCGATTCCGGGCACGCTGCAACTCGAGGCCACCGCGCGCGCCAGGCTTACTCCTGATTCCTTGTTCCACACGACGAACGACCCGTCCGATGCATCGACGGCTGTGCAAGCAAATCGATCCGGCCAGGAGCCCTCGGGATAATCCCCGATGGAACGGGCGAAGCGCGCGACAAACTCGTCCTCGCTCCCCGTTTCGGCCTGTAGTGCCCATGCGCCGAGTTCAGCGCGCGCCTGGTCAGCCGGACCGGTGCTGGACATAGCTTTCGCCATTTTCTCGATCAGTACCGAAAGATCGGGCGGCGGGGAACCAGACGATCGGCTTGGAGAAGAGCCTTGCCGATTGGCGCCCTCGTTCAAGACCGGCGCGGCGAGCGCGGTTGCATCGCGTCCCATCGCCAATTGACAGCCGACGACGGACCCGGCGGACGTGCCCAGAATGAAATCGGCGCCGGATAAATCCAAACCCGCTTCCGCCAGCCCGGCCAGCAATCCGGATTCCCAGGCGACCCCCACCGCGCCGCCTCCCCCCAACACCAAAGCTCGTTTTGGCATCGATCCTCACTGACGATTCAGTCGAAATTTCCGTCCCGCATTCTGTAGCGGGACGAGTGTAGTCGAAACCGCCCCGCCATTGAAGCGCCACTCCGTCGGGGCGCTGCCTCGCCCTGGGTCCCTTCGCGCCGCATTCGTCGTTGCCCTCATTGCCGTTGATGTTGCCTTCGTAGCGGCGACCTTTCAGGTCGGCGGCTTTGGCCGTACGGTTTTTCCGGGCCTCACTGTTCGTAGCCGCTCGGCGTTTTTCGCCTTAAGGTTCCAGCCACTCGCTTGCCTTGCCGGAGCTTCAGCGTAGGCAGGCCACTGCCTTCTCTCTTCGCGCCTCGAATGGACTCGCGTGTGAATCGGCCGCAACTGCTCCGGTGTGCGGGCCACCCGCCATGGAGAATTATCAGTGTGGTAATCTCTTAGCCAATGTCAGAGCTGCTCGACGACATCATTAAACTCGCTGTCGACGGCAAGCAGCCATTGCCCGACATCCTGCGCAAGTGTCTGTTGTTGGGTCATGAGTTGAAAAACGAGCGATTGAAGGCATGGGCGAATCAGGAGCTCAACGGCTACAGATCTGTGATGGATGTCCCGGACTATCGGATCATTCCTGCGATGGCGAAAGGCAATTTCGTCGGGCCATTCCACGCCGAATATCGCAACTATCCAATACCATCTGTGTCCCTGGAGGAGAATCATCGGGATCTTGGCGAAAGGGTCCACCTAGTCCAGTCGGTTAGCGCGTATGCCGATGTTCTCAGGGACCCCAAATCGACCAAAAGCGGCTTGGTATTTGACTGGGACCCGAACATGGTCGTCTACTACCAAAACAAATTGATGAGGGGAGGATTCATCCTCTTGATAGCGTGGCAGACGATACCCGCTAGCGCCGTCGCCGAAATGTTAGACACAATTCGTAACCGGACACTCAACATGGCGCTTCAGATCAAAGACGAACTCGGTACCACCTACAAGGACTTTGCGAAGAACACATCGAAGGAAGCTGAGACGAAAATCCAGAGCATCATTTTCCAAAACACCGGAGGTAACACCAATGTTGCCTTCGGACAATCGACGTTGGACGCATCGACGCAAGGCCAGACGATCATCGAAATCGGCGACAGAAAGGCGCTCGATAATGCCCTGCGAAAGGCAGGCCTAGATGACAGCGACCTCGACGGCCTAACAGAAGCCATGCGAGTCGATGGCGCGAAGCCTGGAAGAAACGTTGGACAATGGGTCAAGGACAAGAGTGCAAAGGTTTTGTCGGGAGGCATTAAAGTCGGGACGCAGATTGGTTCGGAAATCCTCACCGCATGGCTTAAGCAACACCACGGGCTGTAGAATCAGGTGAGACTCAAATCCTTAGTCGGATTCGTGCGGGTGGCCGACGCATCGGACCAGTGGCGAGGGATTCACACCGGGGTCCATTCGAGCTGCGAAGAAATCTGCGGGGTGCCGCAGCCTTCACGGTTTGCGTTAAGGGTACGCGAGGAGGCTGATCGCCCGCCGAGCCGTTTGCCGTTTCTCGACCGGTTTCAATTCCGGGTTTGGCGGGCAGGCATTCGGGGTTCCGTTCTTGAGCGCCGAAGGTGCGGCAGATGTTAGCCCAGTCCGGGAGGACTGGGTGTGCGATGAATGGGAGGTCGAGCACCGTAGGCGCGACACATGTTTTCATGTTCGGCTGGGTGTCGCACCTCGGCGCTCGCGCTTCAATCCCTACGTTTTCCCAGCCCTGCCGGGCTGGGAAAACTTGTGCCGCGCGTACCGCGCTCAGACGAAGCAAATGCTCCTGCCTGGAAGCGAGGCGGCCCTTCGACTGCGCTCAGGACAAACCGCTACAAGGGCAATCAATCCGCGGGGTCCTCATGGGTGATCTCGTGAACAAATTTGATTACGTCGCCCTCGGGCAATTTTCGGCATAGCCTTGCCAACGATTCCCGCTCGGTGCCATTGAGCGCCCTCATGAACGCTTTCACCAGCTTCGAATGGCGCGTCCCGCTTGGTGGCTGACTCGTGACTATCTACTTCCGATCATCACGTTGTTGTTTCTTACCCGCAATGGCACAATGAGCGCGGGGAACGTCCGTCGGTCCTGGCTTCAAGCGCGGCGGCAAGCAGCCGCGCGGAAGAGCGAGGAGACCATATGAAAATAACAGTTATCCTTATGCTCAGCGGATTCCTGTTCGCGGGCGCGGCACAGGCAAAGGAGAAGGATCGCACCTTCGCGCAACCCTGCACTGTCGTCTTCCCGATCGCCGAGAAAATGGCGAGTGAGAAACCGTACAAGCTGCAGCTGGATGGGAGAACAGATATGAACCTGATTATTGAGACAGGTTCCTTCTGGAAAGCCGGAGCTGCGCAAATCATCGTGCGGTTCTCTGCGAATAGTGACGGAACCTGCTCAGTGGCCGATAATTCGCCGTACTCCGGCGTCCGGCGCAACGGCACGGTGTTCCTAGATCGTCTCGAAAAGCGGCTCGCTGAGACCAGCCCGGCGAAATAGTTCTGGCGGGTGCCGCAATCCCTTCACGGTTTGTCTGAAGGGTGCGCGAAGTGACTCTCAACCTTCAACTCTAAACTCTTAACTTCTCAATCCTCAACCTCCTCCATCCTGATCTCCCTCACAAATCTCACAATGTCGCCTGCTCGCAGTTGCCGGCAGATCGCGCTCAGAACTCTTTGTTGCCGCCCCGTGATCGCCCTCATCAACGCCTTCACCATCTTCGAATGGCTCGGCAGCACTTCCCCGATAAATCTCTTCCCCGGCTTCGTCAGGGCCACCACCGCAATCTTCCGCCCTGCGCGTCGCTTGCCGCGCTCCGCCACCGGTAAGCGGCTTTCCGCAATCTCCGCGGGTGGAAGACTCACGATCGCCCGCCCCACCCACCGGCGCGCCTGCAGTCGCGCGATCACCGCGTGCATGTTCTGGATGCTGCACCCGCGCCGCCGCGCCACCTCCGCGATCGGCAGCGCTCCCTCCCGGTAGAGGACGGCCAGCAGCCGAAAACCCTCCATCGTCAGGTCGAAGGACTCGAGCGGCGCCCGCATCTGCGCCTTGAACCACTCCGCTGCGTCGAGCAAATCGAGGTACGCCTGAAAAGCCCGTTGCGTCTTCTCCTTTTGGGTCGGCCGATGGGACATTTGGCAAAATCCTCCCAAATTCGCCCTCTTAAGCGGTTATAAGCCCTTATAACTGGCTTATGGCATCAATGTCCATGATGTCGTGCGCGCCCTAAATGCAGGCCCTCATAAGACAAAAAAAAACGCCCGCCTGAAAGCAAGGCGGGCGCCTGCTTTTATTGCGCGGGAGCGTTGCGGGCGAAGAGATTGTAGCGGGCCGCCGCGAAAGTTCGGCGATTGGGATGAGCTTCGCGCGAGAGGCCGCCGCCCGTGCTGTTGAGCAGGCCGAAGACGACGACCGAATCGGGCGTGCCGATGTAGACTTTGCCGTTGGCGATCAGCGGCGTGATGAATTTGTTTTCGACGAATTGGTCGCGGCCGCCCGAGGCCTGATTGCTGTTGTAGAGCTCGTTCGCGAGATTCGCGGCGTCGTAGGCGTGGAGTACGCCGGGCGTGGCCGCTTCGACGGCCCAGACGATGCCGTCCGCAGTGCCTTCGGCCGAAATGCTGGGCGTGGCGCCGGGATAAGCGAATTTTGTGGGGCTGTGCGAAGCTGCTCGCGCGGCGAGTTTGGCGCACGATATGGGAAACGCCTTGAGGTAATCTCCCTGCGCGCCATAGTAGACCGTGTTGTTGAAATACGCGGGGAGGGCAAACACACCGTCGGTGCCGCCGAGCCCGTTTGAAATTTTCTGATAGAGCGCCTCGTCGCTATGGGGATTGAATTTTCCCATCGCGTCGCGATTTACCACGTAAATCACGATCTTTCCGCTGCTGAAATCGGCCTTGCCCGCGCCGATGGCCAGATGGCGCGTGATTCCGCGATCGTCTTTCAGGTCGGGCAGCAGAAGCAAGCCGCCCGAGCCGAGATCGCGATCCTGATTCGAATTGAGAATGGTGTCGTGCGGCGCGAAATAATCGGCGACGCGCAGTGCGTTGCCTTTCGCCGAAAGCTTGAGGAACGCGTTGCCGAAGTCTCCGTTGACCGGCATGCCCGCCGCATCGAGCTTGGGATCGAACGTGCCGTTGCCATCGAGGAGAAAAATACTGCCCGCGGAATCGGCCGCCATGCCGCCGCCCGACATCCAGATGGCGCCCGCGCTGCCGTTGGGAGTCAGGTTGAGCACGCTCGTCTGGCGGAGCGTGGATTTGCTGTAGCTCATGATCCAGCCCGTGTACGGCCAGGCGTCGCAATGGGAGCTCCAGCCCATATAGATCTCGCCATTCACCAGCAGAAGCGCGCTGCGCGCTTCGTATTGGCGCAGATCGAAGGCAATCGGGCCGGAGAGACTCGCGTAAGACGCATGGATTTCGACGGGACCGCCGTCGAGTTCCGCGTGAGTGACGAGATCGAGCGCGTGCAGGCGCTGGTGATATTTGCCGGCGGAATCCTTCGACATGGCGACGACGAAAATCGTGCCGTTCGGGCCGGCGTGCGGGTCGACGACGGGCGTCGCCGTGATTCCGATTTCGGGCGTCACCTGCGCGCAGTTCTGGTCGTCGCTAGGCACCTCGCCCGCGGGAATCACGGACGCCTGCCAGAGCGGCGGGCCGAGCGTGTCCGCGTCGAAGGCGTAGACCATGCCGTGTTCGGTGGCGACGTAGAGCACATCGCGGGCCGCGCCGGCGATCGTAAGCTGCGGGACGTAGAGCGGCTCCGCGTCGACGCCGCCGGTGACCGGAAGCTTGCCGAGCTGGCCGAAGCTAGCAACGTTGACATTCGAGGGCTTGAGAATCGTCTCGTGCAAATTCTGGCCGGTGCGCGCATTGTCGTTATGTTGCGTGAGAACGCTGACGACGCTATGCGCAGCCGAGAGCTGCGGTTTGGCGGCGGGAGGATCCGGAGGATCGGGCGGATCCGACTTGCAACCTGCGAAAACACCGGATACGACAATTAAGAAAATCCCAAGCGCGGCGAGCTTCAAATGCGACGTCTCCTGAGGCGACCCAATATGCTGGGCACGATGCCAAAACGCAATCTCATGATTCTACCTGTCCGCGGCAAATAGAAGAATCCGAAAATGCGCGGGGGCTCTTGCCGCGACGATTGACCCGCCTCTACAAAATGGTTACTGGATCGGACTCCCTTAGTTCCAACCTTGGGCGTTTGCTAGGCGGATTCGGCTGTGGGGCTCTCGGGACGCGGGGCGGCGCTGGCGGCGGGGCGGGAGCGGTCGATGAGCCACGTGCCGAGGCGCCAAGCGAGCAGTACGCCGACGAGGAAAGCGTATTCGAGGGGCTTGCGGACGTCGGATTTCACGAGCCAGTAGTAGTGAATCACGCCCGCTATTGCGGTGATGTAGATCAATCGATGCAACATCCGCCAGCGCTTTCCGCCGAGGCGCCGGATCGAGGCAGCCGTAGACGTGAGCGCGAGCGGAATCAGCAGCACGAAACCGAAAAAGCCGACCGTGATGAAGGGACGTTTCGCGATCTCTTTCCCGATATCAGAGAAATCGAAAGTGAGGTCGAGGCCGAGCCATGCGCTGAAGTGCAGACAGGCGTAGAAGAACGCGAATAGGCCCAGCATGCGGCGAAACCGGATGAGCTGCGGCAGGCGCAGGATTTTGCGAAGCGGCGTGATCGCCAGCGTGATGACGATGAAGCGGAGCGTCCAATCGCCCAGCCAGTGCTCGATGAACTTGACCGGATCGGCGCTGAGGTTGGCGTAGAACGGCTGGCCCAGGAGCACGGCGTGGACCATCCGCCAGATCAGCATGCCCAGCGGAACGAGGCAGAGCAGAAATGCAACTACCTTGGTCCACTTGCTGGTCAAGATCGCATTCATCTAGAAGTTTTTCCGCAGATCCATGCCCGCGTACATGCTCGCGACGTAGTCACCGTAGCCATTGAACATCAGCGTCGGGCGGCGGAAAAATTCACCGAGGCGGCGTTCCTTGGCCTGGCTCCAGCGGGGATGATCGACGTTGGGGTTCACGTTGGAGTAGAAGCCATACTCATTCGACGCGTAGAGATTCCAGGTCGTGTCAGGCTCGCTCTTCACGAATTTGATCTTGACCAGCGACTTGATGCTCTTGAAGCCGTACTTCCATGGAATCACCATCCGCACCGGCGCACCATCCTGATTCGGGAGCGTCTCGCCGTACATGCCGACGCAGAGAAGGGCGAGCGGGTTCATGGCCTCGTCCAGGCGGAGTCCTTCGACGTAGGGCAGCCGGATGCCGGTGCTTGCGCCCCAGGGCATCACCCCCGGGTCGTAGTAACTTTGGAAGGCGACGTAACGGGCTTTGTTCGTCGGCTCGACGAGATTCGCGATCGTGCTGAAGGAATAGCCGATCCAGGGCACGACCATCGACCAGCCTTCGACGCAGCGGTGACGGTAGATGCGTTCCTCGAGCGGCGCGAGCTTCAGGATTTCGTCCATCGTGAACTTGCGGGGCTTGGCGACTTCGCCTTCGACGGAAACGGTCCAGGGCGAGGTGACAAAATTCCTGGCGTTCTGCGAGGGGTCGCCCTTGTCCGCGCCAAATTCGTAGAAATTGTTGTAGGTGGTCACGTCATTTTCGGGCGTGACGTTTTCGCCGGTAGTCGTGTACTTGCTGCTCACCAGGCCATTGAGTTTGAGGGGCACCGAGCCAGTGGGCTTGCCCGCGAAATAGCGCGGGAGTTTCTTCCAGCCGGCCACAACGGCCGTGGTCGCCAAGAGACCGAGCAGAAAATTCCGGCGGCCCATGTAGAGGGCCTTCGGTGTGACGTCCGCGTAAGTCAAATCCGGTTTTTTCTGGATTACCATGAGTGCCTCCCCCTCCAATAATAATACGCTTGCGAGAGCCGGGCGGATTCAGGAAGTTTTCACGACTGAGAAGCCGAAGGCCCCAC
>JBAPOM010000387.1:0-1681 GCA_049279635.1 Candidatus Acidiferrales bacterium
GCGCACAAGCTCGGCATGCGCACCACTGCGACGATGATGTTCGGCTGCGGCGAGGAATACCGCCACCGCGTGAACCATTTCGAGCGCATCCGGAGGCTGCAGGAGGACAACGGCGGTGGGTTCACCGCGTTCATTCCGTGGATTTTTGCGCCGGAAAATACGCCGCTCGGGAAGAAAGTCGCGGAGACGACCGCGTTCGATTACCTGAAGACGCTGGCGATCAGCCGGCTCTACCTCGACAATATCGACCACATCCAGTCGAGCTGGCTCACGCCGGGAATCAAGGTGTGCCAGGTCGGGCTGCAGTTCGGCGCGGACGACGTCGGCAGCATTTTGATCGAAGAGAATGTGGTATACGCGGCCGGCGTGCGCAACCGGACGAATGAGGAAGAATTGCGCCGCATCATCTCCGACGCCGGTTACATGCCCGCGCAGCGCGATACACTTTATCGCTCCTACGTGTGGAAGCCGCCGGTCGACATTCAAACTGCCGCGTAGCTGTTGCTGACGTTTCTGTTCACGCTACCGTCCGTAGTAGTGCGTCTCCTCGCCTAATTACCAGCGAACAATCGAAGATCCTCCGGGAGACTCTATGATAGTGATAGCTAGGGAGGCGCTTGATGAAAACTTCCAAGGGGGATTTCAAGAAGGAGCCGCCGCCCCGTTGCGATTGCACCTGCGTGCGGTGTGAAATCGGCAACCATTGCTGCAAGAAGCCGGACTGCCAGCATCCGACCTGGAAAGACGTCTCTAGCGCTGGGCGGCGGCCGAAACGGCCGCGGAAGTAGCCTGCGGGTTGCTGCGTGCGCCGTGCTTGCGCATCCACTCTGAGAACAGGGACTCGAACTCCTCGCGAGTATAGATCCCCTTGTGAATCAGGAGTGTATTCATGGCATAGACAGTCGCCATGAACCGCTCGTCTCGGGAGGCCAATTCCACCATGTCATCGAAAGACATTTGCGTCACCCCGTCGCGGAATTCGAGGAAAGTTGGACGATAGCGCCGCGCGTTGCGCCCGTCAAACGATTTTCACGGGGGGATTCTACAGCACGCGCTTGGAGGTGAGCGGGTAGGATTGCACGCCCGGGTCGGTCGTTGGGACGATGGGGGTTTGGGGAGCGGCGGCAGGCAATTCGATGGCGACGCGTGCGCCGTAGGGCTGATTGTTCGTCAGCGTGATTTCGCCGGAGCACTCGTGGATGATGCCGTAGCAGATGCTGAGCCCAAGGCCAGTGCCTTTGCCGACGGGCTTCGTGGTGTAGAAGGGATCGAAGGCGCGGTTAAGATCGGCGAAGCCGGGGCCCGAATCGTCGCATTGAATCAGGATGCGGCCGTCGTGATGCGAGGCGCGCACGTCGATATCGCGCTGCACGCTTTCGCTGACGGCATCGATCGAATTATTCAGGATATTGAGCAGGAGCTGCTTCAGCTCGTCTTCCCCGATTCCCGCGGGCGGCAGCGCTTCGTCGACATCGAGCTTGACGTGGATGCCGCGCGCGCGAACGTGATATTCGCGCAGCTGCAGGACGTCGTGGAGTGCGGTCGCGACGTTGGCGGAGCGGAAAGTGGAATTATTCTGGCGGCCGAAGCGCAGCAAACCGTCGACGATTCTTTGCATACGGCGGGCCTCGTTCGCCAGTTTTTCGACGCGCGCCCCCACCTTTGTTTCACGCAATTCATC
>JBAPOM010000388.1:0-12364 GCA_049279635.1 Candidatus Acidiferrales bacterium
ACCTCGAAATGAAGCGCCTTCGCATCGGGATGTACAACCGGACCGTCGTCACAAGCCTGCTCACGGAAGGAGGAGGGCAAGGAACCAAGGTCGTCGGAGCGACAGGCGTAAACATGAGGACCGGCGAATTTTATATTTTCAAATCGAAGGCGACGATCATTGCCAGCGGAGGAGCCGGTCGTCTGTATTCTTTCGCACCTGAGCTCACCGCGGCCGGATCCATGAGCACCATGAACAGCTCCGGCACCGGCCACGCTGTGGGCTGGAACGCGGGCGCGGAATTCGTGCAGATGGAGCAGACAGCGCCAGGCCGCCTGAGCGGCTTTGGATATGCTCCTTACAGCATGGGCAACACTAGCAACACGTATCACGGCACATCGATTGTCGACGCCAATGGAAAAGAGGTTCCATGGTTTGATCCCTTCGGCCGAGAGCTCAAGACGGTCGAGGAGCGCTTTTTGCCCTCTGAAGGGCAAAGGTTCCAACTGGGTATCGGAATTGGCCTCCAGGTTTACGCAGACGAATACAAATGGAACGATCTGCCCCGGGATTTGCCCGAACGCATACGGCGTGGAGAGTTTCAATTGCCGCTCTATGCCGATCTGACCCGTCTATCGGAAATGGAACGGCGCTGCATCTTCGGCATGATGATTGGCAACGAGGGGAAAAGCCGCGTGCCGATCTATGAGACGCTCACGAAAGCCGGCTTTGATCCAGATAAGGATCTGCTTCAGGCGCCCGTGATGCTGCCCGAGGCATACCAGCATTCCAATTTCTGGGGCGGCTCACCGATTCCTCATTTGCGCAGCCTCTCGGGTGGCGGCTTCCTGGTGGATTGGGATTTGAGGACTTCGCTTGAGGGGCTATACGCCGCGGGTACTTCGCCCGTCTTCGGCGCTGGGTGCCACGGTGAATCGCACACGATGGGCAGATACGCGGCACGAAAGGCTGCCGCCTATGCCAAAAGCGCTCCCGAGCCCGTGTTAGACCGCAAGCAAGTGGAAGCCGAGAAGGAGCGCGCGTACAGGCCCGTCAAACAAAGCAGCAATGGCCCTGGCTGGAAAGAGTTGAACATCGCCATTGCTCGCGTGATGCAGGACTACTGCGGGAAGTACAAGAATGAATTTACCCTGAAGCGGGGCCTGTGTCTTCTAAATGAACTGAAAGAAACCGAAGGCGCAACAGTCCACGCGGCCAACCCTCACGAACTGGGACGCACCCTTGAATGTTCCTCGCTGATTACGCTGGGCGAGATGGTGATGCAGGCTTCGCTGCTGAGAAAGTGCAGCAGCGCGTATCTGGATTTTTACCGGCTCGACTATCCCCAGATGGACCCGTCGGAATGGGCGAAACATCTTCCCATGCGACAGGAAGACGGTGACGTAAAAGCGCGAGAGCTTCCTCTCGATTTCCATCTTCGTTCGCCTTACGCCTCGAGTTACGAAGAGAATTACGCGCTCCATGCTTCTTAACTTGGAGAGACGAGGAGCCAATCCATGATGAACGGCAAAGTTTATATGACACCGAATCCTCCGACGCCCAATAAGGGGATCCAGTTCGACGACACGGTGTGCACCGGATGCAATCTCTGCGTGGACGTATGCCCGACAGACGTGATGATGCCCCACCCGGAGAAACACAATTCTCCGATAATTCTGTACCCTGAGGAATGTTGGTTTTGCGGGGTGTGCGCAGAGGAATGCAACCACGGCGGAATCATTATGCCCTTTCCGGCCAGTCAAAAGATCTCGACGAATTGGAAGCGTGTAGAAACGGGAGAATACTTCCGGCTGGGCATGAAGAATCCTCCTCCACCGAACCTCCGGCTTCCCTCTGGAGGGAGACGTTGATCTCATAGCGTCGCGTGAATGATTGAGCCTAGCTACACGGTCAAACAGCGCAAGGCCGTGAGGCGTTGCTCACAAGTGCGCCAGAATCAGCGCCGTTGTGAGCGCGCGAGGTGCCTTCAACATATTGAAGGGCCGTATTGACGGTCTGCGTCTTAATCTGATAACACGCAGCCGCTGGGCGAAAGGGATGGCAAATCCGTGAAAACTGATCGTCCTGACCAGGACGTCGCCGGTGTCGCGCCCTCGGCCCCCGCGCCCTCCTCGACCGAGCCTTGGCCCAGCCCCAGTCAAGCTTGGTACGCAGTATTTGTGTTGGCTCTCGGACTCATGGTGACGTATCTCGACCGGGGCATCCTCAGCCTGCTGGTCGAACCAATCAAACGAGACCTGCATATTAACGACACGCAGATGAGCCTTCTGATGGGCTTCGCGTTCATCTGCTTTTATCTCATCGTGGCTCTCCCGATCGCAAGGCTGGTGGATTACAAAAGCCGGCGCGCCATCCTTGGAGTGGGCACGGCAATCTGGGGGGTAACCACGACACTTTCGGGATTGGCACGCAGCTTCGGTGAACTGTTTGCGTGCCGGGTTGGAGTGGGAGTAGGAGCAGCCTGTAGCAGTCCGGCCGCTTTTTCGATGCTTGCGGACCTGTTTCCGCGAGAGAAGCTCGCCAGGGCGTTCGCATTCCTCTTCTTGGGCGTTTACGGCGGGGAGGGCATCTCGTTGATCGTCGGCGGCTATCTCGCCAACTTCTTCACGAAATTGCCGCCCCGTTCGTTGCCCGTGGTAGGCACGCTGCACGGGTGGCAATTGACGCTCATCGCCATCGGCATCCCGGGATTGCTTGTGAGCGCTCTGCTGTTGACGGTGCGCGAACCGGCTAGGCGTGGACGGGCGGGCGCCGGCGGCTACCATGTGAAGGCTGCGACCCAACAAATCCCGGTGAAGGAAGTTGTCGCTTTTATGTGGAAGAACGCCGGAATCTTCCTGCCGATTTTTGCGAGCATGGGAATTGCCGCCGCAACGACATTCGGCGTTCGTAGTTGGGGGCCGGCCTTTTACATGCGTTCGTTTGGCTGGACCGTAGCCAAGTATGGTTTGGTCCAAGGCACGCTGGCGCTGACGATCATGCCGTTCGGAGCGCTGGCCGGCAGTCTGTTCGCTGAACGATTGGCGAAGAAGTATGACGACGCCAATATGCGTACTGTCTTCATTGGGCAGCTACTGGCGTTGCCAGGGATGATTCTCTTTCCGCTAATGCCGACGGGCGCCCTAGCCGTGGCTCTCTCAACGTGGGGAACGTTTTTCGTGTTTTGTACGACCGCGCCGATGAATGCTGCCCTCCAGATCGTCACACCGAATCAGATGCGGGGCCAGGTAACGGCACTCTTCCTATTTGTCTATAACGTGATCGGCATCGGTTTGGGACCAACGTTTGTGGCGATGTTCACCGATTTCGTCTTTCACTCCGAAAAGCTGCTGGGACGCGCAATCACTGTGGCGAGTCTGATCATGGGATCGTTGACGGCGCTGATTATGTGGGCCGGCGTGAAGCCGTATGGGCGTGCGATCGTGCAACTGAAGGCTCAAGAAGCTGCTTCGTCCGAGTTGCTGGTGGGCGCAACGAGCTCGTTGCTTCCTGAACATGTTTCCTGAGCGACGGAGCGATAGTTGCTCTTGAACGTTGGAGAGTGGCAGATCTTCAAGGGGAAGCAAGGCTACAATGATGGGCCGTAAATAGAATGAGCAACTCCAAATCAATTGCGACAGCCGCTACGGCTCAATCGATGGCCGCGAGATCCTGGGAGGAGAAACGAGAGGAGCGGTTCCGCAGCTGGCTTTCTGCTCCCGGCGTTCAGTTTGTCAGCCCGGCCGCGGAACAAGGCTATCGAGCGCGCCTGACCCGAATTATTCGAGCCATCCAGGTACAAGAGCCAGATCGCGTTCCTTGCATCCTCCCCGCCGGGCAGTTTCCCGCTCACTACGCTGGAATCACCGTGCGGACGGCCATGTATGACTACGAGGAGATGAAGCGCGCGTGGCGAAAATTTCTCTATGACTTTGACGGGGATACGTGCGTCATTCCCGGCGTGAGTGTCACTTCCGGGAGGGCTAGCGAGATTACGAAGACCCGTATCTCGAAGTGGCCGGGACACGGCCTTCCGGAAGATGCCGGGATGGCTCAGTTCGTGGAAGGGGAATACATGAAGGCGGACGAGTACGACGCCCTTCTGAAGGATCCGGCTGACTTTTTCATGCGGGTGTACTTGCCTCGCACCATGGAGGCCTTCGAGCCGTTCCGGAAGCTGCCGCCTTTCAAATTCGCCTTCGGAATGCCGATGATTTTCCTGGGGTCCTGCATGCAGCCAGACGTCCAGGAAGCCTTTCAATCCGTCATTGAAACGGGCGAGGAACTCGCGAAGTTCCGGCGCGCTGTCGCGGAAGTCGCGAAGGAAGCGCAGGCCGCGGGATACCCGCCGTTCCAGGGCGGTTTCGCCCATGCCCCCTTTGACCTAATCGGCGATACGTTGCGCGGGACCCACGGAATCATGATGGATATGTTTCGCCAACCGGCCAAACTCCAGGAAGCGATGGAAGCGGTGACGCCGTGGATCGTGGAGCAAGCCGTGTCTGGAGCGAATGCTTCGGGAGTCCCGGTTATCTTTATGCCTCTGCACAAAGGCGACGATAGCTTCATGTCCGAAAAACAGTTTGAGACTTTCTATTGGCCGGGATTGAAAAAGGTCATATTGGACCTCGTCGCGGAAGGATGTGTCCCGCTATTGTTTGCCGAAGGCAGCTACAACAAGCGTTTGGAAGTAGTGCGGGACCTGCCGGAGCGTTCCGTCATTTGGTGGTTCGACCGCACAGACATGGCTCGGGCCAAGAAGATTCTCGGAGATACGAACTGCATTGCAGGCAATGTACCCACGTCGTTGATCTGCGCCGGAACGCCCGCGGAGATTAAGGAGCACTGCAGAAATCTTATCGAGGTCTGCGGGAAGAATGGCGGGTACATTTTGACGGGCGGTGCGCAGGTTCACAATACGACTGCGGAAAACCTGCAAGCCTTGATCGAAGCTGTCCGATTATACGGCGTCTATAAGTCATCTGACAAACTCGCGGGCTAAAGTGCGCGTTGCTGGCAAAAGTTACTTCAACAACAGTTTTGGACATGCTTGAGAGCAACACATGGCGAAGTAAGATCCCCGAGATGAGGGAGGACTTTCATGGCTAATTGGCACGATTATGCGGTGAACGGCCAAATCCCCGAATGGCCCTACCCGATCAAGTACGAAAACGAGCAGGTTATTGAGACGGACGTTCTGATCCTGGGCGCCGGAATCGCGGGTTGTTGGGCGGCAATCGGAGCGGCGCGCAAAGGAGTCCGTGTGGCGTTAGTCGAAAAATCGGCCAGCATCCGCAGCGGCGCTGGCGGCCCGGGCTGCGATCACTGGTGTGACGCGCCGGCCAATCCCTCCTCCAAGGTAGACCCCGATGAATGGGCGCGGCGACTGGCAAACAGCAATGGCCGCTATTCGAACGGCATCGGGCGCCAGATTCAGTGCCGCGAAAATTACGACACCATGCTTGAACTGGAACAGATGGGCGGCAAGATCCGGGATACGCAAGGTGAATTCATTACAGCCGAAGGTTATGACGAAAAAACCAAGTTCGTCTTTTCTCCGCGAAGCAATGAGTTTCACGAAAGCAATGTCACCATGCGGGTCTGGGGGACTACTTTTAAGCCGGCGATGGTGAGGGAATGCAAACGCCTGGGCGTCAAAATTTACGATCGCGTGATGGCGACTAGTTTACTGAACGAGGGAGGAGCGCAGGGGCAACGAATCGTGGGTGCCACCGGATTTAACAACCGGACCGGTGAATTCATGGTGTTCAAGGCCAAGGCGACGATCTTGTGCATGTCCGGAACCGCCCACATCTGGACCTTCGACACGGAGCTTGCGGCGCTAAGCGCCTTCCGGCCACGCACGCTATCGGGAGACGGAATCGCAATGGCGTGGCGAGCGGGTTGCGAACTCGCCTTGCTGGAAAAATCGGAGCCGCACCGCCTGGGGGGCGGACACAAACATCACTGGTATGCCGGTGCGGGAGATGCCAGCTACGAGAATGTCCCCTTGGTGGATGCCAACGGCAAGGCGCTTCCAGGCGGCCTAACCTCGCCCCATTGGGGACGGAAACCGGATACCGGCGACGCGCGGGTGCAGGGCGGGATATGGGCTCAGGTGCGGGAGGGTGTGCTCAAAGGTGATTACGAGCTTCCGATCTATGGCGACTTTCCGGCGATGCCGCCAATTGAGCGTAAGGTCACGTGGAAATTCCTGTTGGGCGAAGAATCCATGACGAAGGTTATCGTGGACAGTTACGAAGAGTCCGGTTTTGACATGGCCAAAGACCGGCTGATGGGGTATCAGTTGCTGGAAGGAAATAGTCCGCCACAGTGGCGGGAAATTCTTCGTGGGGTCGAGCGCGGTGGCGTGATGATCGACTGGAACCTGAAGACCAACTTGGATGGTCTCTACGCCGCCGGAGAGCAGCTCTTCGTTTCCGGCGATCACAGTTTTGCCGCCGCTACCGGCCGTTATGCCGGCAGGAAGGCGGCCGAATACGCGTCGCAGATTTCGCACGCGGCCATTTCTCCCGAGCAGGTGGCGAAAGAAAAGGCGCGAGTTTATGCTCCCACCAAAAGGAAGGACGGCATCGACTGGAAAGAATTGAATGCCGCGATAACCAGAGTGATGCAATGGTTCTGCGCGGAGTATAAGACGGAACACCTGCTAAAGATGGGGCTCGAGTCGCTCAACGAAATCGAGCACCGATGGGTGCCGAGTCTCTATGCGTCGGACCCGCACAAGCTCCTGCGTGGCATGGAAGATCTGAGCATTCTGAACTATGCGCAGGCGATTTTGCATTCGTCGCTGGCGCGCAAGGCGAGCACCAAGTGGCTAGGCTTTCAGCGGATCGACTATCCGAAGATGGATCCGCCGGAATGGAACAAACTGACAACAATCAGACTTGAAAACAACAATGCGGTGCCAGGAGAACGGTCGCTCGACTACGCGGGCGACCTGAAGAACAACTACGAAGCCCACAACCGGGACTATGCTGGCGTGTGGCAACGTTAGGAGGCCGGATCCATGCCAGACAAGGTATACGCACTTCCCAACATACCGACTCCCAATCGACCGGTCATCATCGATCCTTCCATCTGCAACGGCTGCAATGATTGCGTGGAAGTGTGCCCGATCGACGTGTTTATTCCAGCGGCTGAGCGTGGCGACGCTCCGATCATCCTGCATCCGGAAGAGTGCTGGTACTGCGGATGTTGCGTGAATGTATGCGCACGGGATGGCGCGATCAAAATCAACTGGCCGATTCAACAGAGAGGCTATTGGAAGCGCGCCGCAACTGGACAGAACTTTCGCGTGTAGATCGTCCGCTTCGCTGGCCTTTCGCGAATCCCGAGTTCGAGACGCACTCCTTCCAACCAAATTCGGTAAAAGTGAGGCCCGACCGATGAAAAGACTTGTCCAGATGCTCGTTCTTGCGGCGTTGTGCGGGGGTGCGTACCCGCTCTTCGCGCAGAGCTTTCCGCAGGAGCCGGAGAATCACACGATCGTGGTCGAGCGGCTGATGCGCTACCACGATTACGGTGAATACGACCGCGAAATCCAGGTGGTGGCGGATTCGGCGCGGGCATATCTGGCTGCGGCCGTGAAATCGGAGCCGAAAACTGACAAGCTCGCGGCCGTATTCGATATCGACGAAACTTCGCTATCGAATTGGGATGCGATGTCCGGCTGCGGGTTCTGCGCGTATTCAGTGGAGCGGAAGCTTTACACCGAGGATCACGATCCCGCGATTGCTCCTGTGCTTCAGCTCTACAATTTCGCTAAGGCTGAGGGCGTGAAGGTTTTCTTCGTCACTGGGAGGCAGGAGTCCGAGCGCGCCATGACGATCAAGAACCTGAACGAGGCGGGATACTCAGGCTGGACCGAGCTGATCATGCAGCCGGACGGAAACAAGCTGCCGGCGGGTGTCTTCAAGCCGAAGGACCGGCAGGCGATTGTCGATGAGGGCTACCGGATCGTCCTGAATATCGGCGATCAGGCGAGTGATCTCGCCGGCTGCTGCTCAGAGCGCGTCTTCAAACTTCCAAATCCGTTCTATCTCCTGAAGTAGCAGCTTCGGATTGATGCGCGGCGCGAGTTGACGCGCGCGAATGGATTCCCTATACTGAATTTTCCACGGCGTGGGTGCGCCGTTCTTCCTTGCACTCCTCCTTCCGGAATCCGATCAACGAGAGGACTGGAGCCGAGGTTCCGGGCTTTGCATAGAAAGAAAACTCGTCCATGACTGAAGCGACGTGCAAGCGCGAAATCGAGCTGGAAATTCCGGCCGAGAACGTTCAGAAGGCGACCGAAAAAGTGGCGCGCGATATCGCGCGGGTCGCCCGCATTCCGGGGTTTCGTCCCGGCAAGGCGCCGGTGACGCTGGTGCGGCGGCGCTTCGCCGACGATATTCAGGGCGAAGTGGTGCAGTCGCTCGTGCCCGAATATCTCGAAAAGGCGCTCGACGAAAAGAAGCTCGTGCCGGTGACGCGCCCGGAAGTCGATAAGGTCGAATTCAAGGAAGGCGAGCCGCTGCGCTTCCGCGCGATCTTCGAAGTGCTGCCCGAATTCGAGCTGGGCGATTACAAGAACCTCACGGTGCAAGTGGACGAGATCGACATCGGCGACGCGCAGGTGGATAAGACGCTCGACGAGATGCGCGAGCGCGCCGCGACGTTCGTTCCGGTCGAGGGGCGCGCGGCGCAGGACGGCGATCACGTCCTTATTAAATTGAGCGGCGTGCCGGCCGGGGGCGGCGACCCGGTGCAGGCGGACAACATTCTCGTCAACATCGGAGCGGAGGAGACGCTGGCTAGCTTCACCGAAAACCTGCGCGGCGCAAACGCCGGCGAGAAGCGCCAGTTTGAAGCGCGCTATCCCGATGATTATCCCGACGAGAAGCTGGCCGGAAAGACGTACAACTATTCGGTTGAGGTCCAGGGCATCAAGGAAAAGAAGCTGCCCGAGCTGAATGACGAGTTTGTGAAGGACGCGGCGGGCGCGCAGGGCCCCGAAGCGGGCGGCATCGCGACTCTTGATGAGCTTCGCAAGAAGATCCGCGAGAATCTCGATGCGGCGAAGGAACAGCAGCAAAATTCGCAAGCCCGCGAGAAGATTCTCGCCGAGCTCGTGAAGCAGCACGATTTTCCGGTTCCCGAGGCGTTGATCGAAGGCCAGATGGACACGCGGCTCGAGCGCATGGCGCGGTCGCTTGCAGCGCAGGGCGTCGATCCACGCGCGGTGAATGTGGATTGGGTGTCGCTCCGGCGGCGCCAGCGGGACAATGCCGTGAACGATGTGAAGGCCGAGCTTCTGCTCGACCGCGTCGCGACCGCGGAAAACATAGATGCAACCGACGAAGACGTCGAGAAAGAGATAGCGAAGCTGTCGGAACAGAGTGGCGAGTCGGCAACCGCTTTGCGCGCTCGCTTGACAAAGCAAGGAGCGCTCGATAGGATCAAATCGAAGTTGCGAAGCGAGAAAACGATCGACTGGCTCTACCGCACGGCCCGAATCGAAAAGACGGCCAAAAGTGAAACGTGACCTCGATTTGGGTTTCCTCAGCGCGCTAAACTATTCCAGATGAGACAAACAGACGACGCGAGTCCGCGTGCTACAACACTCGTTCCCATGGTGGTCGAGCAGACCAACCGGGGAGAACGCGCTTACGATATCTATTCGCGGCTGCTGAAGGACCACATCATCTTCATCGGAACGCCGATCGACGATCATGTGGCGAACCTCGTGACCGCGCAGCTGCTGTTCCTCGAGTCCGAAGACCCGGAAAAAGATATTTCGGTGTACATCAACTCGCCGGGCGGGTCGATTTCGGCGGGAATGGCGATTTACGACACGATGCAGTTCGTTCGTCCGGACGTGGTCACCTATTGTATCGGCCAGTCCGCATCGATTGCGGCGGTCTTGCTTGCGGCGGGCACGCCGAAAAAGCGCTACGCGCTGCCGAATTCGCGCGTTCTGATCCACCAGCCGTGGATGTCCGGCCTCTCGGGCCAGGCCACCGATATCGACATTCACGCCAAGGAAATTATTCGCACGCGCGCGGCGCTGAATAAGTTGCTGGCGTTTCACACGGGTCAGCCCGAGGAAAAAATCGAGAAAGACGTGGAGCGCGATTTCATCATGACGCCGGAACAGGCGAAGGCGTACGGCATCGTGGATGAAATCATCACCAAGCATCGCTAGGCGGGTTCCAAAAGGTTAGTATCTTAAGTGTCCGAGGGCGATGAATTTCAGCACGGCGAGCGGCTTCCGTCTTACAATGGATTCACGATGCGTCGTGGGACGGGGTTCGGAAATTAGGGGGCGCCACCAGTGAAGCGGTTCACCCCAGAAGAGCCGTTGCGTTGTTCCTTCTGCCATAAAACGCAGGAGCAGGTGGAGAAGCTCATCAGCTCTCCATCCGAGTATCCGCGCTCGTACATTTGCAACGAGTGCGTGGGCGTCTGCCAGCAGATTCTCGAAGACGAGAAGCGCGAACAGACCAGCCCCGCGAATCGCCGCCTGCCGCGCCCGCCCGAGATCAAGGCGTTTCTCGACGGGTACGTGATCGGCCAGGACAAGACGAAGAAGAAGCTGGCCGTGGCGGTGTACAACCACTACAAGCGGATTTTCCTGAACCGGCAGCCGGGCGATGTGGAACTGACGAAGTCCAATATCCTGCTGATCGGACCGACCGGCACGGGCAAGACGTTGCTGGCACAGACGCTTTCACGGATGCTGGATGTGCCGTTCGCGATCGTCGATGCCACCACGCTCACGGAAGCGGGCTACGTCGGCGAGGACGTCGAAAACATTATCCTGAAGCTCTTGCAGGCCGCGGATGGCGACGTCCAAAAGGCTCAGCAAGGCATCATATATATAGACGAGATCGACAAGATTTCGAAGAAGGACGAGAACCCCTCGATTACCCGCGACGTCTCGGGCGAGGGAGTGCAGCAGGCGCTGCTGAAGATTCTCGAAGGCACGGTCGCCAACGTTCCGCCGCAGGGCGGACGGAAGCACCCGCACCAGGAGTTTACGCCGGTCGATACGACGAACATCCTGTTCATTTGCGGCGGAGCTTTCGTGGGGCTGGAAAAGACGATCGAGCGCCGCGTAGGGCAGAAATCGCTCGGGTTTCATGCGGATGCGCAGCCGAGCACGGCGACTCGCCGGAATATCGAAGTGCTCGAGCAGGCGCAGCCGACGGATTTGATCCGCTACGGCCTGATTCCGGAGTTCGTCGGCCGGTTGCCAGTGATGGGAGTGCTGAGCGATCTCGATAAGAGCGCCCTGGTGCGCATCTTGACGGAACCGAAGAACGCTCTGGTGCGTCAATATCAGAGACTATTCGAGTTCGAGAACGTCCGGCTCCGTTTCACGGACGACGCTCTCGAGACGGTCGCCGAACTGGCCTTGCAGCGCAAAGTGGGAGCGCGCGGCCTGCGCATGATTCTCGAAGACCTGATGCTCGAAATGATGTATCACCTGCCGGCGCAGCGTAAACTTCGCGATTTTGTGGTTACGGCGGATATGGTCAAGGGCCGCGAAATCAACTGGAGCCTGCTCGAAAAGGCAGGATGATCGTTCCGGTTCTTCAGGGCTCGCGCAGGACGCTCAAGAGTTCGTCATTCCGAGCGAAATTTTAAGTTGGGAATTTTATCCGGGCCGGTGTAGCCAGGGAGATTAGGGTCTGACACAGGAACCAATGTTCAGCAAGGAAAAACTCGACGTGAAGCGCGTCCCGATGATGCCGGTGCGGGATATGGTGATTTTCCCGGAGATGATGCACCCGTTCATCGTGGGACGCGAAGCCTCGGTCCGCGCGCTTGAAGAAGCGCTGGCGGGCGACAAAAAGATTTTTCTCGTCACGCAGCACGACGCCTCGGTGGACGATCCCAAGCCCGAGGAAATCTACCAGGTCGGAACGCTCGCCAACATCGTGCAGAGCGTGAAGCTGCCCGACGGCAACATCAAAGTGCTGGTCGAGGGCAGCGAGCGCGCCAAGCTCGTGCAGGTGACGAGCGATGAAGGATTCTTCCGCGCCACGGTCCGCCTCGTCCCCGTGAAATCCGAGCCTGGCCCGCAGACGCAGCAGGCCTCCGAGCGCGTCACGAACCTCTTCGAGCAGTACGTAAAACTCTCGCAGAGCCTGAATTACGACACGATGATCGCCGCGGCGCGCGTCGAAGATCCCGGCAAGCTTTCCGATGCCATCGCCGCGAATCTCCAGATTCCCGTGGAAGAAAAGCAGGAGCTGCTCGAGGTCTTCGATCCTGTCGAGCGCTTGAACCGCATAGCCGACATTCTCGACGTCGAGATCGAAAAGCTCAACGTCGACCGCACCATCCAGTC
This sequence comes from Candidatus Acidiferrales bacterium, assembly GCA_049279635.1. Taxonomy (GTDB): domain Bacteria; phylum Acidobacteriota; class Terriglobia; order Acidiferrales; family UBA7541; genus Palsa-295. The sequence continues at coordinate 12,338 of JBAPOM010000388.1, forward strand.
GCGCGTCAAGCGCCAGATGGAAAAGGC
>JBAPOM010000389.1:0-10583 GCA_049279635.1 Candidatus Acidiferrales bacterium
GGCCTCGCGATCCTGCCCGGCAAACACCGTCAGCAGCATCTCTGGCCGCGCCGCATTCGCCAACGCGCGCGCCACCGCTGGACGCGCCCGGCCCGCAGCACATCCGCACACCGAATTCACCACCACGAGCGCCGTCCGCTTCTCGTTCTTCAGCGCGGCATCCACTTCCTCCGGCGTCCGCAATTCGCGGAATCCCACCCGCGTCAACTCATCTCGCATGCCTTGCACCATAATGTCAGGGAACATCGTCTCTCCTTTACCGCCTACTGGGCCCCGCGAAACTTGTTCAACGCAGCGCGTTCGTCCGGCTGCACGTCGAAAATCGTGTAAAGGCGCGTCAGCTGAATCACGTCGTGAACTCGCTTCGTCAGGTTCGCGATTTTCAATTCGCCACCCGCGCCGCGCACCGTCGTATATGTATTCACCAACTCGCCCACGCCGGCGCTGTCGATGTATTGCACCTCCGCCAGATTCAGCAGTATCTTGCGCTTGCCGCCATCTACCAGCTCGCGCACCATTTTTCGCAGCATCGCGCTGCCGTCTCCGAGCGTAATCTCCCCAGAGAAATCCAACACCGACACATCCCCCGCGTCCCTGCATGTCCCAAGCAATCTCATTGCTGCAACTATACATCACATTCGCCGCATCATCGAGACTCCCTTGCCCCCCGTACGTGGCAACAAGCAGGTGGAGTGGCCCGAACAATCCTGTCGGTGCTCCCAAGCCGCCGCGAGACCCGTTCCAGTGTGGCCCCCCTGCCCTAGCCGCTGCCGGGCTGCCGTATGCGGCGGTGCTCCAGCTTGCAAACTGAACCACTACCCAACCGATGGAACCCATTGCGTTTCCATCCCATTCGTGCTATCGTGACTGTGCTTTTGTTGCTCTTGTGATCCTCTCGACTCGCACTCGATAAACGCTGCCGGGGAGAATTCCCGACAGCTTTTTTTTTGTGCGGCGATGGACCCGGGGGCACGAACAGCAATCCCGGCGGCTAATCGTCGCCCCATCAACAATCTAGGAGCAACATCGGTGAGCAAAGAGCAAGGTACTGTCAAGTGGTTCAACGCAGCAAAGGGCTACGGGTTCATTCAGCGCCAGTCCGGTGAGGACGTCTTCGTGCACTTCTCGGCTATCCAAGCCGATGGGTACAAGAGCCTTAACGAAGGGCAGGCGGTCGAATTCGAAGTCAAGCAGGGTCCGAAGGGCTTGCAGGCTGAAAACGTCGTAGGTCTGTAGCACTCCGCCGAGCAACTTCGTTTCGCACAGGCATCAAGGGGCAGGGCCGGACGCCTCAGGCGTCCGGCCATTGCCTCGCAATCTTAGTCCGTCCCAGTCCAACGTTGTAAGTATGGAAAGTTGTATGTCTTTTTGTCCTTATACAGAGGAACGGAGGAGACGAAGAGTGCAGATACTGTCCGAGGGCCAGACCATTCGTCACGAACAATACGGCATTGGCACCGTCACGGAATCAAACACGGAACGCACCACGATTGATTTCGATAACCACGGTCTGAAGAAGTTCGTCACTGCAATCTGGGTGGCGGAACTCGTGGGTGAACCGCCCGCCGATCGTCCCACGCGCCGCCGGGGCCGTCGCAAAACCGCCAAAAAGTGACCGCATAAGCCATTTTAACATCCCTTATCTGGCCAAAATCGACCGGATAAGGGATTTGGTTTTTCGGCTCTCGTTTTTCTCCATTTTTTGCAATTTTCGCCTGTAGATTCCGGCCCTTCGCTTTGCACGACCCTTCGAGAAAATCGCGGCCTAAGGATTCACCAGACTGGCGCGAATTGCGAACCGAACGAGTTCGCTGAAACTGCCGAAATTCATTTTGCGCATGATGTGGTTCCGATGGCTCTCGATGGTCCGCGTCGAGACGCTCAGCGCCGCCGCCACTTCTTTGTTGCTCTTTCCTTCGGCCAGCAGTTGAACGACCTGCACTTCACGCTCCGTGAGCGGTGCGCCCGGAACCGGGCCCGCATCGGGTGCGACTGTGGGGCCCTCAACGAAATTCTGTGTCATCGTCCGGGCGAGCGTGCTCGTGAAAAACGGCAAGTGCCGCCGCGCGTGATCGACGGCCGCCAGCAGCTCCGTATCGGCATCCGACTTCAGCACGTAGCCGAGCGCCCCCGCCCGCAACACCTCGCGCGCCAGTTCCTCGGAAAAGTGCATCGAGAGAATCAGGATCTGCGTCGAGGGCGAGTCCTGCCTTATGGCGCGCGCCGCGTCGAGGCCGTTCATCTCCGGCAGCGTTAAATCCATGATCACGAGGTCCGGCTTGTTCTTCTTGACGAATTCGACGGCCTGAACGCCTGTCGTGAGTTCGCCGCAGACATCGATTCCGGATCGCTCGTCGAACAATGCCCGTAGCCCGCGTCGCACCACCGGGTGATCGTCCACGATGACGACGCGATAGAGCCGGGTACCTGTCCTCTCCGTCTCCGGAGGATCGAACGGATTACGCCCCGGCACGCTTCGCTTTTCGTCCTTGTTGTTCTGCATCCTGGCTCTCGCTTTCGTCGGAATCCAGAATTGCTTCCTTCGCGCGCGGGGCAAGTGGGAGAGTTGCGCGCAACGTGGTGCCGCGCCCAGGAGCGCTTTCGAGTTCGAAAGTGCCTCCAAGTTGTTGGACACGCTCGCGCATACCCGAGATACCAACTCCCAGGGGCGCGGCCTTCGTCAAGGCCTTGCTGTCGACTTGGAGCCCCCGGCCTTCATCGCGAACCTCGGCTCGAATTCTTCCACCCGAGCGCATGATGCGAATCCACGCTTTGCGGCTCCCCGAATAGCGATGGACGTTTGTCAGAGCTTCCTGCACTATGCGGAAGAGCGTTGTCTCGATCTCCTCGGACTGCCGGCCCACGTGATCGTCCACTTCCAAATTCACGTCGATCCCGCTGCGATCGGTGAATCCGGTTACGTACCAGCGCAACGCGGCAGCCAGCCCTGCTTCATCCAACAGCGGCGGATGCATCAGATACGAAACCGTCCGCACTTCGCGGACGGCGGCTTCCGTGAGTTCGACGGCCGACTTCCAAAGCTGTTCCGCCTTGTCTCCATCATCGGTCATCGCGCGCCTTAGCCGACCGAGCGTCATCTTCAGCGCCGCCAAGCTCTGCCCCGCGGATTCATGCAGCGCCCGCGCGGCCTCGCGGCGCTCCTGATCGCGCGTACGCATCATCTCCTGCGAGAGCCGGCGCAAGTCCTGCACCACACGCCGCTGGTCGGTGATGTCCTGCACGACGCCGATCGATCCGATGGGCCGCCCCTTGGGGCCGAGTATCGGAACGCCCCGAACGAAATGGACTCGCGTGCGGCCATTCGGCCGGTGGAAGCGCGCCATATAAACGAACGGCTTGCCATTGCGCCAGCCCCGGTTGGCCAGGATGCGCGCCCTGCGACGGTCGCTCGGGCGCTTGTTCCCAATACCATTCGCGCGTGAATTCGGCCGAGCAATCGAGTCCGTAGAGCCTTAGCAGGGATTTCGAAAGTGTCGTTTTTCCCGTCTTGAGATCGAACTCCCAGCTTCCCAGATTTGCCATGTGCTCCGCTTGCGCAAGGAGGGCCTCGCTTAGGCGAACGCGTTCTTCTTCGCGCCGGCGTTCGGTGATGTCCTGCGACATTCCCCGAATGTAGATCACCCGCCCGGCTCGATCCTTGATGGCTACGGCTCGCGAATGGAAGATGCGCACCTCACCCTTGGAGGTCACGAAGCGCAGTTCGTTCTCGAGCGGCTTTCCGGTTGATTCGATCGCCTCGAGGTCGTGCACGGCTTCTTCGACGTCATCGGGATGAATCACCTTGTGACGGTCGTCGTAGCGAATCGGCTTGTTGATCGGATCAAGACCGAGCATGCGACAGAACTGCGCCGACCAAGTCAATGTTTTTGACGAAACGTCGTATTCCCAGCTGCCCAGATTGGCGAGTTTCTCAGCCTGCGCGAGCAGCATCTCGTTCTTGCACAGGCGATTTTCGTTTTCTTTCTTGTCTGAAATGTCTTGGGACAATCCGACGAAGCCGGTCAAACGACCTTCGGCATTGGTGAGTGGAACGGCGCGCGTGTAGAACGTGCGAATGCGTCCGTCCGGCAGCATGAAGCGAGCTTCGTGTTCTTGATATTCGTCGGCCCCGGACACCAGACCGGGGAGCTTCTCCACTTTTTCTCGATCGTCCGGGTGAACCAACTCGAGAAGACGCGCTTTGTTGATCGGCGGTCCCTTTGGATCCAGGCCCAGCAGCCGGTACAGTTGCTCGGACCAGGCGCCTTCGCCTGTTTCGACGTTCAGCTGCCAGGAGCCCATCCTTCCGATTTCCTCGGCCTTGCGGAGAAGGGCCTCGCTCTTGCGCAGGGTCTCGTGCTGGGCCTTTCGTACGGTGACGTCGCGCGCATAAACGCAGCAGATCGGCAGGCGGGAAGAGGAGTGGGCAGCCGGCAAGACACGCACCGCGAACCAGTGCAATCCGTCGACAAGCTGAACCGAATGTTCGACCTGGTCTTCGAAGCGGGTGATGCCGCCGCGCTCAAGGCATCCGACGAGCTGGGCATAAGATTCCGCGGCGAGCACATCCTTGACTCGGCGGCCTAGCAGTCCCGTGGTTACTTGATCCCCCAAATCGGCATTCGAACTCCACGCCACTTCGATCTCTCCGTGGGGATCGAGGACGAGCACAAATTCGTGAAGCATCTTGACGAGGTCTTCGAACGTGCAAGGCTTGAAAACGATCGGCTGAGTGGAACCGTTTCCGTTGTGGAGCCTGCGATAATCGGAATTCGAATCGGAAGGGCGACTCAAATTGTGTACTGAACGGGAAAGAGGCAAATGCGGGTCTGCTTCTTCCGGTCGTGCTGGATGTGAAGCCATACTTCTGCGGGCCTCCGAGTCCGTAACTGACCCCAGGTGTACCGTGCAGCGCCCAAGTCACCGCCCAAAAGTTGCCACGACCCAAACGTATAATGCGGGGAATTTACTCTCACGTTACTTACGTGCCAAGGGCTACGCGTTCCGGAACAGTACAATTACTACGTACATTGGCCTTCCGGTCGCCGCAGAGTCAGTTTCCGTATTGTTTCGGGTTGAAACGGCCTGCTGGGAAGCATAGCGTGCACGCGGCGTTTTGGAAGGAGTGTTAGGACTAACGTTCAGCGTCCCGTTTTCCGATAAGCACTCTTGACGGGAAGCGGAGAGCGCGCCCACCGGGCTGGACTCGCGCGCAGCCAGATCTGCCCGCAGCTTGGAATGATTTTCCCCAAGCAATCGCGGCGGGCGCTGGCTGCGTCTCTGGCCTGGCGAACACACGCTCGCGAAAGTCCCCGGGCACATTCTCCGCAAACGATTCGTCGCCGCTCGCGCGGCCTGTCCGAAATTGCAAATTCCCGCTGGAACGACAACGAGCGTGGGAGCAGATCATGGCTGCAACGACAATGCGCATTCTCTATGCCGGGACGCCCGCCCCGATGACGGTTGAAGTGCTGGCGCGGCTCGCCGCTCGCGGTTTCGGAGCCTACCGGGCCGAGAAACTGTGCGAGGCGCGCGATTTGCTGGAGGCGTTCCGGCTCGACATCGTGCTGGCGACGGAATTACTCAGCGACGGGCGCGGCTACGCACTTGCCGACGCGATGAGGCAGCATTCGGGCACGCTGATCGTAGGCGTGGCACTTTCGGAAAGCTGTCTGTGGCTGCCGGTGATCGAACGCGGCGTCACCGTTCTCGGAGAACGCGCGCTCAGTCACGCGCTGCTCGAGCCAGAACTCGGCAGGCTGCTGGGCATCCGGCTACTCGAGGAAAGAAGTGCCCGTAAGGTCGCGGCGCGGCTGAGCGACGGGCGGCCCGATTCCGACCGCACGATACAACTGGTCACGCAACCGCTGCAGCGAATACGCGCTTGACTGACGCTCACACACGGAGGTGGTCCACGAAAGTACTGAGGGGAAGGCCTCAGATCGGCAAGCCGAGCGCCTGCGCGCGCGATGCGAAGGATCGGCTGCCTCCGGCGAACTCCACGCCGCAAAGGCAGCACGGGCCGCTGCGTGAGTACGTCGCGCTGCACGACCTGACCGCGTGCCTTCTCGAAGCGTATGATTGCGTCACGCGGCGCGCGCACGAAAAATACATCGAGCGGGGCGGCAGTCTGAAAAGAAATGGACGACTGGCTGGCCGCGCAGAAGGAACTCTTGCCGTCGCTGCCAACGAGCGTGAAAGAGAGCGGCGACTTCGTCTACGCGCTTGCGAACGTACCGGGCGCCGCAGCGAGCGAAATCGCCGTTGGCATCGAATCGCACTGGCTGGTGATTTTGGTTGGCTCCAACGCTATGGTGCACTCGGCGGCCCACTCGTTTTGTGTGCTGGAATTGCCGACAAGGGTCGATCCCGAAAGATCGGTCGCAATCCTGACGGATGGGATGCTTGCGATTCGGATGAAGAAGCTTTCCGCAAAGGCATGAGGGGCTACGCCGCGGGGGAGCGGCGGCAAATTGCGAGCCAAAGGACAATGCCGGCGACGATGGAGAGAAGACTTGCGGCTTGGGCGTTGGTGAGGCCAAAGAACGAGCGGGGGTTGATGCGAATGAACTCGACGAGGAAGCGCGCGACGCCGGTAAGCACAAGATAGGCGGCGAAAACCGAGCCGCGACTCTTGGGGCGCGTTCCCAAGAGGCGCGCGCCGATACGCCAGAGGATCCACGCGATCACGCAGGCGACAATGAACTCATAAATCGGGGTGGGATGAACGCGCTGGGTGGTCGGGACGAGTCCATTCGGGAAGCTCATGCCCCAGGGCAGAGAAGTGGGCTTGCCGTAGTCGCCATCGCCGGATAGCAGGCAGCCGATGCGGCCGACGCCGTAGCCGAGCGCGGCGGCGGGAGAGCCTGCGTCGAGCATCTCGAGCAACGGAATCTTCTTCGCGCGGGCAAGCCAGACGAACGCTGCAAATCCCGCGATCAATCCTCCGAACCATGCCAAACCGTAGCGGCTCAGAAGCTCTCCGACCGGATCGGCGAAGAGTTGACGCGGAGATTCGAGGACGTGATAGAGCTTCGCTCCCACAATTCCCACGAGGCAGGGAACTGCGATGAACATTTCCGCCACCGGCGAGTCTTTCGGCGCGAGGCCACGGCGGGCCATATCCGCGCGCAGGACGTAATAGGCGGCGACCATAGCCGCAGCGACCATCAGCCCGAAGGTGGGAATCGCGACCGGCCCGATATGGATGAAGGGATACACGAAACCCAATCTCTAACTCTCACCGTTCGTCCGCTAACTGTCAATCGGGTTGTAAGTCGACCACTTTGAATGAGGCGAAGATAGCCAGGAGGGCCTTGTTACTAAAGGGGTTGTAGCATTCTAGGAATATTTCGAGGGTGCTTGCTGTTTCTGTTAGACTGGGTACAATACATTGCCTGATGGGGGCCGCGATGCTGGACGTCGAATTGAAATATTTGGAATCGCACAAAGATGATCTGTTGAAGCAGTATGGCGGCAAAATTCTTGTTATTAGCGGAGAGCAGGTTACCGGCGCATACGAAACGATGGAAGAGGCGTTGCAGGGCGCTACGGCCGTACACGGTCTCAAGAATGTCCTCATTCGTCGACCGTCCGAAGCGCAGATTCAGTTCACTGCTCCCGCGTTGACCTTGGGAATCCTCAATGCCAATCCTTCACAGCCAAATAGCAGCTCAGGGGAAGGCACCGGACGGTAAGGTAATCCAGATACCTCCGGTGGCGGCCTTGGTCATGCGTTGGTCCGGTTTTACAAGTGACCATCACCATCGAGCAGCACGCTGCAAAGGCGCTTTTGACTCAGGGCAAGACAGTTCAGAGCAAGACCGGGATCGCGCTGATTGACACGGGTGCGTCTAACACTTGCGTCGACGACAAAGCCGCGCAAGAGTTGGGCTTGCCGGTAATTGATGTAGGCTCGATGCAATCCGCCAGTCACGAAAAGCATCCTTGCAACATCTACCCTGTTCAGATTGTAACTCCGGTTGTCACGTTGAACTCTCCGCGAACCATGGGCGCTAACCTAGCCTCGCAAGGCTTGCTCGTATTAGTCGGGAGAGACGTGCTGGCATCTTGCAACCTCTTCTACAATGGCCCTTCCGGACAGTTCACGCTGGCTCTGTAACGCCTTTCTCTCTTCCATCTGATACGCGCGCCTTTAGCTACCTCTTTCCAGTGTGACCCGAGCAACGAATGGTCAGCAAGCGGCTCGATCCACGGAGCGCAAGGTTGTTCTTGAAACCGGGGAGGCGAAAAGCGCATCTTATCGGCAGAGTTAGATAGCGGCCCTCGTCCCGGCTGCCCTGCTAACTGGGAGCGGAGGGTGCGACGATGAGGCAATGGACGCGAGACCTCGAAACACTTCCAGGGAAACTTGATCCTTGGGCGGCCTCGATCAGCAACGGGGTAGAGAATCCCTTACCGGCGGCTTCGACTCGACGAAGCAAGCTTCGCCGAACAAGCAGCGGCGGCAAGCCGCCGCACTCCACACGCGTCCTTGGACATCGGTCGACCCAGATTAGGAGCTTGCTGTTGGCGGCTGTCGCTGCTGTGGCACTGGTGTGTGTGCCGCAAGCTGCGCTCGCGCAACACGGTGGCGGCGGGCACGGCGGGGGTGGTGGCGGACATTTCGGCGGTGGTGGCGGAGGGCACTTCGGGGGTGGAGGCGGCGGGCACTTCGGTGGCGGAAGCCATGGCGGTTCGCACGAGTCTGCGCCGAGATCAGGGACGCATTCGGGTGGTTCACCATCGGGCGCTCCGGTGCGTCCTGGCACGCCGCCGATCAGTTTCGAGCATGGCAATCCGACCATCACTTCGCGCGGCGCATCGCCTTCGAGTTTCGAGCATCCCGGTGGGCCAGCCGCGGGATTTTCCGCGAGCATCGGCGAACCAGCACCGGTTTCGCAGCACGTGACAATCGGCTTTCCGCCGGCGGGCGGCGCGGAAGGATTTGTTGCGCCGGTTGGGCCGATTCATGGCGGCAACGGCGGCGTGTTGAGCTTTTCGGGGCAAGGCCACGAAATCTGGCAAAACAGGCCGGACAGCGGGGCTGTGCACCAGGGCGGCTCAAGCTCTTTCCTTGAATCGAGGCCGATGGAATCGCAGCGGGTAGGTCCGTTTCCGCCGCGGCGGTTTCACGGGGGATTCTTTGAGCCGGGATATGGGTATGGTTACGGATTCGGGGCATTCTACCCCTGGGGATTCGGGCTTGGATTGGGGTTTGGTCCAGGCTGCGATCCGCTGTGGAACTTCGGCTGTGGGGCCTACGGCTATACGGGATACGGTTACTACGGGCCGTACGCGCCGGGGTTCTACCTCAACTCCTACTCGGGCGACGATATAGCGGCTGCGCCGGACACGTCGCAGGATTATGGCGTGTATTCGGATCAGGGGACGGCGGCGGATAATTCATCCGACGCCGGCGCAAAGGGCACGACGGTGTTGTATCTGAACGACGGCACGAGCTTTGCGGTCACCGACTACTGGGTGGCCGACTACAAGCTGCACTACGTAACCGACGGCGCACGCGAGAATGTGATCGATCTCGACCAGATCGACGTGCAGCGCACCGTCGATCAAAACGCGGCGCGAGGCGTGAATTTCACGCTGAGGCCCGCACCGGGTTCGGCGCAGAGGTAACCCCATAGCGCCGCCGGCGACAACGCCCGCAGCCAGCCCGTCGCCGGATCCGAGGCAGTCGATTGCTGCGAAAATGCGGCGGTGGGCTGGGGAAAACGCGAAGTTGCCTTGGACGAAATTCATATACACAAAAAAGCACTTGACAGATTTAGAGAATGCGCGTATAAGTATTTTCATTATCCTCGAAGAGTGCGCGAACAAGCAGTAGAGCAGTAGCGACCCCGATCCAAATTTTCCGGTAGTAAAACAAAAGCAACCCACTTAGGGCCTTCGTGTGTCTCGGCACAAGTTCGGCGAGGCGACCGCCGCCGCATGAGCTTCCGCCTGGCGCAACAGCCTTGCGTCCGCGGGTAGGGGCGGGCTAGGCCCGCCCCTACGAAGAATGAGGCGACGCTTGGGCAATCGGCGGCGCCACGCGCGAGCACGAGCCAAGAGCTGCCAGGTCTTTAGGCGGCCCGCCGCTACAATCGGCAAACGAAAAACCCCCTCGCATAAGACGAATTCTCAAAATTCTCTGGAGACATTCATGCCGAACTACAACGCACAGGTACCGCCGTATTCAATTTTTCCGGGCGACGTGGCGCTCGCGTTCAACAGCGAGGCGCCCGCCGCGGGGCAGGCGAGCCAGCAGTTCGCGCTGCCGAGCTACGCGGGAATGCCCAACAACGGGCGCACGATTGTGTGGCAGACGATTTACGGCACGGCGCCATCGGCAATCAGCGTCATACTGCAGTCGGCGATGAACGACGTCGATGCGCAATACGCGACGATCGACACGTCGACGGCGACGGCAGGCGAATCGCGCACGGTGACGAATGTGCGCGCGAATTTCGTGCGCGCGAAGGTGTCGTCGATCAGCGGAGGCGCGGGGTCGTGGTGCAGATTTTGGGGTAGCCGGGCTTTCAGGCGCAAAGCAAACCGTGTAGTGCCGTGGGATGGGGTAGCAT
>JBAPOM010000390.1:0-14061 GCA_049279635.1 Candidatus Acidiferrales bacterium
GTGCAGAGTTTTACGTCGCGGTAATATTTTTCGGCGGGATAGTCCTTGATGAAGCCGTAGCCTCCGTGGATCTGCACGGCTTCGTTGGCCACGCGCACGGCGACCTCTCCGGCGTACAGCTTCGCCATGCTCGATTCGCGCGTGATGCGCGCGTCGTCGGCACCCGACGCGATCGCCTGATCCGCCATCCACGCCGCGCGATACGTCAGCAGGCGCGCCGCATCGATCTGCGTTGCCATGTCCGCCAGCTTGAACTGGATCGCCTGAAACTCCGCGATTGCCTTGCCGAATTGCTTGCGTTCTTTCGCGTAGCGCACCGCGCATTCGTAAGCGCCCTGCGCCATGCCCAGCCCGAGCGACGCAATCGAAATCCGCCCACCATCCAAAATCTGCAGGCTGTTGATGAACCCGTCGCCCTCGCGCCCCAGCAGATTTTCCGCCGGCACGCGGCAGTCGGTGAACACGACTTCGCTCGTGTCGCTCGCGCGCAACCCCAGCTTGTTTTCTTTTTTTCCCGGGCGAAATCCCGGCGTGCCCTTTTCGATCACGAACGCTGAAATGCCGTGAGACTTTTTGGCCGCGTCAGTCACCGCCATGCCCACGCACACGTCCGCGTAATGCCCATTCGTCGTAAACGTTTTCGAGCCGTTGATCACCCACGCGCCGTTATTCTTTACGGCCACCGTGCGCGTGCCGCCCGCGTCCGAGCCCGCCTCGGGCTCCGTCAGCGACCAGCAGCCGAGCTTCTTCCCCTGCGCCAGCGGGACCACGTATTTCTGCCGCTGCTCCTCGGTGCCGAATTTGAAAATGTGATTCGTGCACAGCGAATTGTGCGCCGCGACGATGATCCCGACCGAGCCGTCCACGCGCGACAGTTCCTCAATGATGATCGCGTATTCGACGTACCCCATCCCCGCGCCGCCATATTTTTCGGGGAAGATCACGCCGAGCAATCCCATCTCAGCAAGCTTCGGAATGATTTCGGAGGGAAACTTCGAGGCTTCGTCCCACTCCATTACGTGTGGCGCAATTTCGCTCTCGGCGAATTCGCGCACGGTGCGGCGGAGGTGCTGCTGCTCGTCGGTAAGCGAAAATTCCACGCTCCAGTTATATCACGCGCCGGGGCACGCGATTCGTCACTCGTGACTTGTGACTTGTGATCCGAGGAAAGCACTCCGCGCCCTGCAGTGGGTACCCGTTCCAGCTGCGTGCTTTTTTGGACGGACGCGAAGAGAGATTCTTCGGGCCGAATTCGCCCTCAGAATGACGACGAAATTCAAGAGCAGGACACAAAACCGCCCATGCGAAGGGGCCCCTTCGACTTCGCTCGCGGCCCGCAGGACAAGCCGGTTAGTTCGCGGCGGACTGGCGCGCCGCCACGTGTCGGGCGGGGCCGGAGGCCCAGGCGATGGCGATGTCGAGTTCGTCGTAGGCGAAGCTTTTTACCTCAGCTTTGATGAAGACATCCGCGAGCGCCGGAGCGATGCTGGCCAGTTTGCTATCCGCGGCGAATGCGATTCGCTTGACGTGCCGCTGATGATCGCGGACGAACCGCAGGTGGCGCAGCATGCTCCCCATATTTTCCCAGCCGGGAAATTCGCGGACATGGATCACGAGCCCCTGCAGGTCGCCATGCGCTTCGATCCAGGCGTCGGCGGTCATCGCGAGCGCGTCGAAATCCTGCACGCGCAGCGCTTGTTTTGCTTCGACGACGATCACGCCGGATTCTGGAATCAGCCGATGAGAAACGGTCGGGCCTTCGGGAAGAGCGGCGAGCCATTCAACGGCCTTCGTGAGTTCCTGATTGCTGAATACCTTCGCGGGGCACGGCATAAAAAATCCCATCAAACGGGTCGATTCGCGGATCCAGCCCACGTCGGTGACGACGGCGCAGCCGTCGAAAAGGCGCATCGAGTGAAGGCCGATCTTCGCGTCTTCCCACGCAGCCGCGGGCGTAAAGCCCCCGAACTCCGGGCCGAGCTGATACAGAAAGCGGAGGCGGCGGCCTTCGCGGCGCGCTTCATCCATGAGCGGAAGGCAAACCTTTTCGTAATCTTCTTTCGAAAGCTTTCCGACAGCTTTCATCCCATCAATTCCCTTTGGGAGACCTTCAATTTTCTCGAGCATGGGACCTCTTTTCTGCTGCTGGGCGACAGCGAGAACATGATAGCACCGACGGATCGAAGGCAAATGCGACGGACCACCGCAGAGACGCAGAGAGCGCAGAGATGAGAGATCGAGAGCTAGATGGCGAGTTCGGCGACGCCGGAGCGGTGGCCTACGGCTCGCAGAGTGAGGTCGGCGAGGGCGCGGATCAGGAGCGGCGAATCGTTGAGCGCGGGCATCATGTGGAAGTCGCGGACGCCCAGCGATTCGGCCTGCTCGCGCGCCTCGATATTGATTTCGTGCAAGGTCTCGATGTGCTCGGTGAGGAACGCAATCGGGATCACGAGCATGCGGCGCACGCCTTCACGCGCCAGTCGTTCGATCGTTCCGGTAAGCGACGGCTGCAGCCACTTCTGCGGGCCGACCTTGCTCTGGAAGCAGAGCGTGTACGGATTCTCCCACGCGCCAAGCTCGCAGAGGAGCTTTACGGTGGCCGCGATGTGCTCCGGGTAGGGATCGCCCTTTTCGACGAGCGTGAGCGGCAGACCGTGCGCGCTGAAAACGAGATGCACGTCGTCGGGGCGCGGCAACTGGCAAAGGACGCTGTTCGTCCGCTCGACGATTCCCGCGAGGTAATCCGGATGATCGAAGAAATGATCGATCAGATGGACGGGCACCTTCGGCTTGTACAGGCGATTCCATTCCTTGAGGCTGCTGCCGGTGGTCGCGAAGGAATAGTGCGGGTAGAGCGGGAGCAAGACGAGTTCGTCGAAGGGGCCGGCCTCCAGCTGCGAAATCGCCTCGATCGTATTGGGATGCCAGTAGCGCATCGCGACGATCACGCGTGCGGGAAGCACGGTGCGCAGCGCCGCTTCGAGGGCACGTCCCTGCTGCTCGGTGAGGCGGCGGATCGGCGAGCCTCCGCCGATTTCGGCGTACTTGATCCGCGCCTTCTTCGAGCGCGTGGACGAAATGAACTTTGCGAGCGCCTTGCGCGCAAGAAAGGAGCCGGGGAAATTGATGATGTCGGGATCGCAGAAAAGATTATAGAGAAAAGGCTCGACGGCTTCCTGCGAGTCCGGGCCGCCCAGCTGAAACAGGACGACTGCGATATTCTTCGTTTCCAGCATGACCCACGCTCTGACAATAAGATGCCACAAAGCCGCGCGGGGAAGCTACGAAAAGTCGGAACGGGCCAATCTCCGGTAGGACTCGGGCCATCCGCGGGGCGCGGAGGTGGGCCCGGGGATCGTCTTGGCAATTTGTGGCGGTCCGGTATTGACGCGTCCCGGCGAAGGTGGCTACAGTCGTACCGTGGCGGTGAAAAAAATTCAGGTCGGGCAAGTCTGGAAAAAGGACGAGGGCGGCGAGTCGTTTCTCGTCACGAAAGTATACAGCGAGGCGCTTGCAACCTTCGCCGTGCTGCGCAAAGCCGGATCGGAAACCGAGCCGCCGGTGCGCGTGAAGGTTTCCAGGACGGGCGCCGCCGCGAGCCTACCTGGATTCAGCTACACGCAGGAATCCGGCGAATTCTAACGTCGGCAGCGCCAGCGAAGCAAAAGCAGATCCCTCGCTTCGCGAGGGATGACAGGTCTCAAATTGACAGGCAATGCTTCGATTGCTCCGGCGAAAAGCTAGAACCGGAAAATAACGCCGAGATTCGCCTGGCCCTGATGGGCGTAGTTGTTTACGAGTGCGGTATAGCAGCCGTAAAACGGATCGCAATACTGGCCGTATCCTTGCGTCGTGCGCGAGGGCGAATAGCGAGCCTCGACGCGCAAGCCAAAGTGCGGAGTGAAGAAATACTTCACGCCGCCACCGAGGTTGTAGGCGAATTCGTTGCCGAGGTCGATGACGCCGTTCGTGTGGTAGCTGGTGAATCCGACGCCCGCGACGCCGTACGGCTGCAACTTCGCGCCGGGTTGAAGGAAGCTGAACAGGAAGCTCCACTGATACGTGGAGAGACTGGCCTCGCTGAGGCGCTGCTGGCCGTCGCCAAAGAAGTGCTCGCTGATCACCGTGGGCTGCTGGTTCCACATGAACTCGGCCTGCGCGTGGGGCAAGAGGTCGACGTCGAGCATGGCGCCGTAGTCCCAGCCGCTGCGGATCGTGAGGTAGTCGACGTTCGAGGGAGACGAGGAGTTGACGTCGATCACGCCGCCGAAGCGGGAACCGCCGAACGGGGTGATTTCGACGCCGCGCTTCCAGAAGCCACCGCCATAGCTGTCGCTGGAACTCCACTGCGCATGGGCATTCGTTGCTCCAAACGTAAGAAACGCGAGAGAAAATGTGGCGAGATAGATGAATTTGCGTGATGACATGTCCCTTTACCCTTCACCTGGATTTGGGCGCATTGGCGGCGGGCGAGCTGCGATATAGCGAGAGGTTCTCGCCCGCGGCCGCTGGAGGCCCACTATCATGAGAGCATTTTGCCGGGCCTCCGGTTGCATCTCCGAGGCGTGAGTTGCCAAAACCGTGACCCCAGCAAAGCAGACTACGCCCAAGGATCAAACACTGTGTTACCGCGAAAGTTGCGCTGCCGATCTTCTGAAATTCATGGCGCGGAATTTGGAGAAACTTACGCGAGGCGTTTTTTGTTAGAATGACTTCGCATGGCATCCTCAGCTTCGCCGGATTTCGTACACCTACATCTGCATACGGACTACTCTCTGCTCGACGGAGCTTGCGAAATCGGCGAGCTGACGCAGGAGGCCGCGCGCCGCGGGATGAAAGCGGTGGCGGTGACGGACCACGGCAATCTCTTTGCCGCCGCGAATTTCTACCACAAGGCCACGACGCATGGCGTGAAGCCGATCATCGGCTGCGAAGTGTACGTCGCGCCGGATAATCACAAGAATCGCGGGTCGGACGCGGAGCGGTCGAACCATCTCGTGCTTCTGTGCGAGAACGACGAGGGCTACCGCAACCTGATCCAGCTGGTCTCGACCGGATTTCTCGAGGGCTTCTATTACAAGCCGCGAGTGGATCACGATCTGCTGGCGAAGCACAGCCGCGGGCTGATCGCGCTTTCCGCGTGTTTGCGCGGCGAAGTGGCCGATGCGCTGCTGAGCGAGAAGTACGAGCAGGCTCGGACCAACGCCTACCGTCTGCGCGACATTTTCGGCAAGGGCAATTTCTTCCTCGAAGTGCAGGACCAGGGACTCGAAGTCGATCCGCGCATCAATCGCGATCTCGTCAAGCTCTCGAAAGAGAGCGGCATTCCGCTGGTGGCGACGAACGATTGCCACTACCTGACGCGCTCGGACGCTCATGCGCAGGAAGTCCTGATGTGCATCCAGACGGGCAAGACGATGAGCGATTCGCAGCGGATGAAATTCGCGACAGATCAATTCTATTTCAAGACTGCGGAGGAGATGGCACAGGTGTTCCGCGAATTGCCGGACGCGGTGAGCCGCACCGTCGCGATCGCCGACCGCTGCAACGTGAAGATCCAGCGCGTGACGAATCCCTTCCCTGAGTTCAAGGTGCCCGAAGGGCTCGAGGCGGATTCGTATTTCGAGAAAGTGGCGCGGGAGGGATTTGCGGCGCGCGTGCCCCTGCTCGAGCGGCTGGCCAAAGCAGGTTCGCTGCGGCATTCGCTCGCGGAGTACGAGCAGAGGCTGACATCCGAAATCCAAATGATTCAGAAGATGCGCTTCGCCGGCTACTTCCTGATCGTGTGGGATTTCATTCGCTACGCGCGAGCGCAGGAAGTGCCCGTGGGACCGGGGCGCGGCTCGGCGGCGGGAAGTTTGGTCGGTTACGCGCTGCAGATTACGGACGTCGATCCGCTGCAATACGATCTGCTGTTCGAGCGATTCCTGAATCCCGAGCGCGTCTCGATGCCCGATATCGATATCGACTTTTGCATGCGGCGGCGCGGCGAGGTGATCGACTACGTCCGGCGAACGTACGGCGAGAAGAACGTGGCGCAGATCATCACGTTTGGGACGATGGCGGCGAAAGCGGTCCTGAAGGATGCCGGGCGCGCACTCGACATGCCGTACGGCGAAGTGGACAAAATCGCGAAGATGATTCCGACGACGCTGAATATCGAGCTCGAGGATGCGCTGAAACAGACGCCGCAGCTTGAGTCGTTGCGAAAAACGGATGAACGCGTGAAGGAACTCGTGGAAGTGGCGCTCCGGCTCGAAGGACTGGCGCGGCATGCGTCGACCCACGCGGCGGGGGTGGTGATTTCGCCGCAGCCGCTGACCGAAATCGTCCCGCTGTACAAGTCGAACAAAGACGAAATCACGACGCAGTACGACATGAATGCGCTCGAACGGATCGGCCTGCTGAAAATGGATTTCCTCGGGCTGACGACGCTGACGGTCCTCGATGATGCAGTGCGGCTCGTGCAGCAGAATCGCGGCGTGAAGCTCGATCTGCCGGCGCTGCCGCTCGACGACAAGGCGACGTACGATCTGTTTTCGCGTGGCGACACGACGGGCATCTTCCAGTTTGAGTCACACGGCATGCGCGACATTTTGAAGCGCTATCAGCCGACGCGCCTTGAGGATCTGACGGCGCTCAACGCGCTGTACCGTCCCGGCCCGATTCAGGGCGGGATGATCGACGATTTCATCGCGCGCAAGCACGGCAAGAAGAAGGTGACGTACGATTTGCCGGAACTCGAGGAGTTTTTGGCCGAGACGTGGGGCGTGATCGTCTATCAGGAACAGGTGATGCAGATCGCGAACAAGCTCGCGGGATTCTCACTCGGCGATGCGGACCTGCTACGGCGCGCGATGGGCAAGAAGAAGCCGGAAGAGATGGCAGCGCAGCGCGAGAAGTTCCTGGTGGGGTGCCAGGCACGCAAGGTGCCGGCGAAAAAGGCCGAGAAGATGTTTGACCTGATGGCCGAATTCGCCGGGTATGGATTCAACAAATCGCACTCGTGCGCCTACGCGCTGCTGGCGTATCAAACGGCATGGCTGAAGACGCACTACCCGGTGGAATTCGTGGCCGCCATGCTGACGTCGGAAACCGGGAACACGGACAAAGTGGTGAAGTACATCAACGAGGCGCGCAGCATGGGGATCACGGTGCTGCCGCCGGACGTTAATTCGAGCGACCTGAACTTTACTCCGGTGGGCGACAGCATCCGGTTCGGATTGGCGGCGATCAAGAACGTCGGCGAGAACACGGTGAAAGGGATTTTGGCGGCGCGGGAGACACTCGGGCGATTCACGAGCTTTTTCGAGTTCTGCGAATCGGTGGATGCGCGGCTATTGAACAAGCGCGTGCTGGAAAGCCTGGTGCGGGCGGGCACGCTCGACGGACTGGGGGCGCACCGAGCGCAGATGATCGCGGTGATCGACCGCGCGATGGAGCGCGCGCAAAAGATGCAGCGCGCGAAGGAGAGCGGGCAGCACGGCTTGTTCATGGGCGGAGGCCAGGCGGCGCCGGTGGAGGCGCCGGTGGAAGTGCTGCCGGACGTGGAGGAATGGCCGGAGCACGAGCTTCTGGCGGCGGAATACGGCACGCTGGGCTTTTACATTTCGGGGCACCCGCTGGATAAGTACGCGGGGCGGCTGAAGGATTTGCAGGCGGTGGAGATTTCGACGATCGAGGGGCGGCGCAACGGCGAGGATATTGTGGTCGCGGGAATCATCGTGCAGACGCGGCCGATGCGATCGCGGCGGGGCGCGAAGTGGGCGATCCTGACGTTACAGGATCGGACGGGCGTGATCGAGGCGCTGGCCTTCCCCGAGGCGTTTCAGAAGCTCGAGCCGATCTTGAAGACGGCGACGCCGCTGCTGGTGAAGGGGCGGGTGGCGGTCGAGGACGTCGGGACGCGAGTGATCGTGTCGGACGCACGGCCGATCGAGCGAATGATGGAGCAGACGGCTGCGAAATCGGCAAATGGCGCGAACGGTACGAATGGCGTGAACGGGGGTAACGGAGCGCCGAGCCTGCTGCGCGTGCGCGTGGCACTGGCCGCGATCGATTCGTCGGCACTCGACCAGCTACAGGAACTTTTTTCGAGCCATCCTGGGCGCTGCAAGGTGGCTTTTGAGCTGGTGACGGACGATGGCAGCGAGGCTACGCTTGAGGCGTCGAGCGCGGTGCAGGCGGATGGCGAGTTTCTCGAGAGAGTGCGCGAAATCTGCGGGGACGATTCCGTCGCGGTGGTGCAGTGAGCGAGGAAACCGAAAAACGGAAGCTGGCGCGCGAGCGGCTGAGGCGCATGCGGACGGCGCGCGCTCGGCGGCTGAGGGAGGAAAGGGCGCTCGCCCGGGCAGCGAAGGAAGAAGCCGCAGCGAAATCGGCGGTCACACACGAAGCGAAGGCCTCACTCGCCTCGGCGGCAAAGGACCGACAAAAGATGCGGCAGCTCGAGATCAATGCGCTCGAACGCGATGTCGAGACGCTCAGCGAGCTGACCGATCCATCGGATGCGGGCGCGGCTGAGATCGAGCGCATCCGCCGGGAAGTTGACGAGCTCAAACGCGATTTCTACGCGCACCTCGATGCGTGGCAGAAACTGCAACTCGCGCGGCATCCGCAGCGTCCCTACACCGAAGATTTCATTCGGCTCCTCTTCGAGAACTTCAGCGAGATTCATGGCGACCGGCACTACGCGGACGATCCGGCATTATTGACGGGCATGGCGTGGTATCACGGGAAGCCGGTGATGGTGATCGGGAGCCAAAAAGGCCGTGACACAAAACAGCGGCTGGCGCGCAATTTCGGGCAGGCAAAGCCGGAAGGTTATCGCAAGGCGCTGCGCGCGATGCAGATCGCAGCGAAATTTGGGCGGCCGATAATGGTTTTCATCGATACGCCGGGTGCGTATCCGGGCGTGGACGCCGAGGAACGAGGGCAGGCGGAGGCGATTGCGCTGAACTTGCGCGAGATGTCGCGAATGGCGGTGCCGATCGTCGTAACGATCACGGGCGAGGGCGGTTCGGGAGGCGCGCTGGCGACGGCCGTGGGCGACCGGATTTTCATGCTGGAGAATTCGATCTATTCGGTGATTTCGCCAGAGGGGTGCGCTTCGATCATGTGGCGCGATTCGACGAAGGCCGAGCTGGCCGCGGAAGCGCTGAAGATCACCGCAAACGATCTGCTGGAGATGAAGCTGATCGACGATATCGTTCGGGAGCCGGAAGGTGGCGCGCACACCGACCACGTTGCGACCGCGCGACTGCTCGATCCGGTGCTGACGAATTCGCTGCAGGAGCTTTCGGCTTTGCCTCCACAACAGCTGGTAGAGCAGCGCTACCAGAAATTCCGCCGCATGGGGCAGTTCTTCGCTTGAAATAGGGTGATTCTCGTATGTGCAGGAGTGGTTCGGATGGTGACCATAGGCCGCCGCCGGATGGGCTTATGCGCCGGTGTGCTCGGCGTAATCGACGTGCTCTTCTTATGGGGGAGTCTTTCGCTGCCACCCTCACTTACCCCTCGAATCGGGTTCGGTTTCGGCTTCACGGTGATGACGGCTGGCGTGATACTGACGGGTGTCGCTGCTGTGTTGCAATCCAGGTGGTGGCTGCTGGCGGTAGCTGGAGCGATTGCAACTTTTGTGATTTTCTCTGTCGCTGTGCTTTCGTAACGAAGAAGGTTCGATGCGGTGATTCACCCGAGGGGTGTGCGTCGATCATGTGGCGCGACTCGACCAAGGCCGAGCTGGCCGCCGAGGCACTGAAGATCACCACCGCAAGCGATCTGCTGGAGATGAAGTTGATCGACGATATCGTTCGCGAGCCGGAAGGCGGCGCGCACACCGACCACGTTGCGACCGCGCGACTGCTCGATCCGGTGCTGACAAATTCGCTGCAGGAGCTTTCGGCTTTACCTCCGCAACAGCTCGTCGAACAACGCTACGAGAAATTCCGTCGCATGGGGCAGTTCTTCGCCTGAAGTAGGGTGTTCCTCGTATTGTTCAATTCCGTACAGCCACGTAGTGTGACGGCATGCTAGTTTTACTTTCACCTGCCGAGGCGTCTATGGGAACTTTCGATATGCGTCGAAAGATGCTGGGAGTGCTTTGGGTGCTCTACGGCATCCTTTGCTTCATCGAAGTTGCTTGGATAGCAGTGGAGGCCGGGGCGCTTACGGTGATGTGGGGCGCGCTGCTCGACCGCGTGCCGAATCCATATTCATGGATGACGCTTTTCCACGCCGCCCTGCTGATTACGGTGATCGTGCTGGTCCTCGCGGGGGTATTTGCACTGATCGCGGGCGGCGCTCTGCTGGCCCGCGCGCGCTCGAGCCGAAACATGACGTTGGCGGCGGGATTTTTCGGGTTGGTAACGGGGCCGCTCGGCCTCGCGCTCGGCGTGTACACGCTGATTCTGCTGCTGGCGCGCGTGGCGGACGAACGGTATGACCGGTTGGCGGCGGCAGCCTGAACGTCGATACCTTGCCCGTTTGCAGAATTGAATCTCCGGATTTCCCCTGGTTCCCTCTTCGTTCCGCGCTTTACTCCGTCGGTACGCCTCGGCGTCAAATGCCGCGCTGAAGGCCCCCTTCGACTTCGCTCAGGGCAGGGCGGCGCTACACTTAAACCTTAAGGACCGAAAGCCTCAAACCGGCCTGCACGACTGCAAGACGCAGGAAAAGCTGCGAATTGGTCCGCTTCTCGTCCATTGGAGCATTGAGCACGTTTGCCCGCCGTCATGGTTGCTCCACATCGGCGGCTGCACTAACGTGGACGCAGTCGAGGGGAACAAACCAATGGCGCAGGGCGAATCACCACTGATGGGCGATGTATTTCGGCCGTACGAGAAGCTGGTCGAGATTACGATTCTTGGGAAGACTTTCCTTGTGCCGGAGCGGAATTCCCTGCTGCGGGCGTTTCAGTTCATCAGCCCGGAGACGGTGCCTTACGGGCGATTCTGCTGGAACCAGGAATGCCAGTATTGCCGCGTGAATTGCCAGCTCTCGGACGACGATCAGGCGCGGCCGATTTTGAGCTGCAAATTCATCGTTTCGGAAGGCATGAATATCTCGAATCTGGCGCCGGAACTGGTTGGCTGCCTGCGCACGAAGCTGGGTAAAGTGGCGGACGCCCAAGAACCCGCAATGCCCATGACGGCGATCGCATCGGAGAGCGCCGTGCCGGCTGGCCCCACGGAAGCTGGAGCTACGAGCCCCGGCGAACCCTAAAACGGCAGCAACACCACTCCTCTCATGGAAACCAAGCTAGCCCGACCCCCGGAAGACGCCCCGGCGAATCAGGCGGTACCATCCGGCTATTCTCCTGTGGGTAGCGGACCGCGAGGGCGATGAAAGTGCTGATCGCGGACGATTCGGCCGTCTACCGCAAGCTCGTCGAGCGTACGCTCGATCCTGAATCCTGCACGGTCCTGATGGCGAAAGACGGGCGCGAAGCTCTCGAAATCATCGGCCGGGAGCACCCGCCGCTGATTATCACGGACTGGCTGATGCCGGACCTGACGGGCATCGAGCTATGCCGAAGGATCCGGGCTGAGGGCGCCAATTCCGCATACGCTTACGTGATCCTTTTGACGAGCAATGCTGAGAAGAACAACGTCGTGAAGGGGCTGACTGCGGGCGCCGATGACTATCTTACGAAGCCGTTTGACCAAGGCGAATTGCTGGCGCGGGTCCGTGTGGGGATGAGGCTGCTCGACCTGCACCGGCAGGTCGAGGCCAAGAATCGTCTTCTCGAGGAGCTGGCGCTGACCGACTCGCTAACAGGGCTACCGAAT
Organism: Candidatus Acidiferrales bacterium; assembly: GCA_049279635.1. Classification (GTDB taxonomy): domain Bacteria; phylum Acidobacteriota; class Terriglobia; order Acidiferrales; family UBA7541; genus Palsa-295. Next base: position 11,790 of record JBAPOM010000390.1, read on the forward strand.
CGCCGCGCGGTCGAGACGTGGGGCGCGAGGCAATTGAGCGGAGCGGCGCGGCACGGGTTTCCCCTTTGGGTGGTGTTGATCGATATAGACCGCTTCAAGAGCGTGAACGACACGTACGGGCACGAGGCGGGCGACATTGTCCTAAAGCGATTCGCGGAGATCCTCAAGAGCAACACGCGGTACTCAGACATCTCTGGGCGGATCGGTGGCGAGGAATTCCTTCAGGTGTTCACGCATTCGGAGGAAGAAGGCGTGCGGACTGTGGTAGAGCGATTGCGCGGCGAGTTCATGGCCGAGAGATTTGCTTTCGGAGACACGCCCTCGACAATGGTGACCGCGAGTTTCGGGATAGCGGGCTTCCGTGGAAAACGCGCTATGGAGTTCAGCGCGCTCGTTGCACGAGCGGATGCGGCGCTGTATCGCGCAAAGAAACTCGGGCGCAATCGAATCGAGATCGAGCCCTGAGACGTGGCCATCGCAGATTCCGCAAGAACCTCACCCGGAAAGGCAGTGTGAGCTGCATCACAGTCCTCAAGGCGCACCCTTTGCGATAACTGACATCGAGATTTTGGGAGTGCTTCCAAGCAGAACTCGGCGGATTCTGAAGCTGCGCTTGCGGTTGATACCTATCCCGCCAGGGTTTCATCCTTGTGTTAGAATCGCGTGTCGATCGAAGGCTTGGGAGAATCGGGAGTGAACATATGAAGGCCCGCGGAAAGTTTATCATCGGCTCGGGAATTATTGTGGCGACGCTTTTGGTCCTCGCGTACGCCGGATACACGCAGAGCAAAACTTACTACCACACCATTTCCGAGGTTGCGACGCTGCACGGGATGGCGCTGCACCAGCGGATGCGCGTTTCCGGAGACGTGGCGGCGGGATCGATCGAGCATCTGGATGGGCGCGTCGATTTCGTGCTGGAGGAAGAGGGCAAGAAGATGCCGGTCAGCTACACGGGGAGCGATCCTCTGCCCGACACATTTAAGGATGGCGCGCAGGCGCTGGTGGAAGGAAAGCTGATGCCGGACGGGCACTTCATGGCGGACCAGGTGCAGGCGAAGTGCGCGTCGAAGTACCAGGCCACGCCGGGCCAGCCCGCTGCGATGAATACCGGGAAGAGCTGAAACCTTCGGGGGAACTCCATGGATGTATTCGGCTCGTTTGCGCTGCTGCTCGCGTTTATCGCGGCGGTGTATGCGTTTGGCGCGGGAATCGCGGGGATCATCACGCGGCGCCCGCTGCTGACCAAGAGTGCGCGCAACGCGGGCATGGCCGTCTTCGGGCTGATCACGCTTGCGGTCGGCGCCCTCGAATACTTTTTCTTTACCGACAATTTTTCGCTGGCGTATGTGGTGGAGCACAGCAACCGCGCGCTGCCGGCGTTCTATAAATTCGCGGCGCTTTGGGCCGGGCAGGAAGGATCGCTGCTCTGGTGGAGCTGGCTGCTTTCGATTTACGCGTTTTCCGCGCTGTTTCTCAATCGCAAGAAGCATCCGGAGCTGATGCCGTACGTCGGCGTGATTCTTGCGGGCGTGCAGATTTTCTTTCTCACGCTGAATAATTTCGTGGCCAGCCCGTTTCACGTGCTGGGAGGCGTGGGGGCGGGCGGCGCGATGCATGTGGCAACGCTTTCCGACGGCAACGGACTCAATCCCCTGCTGCAATATCCCGAGATGGTGATTCATCCGCCGATGCTCTATTCGGGCTACACGGGATTCACGATTCCGTTCGCGTTTGCGCTGGCAGCGCTGCTCGGGCGGTATCCCGGCGAGAAATGGATTCACATCACGCGGCGCTGGACGATGGTCGCGTGGGGATTCCAGACGGTCGGGATTCTGCTGGGCATGCACTGGGCGTATGCGGTGCTGGGCTGGGGCGGATACTGGGCGTGGGACCCGGTGGAGAATGCTTCGCTGCTGCCATGGATCACGGGCACGGCGTTCTTGCACTCGGTGATGATGCAGGAAAAGCGCGGGATGATGAAGGTGTGGAACGTCTGGCTGGTGTTCGTGACGTTCATGCTATGCATTTTAGGAACGATGTTGACGCGCTCGGGGGTGGTGAGCTCGGTGCACGCGTTTGCGGAATCGTCGATCGGGGGATGGTTCGTCGGATTCTTGGGGATTATTTTCGCCGTGTGCCTGGCGGCGTGGTGGAAGAATCGCGATTACCTGCGCAGCGACAATCAGCTGGATTCGATCGTGTCGCGCGAGTCGAGCTTTCTCTTCAACAACCTCGTGCTGCTGGCGGCCTGCTTTGCGGTACTGTGGGG
>JBAPOM010000391.1:0-7433 GCA_049279635.1 Candidatus Acidiferrales bacterium
CAGCACCAATGGCCTCACGACGGACGTCGACAAGCTCTCGCTTTTGCACGCCCCGTTCGTGCTTGGGCTGATCACGGGCGGCGCCATGATTTTCTGGTTCGTCGGCGCTTCGACGCAGGCGGTCACCACCGGCGCCTACCGCGCGGTCGAGTTCATCAAAGCCAATATCAAGCTCGAAGGCATCGAGAAAGCCTCCGTGGAGGACAGCAAGAAGGTGGTCGCCATCTGCACGCAGTACGCGCAGAAGGGCATGCTCAACATCTTCATCGCGGTATTTTTCGCCGCGCTCGCGTTCGCCTTCGTCGAGCCGTTCTTTTTCATCGGCTACCTGATCTCAATCGCGATCTTCGGTCTCTACGAAGCCATCTTCATGGCCAACGCCGGCGGCGCGTGGGACAACGCGAAAAAGATCGTCGAAGTCGAATTCAAGCAAAAGGGCACGCCGCTGCACGATGCCACCGTGGTCGGCGATACGGTCGGCGACCCATTCAAAGACACGTCTTCGGTCGCGCTCAACCCGGTCATCAAGTTCACCACACTCTTCGGTTTGCTGGCCGTGGAGCTGGCCGTCGACCTGGCATCGAAGAATGCCGAGCTGACGAGAATTCTCGCCGCCGTCTTCTTTGCCGTGTCGTTCTTCTTCGTCTACCGGTCGTTCTACGGGATGCGCATCAAGAGCTAGTGCGCTAGCCGGGTGGAAGGGCGAGCCTTGTGCGGCTCGCCCTTCGGCCATCGAGCCCGCTTCCGATCGAAATCGAGCGTCAGAAGCACTTCACCGGCCCCCTGCCGGTGTGTCGATTAGAATGGTGCGCCATCCTGTATTTTCATTGGCTTACGACGATTTCTAATCGCCGCAGTGTCGATTAGAAATTCCGGTTCACGGTGGGGAGATTTGCAAAGGCGCATGCGAATGTGAAGTTTTTTGAACCGTGGTGCCCGAGTTTTCAAAGAGCGTCCGGCTTCCGTCGAGGAAGCGGGCGACACGCATTGCACACATCATGCTGACAGAGTACGGCGGATGTATCACCTGTCCTTGGGTACAGATTTGGGCCGGGGGGAGACGCAACCTAGGGACGCACGCCGACGGGATCGTACTGCGGCGCCACCGCCTCAACCCATAAGCTATCGGCAAGACGGACGAGCGCCGGCAAAGCATCCGCCATCCTCCGCCCGGAGTGTGACGCGAGGACGACCAGCTTTCCTGCCGGCGACAGCAAATCCAAATCCGAAAGCTGCGGATCCTGGCTGAAAAATCCATCCGCGCGCAGCCGCAAATCCCGCAGCCCGGCTTTTTCGATCGCCTCCCGAATCCCGCCGCACGTCCAATAACGCATTTCGAAAGTGCCCGGCGCCGCATCGCGAAAGCCGCGCTTCGCCTGCCGCATAATGCTGTACAGGCCGCAGGAATTCGGCAATTGCACAAGGCAGACGCCGCCCGGCTTCAACACGCGCGCCGCTTCCGCGAAAAAGCGCATCACTTTCGCTCTGTCGATGTGCTGCAGCACGCTGTACGAAAACACCACATCCACTGACCCGGAGCGAAACGGCAGCACTTCTACGTCGCCGCATATCTGCGCGGTTTCCACGCCGAGTTGTCGCGAGACGCGCTGCGCCGCTGCCAACGCGTCGATGTGTACGTCGAGTCCCACAGGGAAGTATCCGGCGCGCGCCGCGGCGACGCTCCAGCGCCCCCAACTGGAGCCAACATCAACAACGATCTTGCCCGCGGCAGAAGCAAGCAGCCACTTCGGGATCGGATAGCGTTTTAGCCGGCCGCGCGCGCCCCGATACAAATTCCCATTCGTATTCACAACCCAGTCGTTCACGAAAGCGTCGATCGATCCATCCTGGCCCAGCCCTCGCGGACTCGCCCCCATGTTCTTGGGCACAGCTTCGCGCCGCACGGCATCCGTGAAGATAGGGATCCCGCCCTCGACGGGAAACACATGCCCCTGCCCGCAAATCAGCGTTTCGCCTTGCTCTCGAAGATTGCCGCGATCCAAGGGACAAGCGAGGATCGCGGTGAGTTGTTCGCGGATCAAATCGATTCTCGGAGTCCTGCTCTCGCATTTCATTCTACGTGATCTTGCGAGTCCGTTGGCGGCGTTTCGTTTAAGGAGGGAATTGTGCGGTGAGATACGACGTGTAGGGGCGGGTTTCAAACCCGCCCGCCGAGGCTGCCCTGCGACGCGCTACGCGTTAATCAATCCGAGGAACTGCTGCGGATCGTTCTCGAAACCGGGGAAAACCGTTTTCAGGTCGCGGTCGCCCAGATGTTTCGTCATGATCTCGCCGAGCACGCTGCGGTAATCCGTCGTGACGGCGAGGTCGCGGTCCTGGTAGAGCTGCCCGTCGTTCATTCCCGGCCAGCGCGTGTAAATTTTCCCGCCCTTCACGTCGCCGCCCATCACGAACATGCAGTTCGCGTGGCCGTGGTCGGTGCCGCGGTTGCCGTTTTCGTGCGCGGTGCGCCCGAATTCCGACATGCTGACGAACACCACGTCGCCCATGCGGTCGCCCATGTCCTGGTGAAACGCTGCGATTCCCTGCCCCAGATCGCGCAACAGATTCGAAAGCTGGCCCTGGACGCCGCCTTCGTTCACATGATGATCCCAGCCGCCGCTATCGAGAAACGCCACCTCGAGCCCGACATCCGCCTTGAACAGCTCGGCAATTTCCATCAGGCTCTTGCCAAAGCGGCTCGTGGGATACTGCGCGCCATTCTCCGGCTGATACACATCGGGATTGATTTTCTTGAGCTGATCGATGGCCTCGAATGTCTCGGTGCCCACGCCGCGCAGCGCCTGATCAACCGTCTGCGCGTACATCGCTTCGAAGCCGCCTTCAACGGTTTGCTGCGGGCCGTACATCTTGAACTGCTTCAAGTCTGGAATGGACACCGCGGGAGCGCTGCCTTGGAGCGTGCGCGGCAGATACGGCCCGAAAGCGACCGCGCGGAAAGGTGACGCGCTCTCCTCTGGCATCGACTGCATCGCGCGATTCAGCCATCCGTCGTCGGTGGCTTTCACGCCGGGCGTGCCCGATTCCATGAAATCCTGCGCGTCGAAATGGGAGCGTGTGGGATCGGGCGAGCCGACGGCCTGCACGATCGCGAGCCGTCCATTCTGAAAGAGCGGCTGCAGCGGTTGCAGGCTCGGGTGCAGCCCGAAAAAGCCGTCGAGATCGAGCGCCGCATCGAGGCTCCCGCTTTGCGGCTGAGGAATCGCGATTGTCGGGCGCAGGCGGTAGTAATTCGGCTCGGCGAACGGCACCACCACGTTCAACCCATCCATCGCGCCGCGCTGAAACAGGACGACCATCTTCTTCTTATTCGGCGACACGCCCTCCGCCACCGCGCGCTGCAAGAATGATGGCAACGACGCCATGCCGAGCATCGCGATCCCGCCGCCCTTCAGAAAATATCGCCGAGAAATATTCATGGCCGTTCTCCGTTACCGCAATCTGCGCTCTACCGCCGCTGGAATTCCGGCGTCCCGAGGACCAATCCCGAAAGCAGCCCTTCGTTCACTTGCTTGACCGGATCGTCCAGTCGCGCCTGCAAAATCTGCGGGTCGTTTAATCGAGCCTCAAGCGTCTGCTGCGTCGTCGGCGCCACCTGCCCGCCGAGGAAAAGATCGGTCGCGCGCGTCAGCGCCATCTCCGGATCCTTCGACGCGTCCTCGCCGAACATGTCCGGCAAATCGACGTTCGCGCCCGCCATATGATTCGTCGCAAACGCCAGCGCGAAATTCAGCCGGTTGAGCAGCGCGCCGGTATTCACCCATGTCGAGGCTTTGTCCGAATATCCGGTGGGCGGCTGGCATTGAAACAGCGGCTCGCCCATCCGCCCGACCCACATCGCCAGCGGCAGTGATACGCTCACGTCCGCGTCCAGCGCGCGCGCCGTGCTCGCCACCAGCTCGAACGGCGTCTTCACCTTCGCGCGATACGTTTCCTTCGACCAGAATTCCGGCGAATAGATCATCGTTTTGAGCACCGTGCGAATGTCGCCGCCGCTCGATTCGTAGCTCTTTGCCATCCGCTCCACAAGCGCCGGCGGCGGCGCATCCGACACAAAGTGCCGCGCCAGCTCGGTCGAAATGAATTTTGCCGTATGCGGATCCTTCGCCAGCATCGCGAGCGCCTCTTCGCCATCCTTCTCGCCGCCGTAGTTGAACGTGCGGCCCATCACGGTTTTCTTGCCCTCAGCGTGAAATTCCGGCCGGAAGATGAATTCGGGATCGCGCCGCGGCTCCTTCACGGTCCAGCCCGTAAGGCAGTCGGCCATCTCGATCACGTCCTGCTGCGTGTAGCCTGCATCGACGCCCACCGTGTGCAGCTCCATCACTTCGCGGCCATAGTTTTCGTTGAGCCCGCGGTCCTCTTGCTGCTTGGGCCGCTGCTGCGCGGCCAGCTCGGCCGCGGCTATCTGCGGAGGGCCGAACGGCCGGAACCCTCCGCCAAACGCACCCTGATACCTCGCGCGGCGCTCCGCCATTTCCTGCTGGTGCTCCTTGAACGCCGCCGGATCGACGCTCAGCCAGTTATCGAGAAAGAACAGCATCGCCGGGCTTTTCGCCGTCGCGGTCAGCAAGTCCTGGAACTTGCCCATCGTGTGCGGACGGATCGTGTCGCGCACGTACGACGTCAGCATCCAGCGGTCCGCGCCCTTGCCGGCAAACACGTTGAAGTGGTTGAACCAAAAATCTTCCATCACCGCTTCGAGCTGCCGATCGCTATAGACGGCGCGGTCGACTTTCGCCATCGAAAGCTCGGCAATGATTCGGCCCGGCCCCTGAATTTTCGCCAGCGCTTCCTGCGCTTTGTCGACGTTCTCGTTGCCGGTGTCCGCTACGTCCGACATCGCGTCGCGCCGCTTCTCCTGCATCTGTTGCTTGTACTCGTCCTTGGTCTCGCCCGCCTGCTTGGCAGCCTGCGCCGGGGGCGGAAACTCTTCCAGCAGTTGCTGCGACGACATCTTGAGCGTCGGATACTTTTCGAGGCGCTCGTCGAGCGCTGAATCGTCGATGGAATCGGGATCGAGCTGCTGGTCGATCCACTTTTCGAGGCCCATCTGCTGCACGCGCGCGACGTCGCCAGGCCGCGGCCCGTAGCCGAGCCGGTTCAGCGCGTGGAGCGTGGCCTCGTCTTCGGTCAGCTGCGTGATCGGGAGCTTGCCTTTGAATTTCTTGCTGAGTTTCAGCGACGTGCTCGAATCGTCGCCCGATTTTGCGTCGTGCTTGCCCGCACTCACCGGAGACGCAATCGCAAGAACACCCGCCAGCATCGCCGCGAGCGTCGCGAGCACGAACGCACTCCCCGCCGCATCAAGCCGGCAAGCGCCGCGCGATGTTGGATGGTCTGTTTTGCAGCGCTTGGAACATGAAGCACGCGCGGTCCATTGGACAGGTCGTCGCATTTCCACCATTTTAAACCCTATGGAACGCCAAAAGTTGCACTGGTATCCCGCTAGTTATCACGATGTTCGGAGGAACTCAGTCGCCCGAGCAAACGACAAGCTCAGTGCGTCATGGCGTAGACGACGTAATTGATCCCGATGCGAAAGCCGAGATCGGAATAGCGCTCGGGGTACACGGGGCGGTTCGACCACTCCCATGAATCGCCGATATCCGAATTGAATGAAATTGCGACCATGATGCGGCCCTTATCGTCGCGGATGGCAAACCAGTGCGCTCCCTTTCCGTCGTCGGGCCCCTGCGGATAATCCGGTCTTTTGTAGCCAAGCCTCAAATGCTCCGCACCGGGAATCTGGTAGCGGTCGTCCAGATCGTAGATGGTGTGGAATATCGGATCGTTATTCGGGATTTCGGTGATCGGGCGGTCCGGGAAGACCATTCGGATGCGCTGCAAGAACATCTGCCATTCGTAAGCGCCGTGAAAATCGTCCGCCATGAAGAAACCGCCGCGCAACAGGTAATCGCGCAAGACGTCCGCCTGATGCTGCGTGATTCCCCACTCGCCCACCTGGACCGCGTAAAGCCACGGCCAGTTGTAAACCTCATCGCCATCGTCGAGATTCACGTCTTCTTCCACCGAGCGCGCGTCGATCCGCGTGAGCCGGCGCACGGCCGCGGCAAAGGCGCGATCGGCCGCCGGCGCATCCTGCGTCCAGAGCGACATGCCCAACCGCCAATCGCCGTCGAAACGCCCGCGATACCCGTCGTTCGGGCCCGGCGGATACATCATACGTGCGAAGGCCCATTCGCCGGGCTGCTGCCAGTCCGGCGGCACGGGTATCGATTCGCCATACTCGACGGTCGGGTATTGCTTGAATGCGCGCTGGGCACAAAGCACGCCGACGAGGACAAGACCACAAAAGAATGGCAAGACAATTTTAGGAAGGCGTCGGTGAGAAGCTTTCATGCTTACAGCTCGGCCGGCTGCTTGAAAAACGCGGAGTTTGCGCGCCGCCCGTGAACCCATTGCGCGCTGCCCGCGGCGCGAAACGCATCCAGGGTCCAGAAATCCTGCGCCTCATCGTGCCGCAGGACGTAATAATTGCCGTCGGTAGCGAGCACGCGAAAATAACTCGCGTCGGGCGAGTACCATCGCCCGTCGAGTTCCTGCACATCGAACGCGCGCCCGCGAAGGACGAACCGCAGCAGCCGCTCCTCCCCCCGATATCCCGAGTAGCATTCGACGTGAATGTCGCTCATCGCGCGCTCCTTTGCGCGAACACAACGCGCCGCGATGCCTCGCGCTAGTGAAACGTCAGCGTCTTCGCTCGCCCCGGCGTCGCTGCGGCTCGCGCTTCCGCCAGCTCCTCGCGCGTCTCCGCGTTATACGCGGCGCCGAGCAGCACGATCATCGCCGTCAGAAACATCCACAGCAGCAAGCCGATCGCCGCCGCCAATCCGCGATACATCGCGTCGTACGGCATCTTCCGCACGTACCATCCGAAAATGAAGTTTGCCGCCCACCACAGGATCGTAGCAACCAGCGCTCCCGGCAACAAATCCCGCGTTCCCCGGTGCCCCGGCCGCCCGAGGCGATAGAGCACCACCAGCACTCCCATCGCCAGCACGAGGACAACGATCCCGGACAGCGTTATTTCCAGCTGGCGGGTCATGTAGACCGACTGCGTCCGCACCATCAGCCACGCGCGCGTCTGCTTGCCAAACACGGTCAGGATCACCACCGCCAGCATCGGCACGATCGTGAGGCACAGCATCACCAGCGCCCGCGCCTGCCGCCGCCAATAACCTGGGCGCAGCAAATCTCCATTGATTACACGGAATCCTTCCATGTAGCCAATCATCACCTGCATGCCCGCGATCATCGTGCCGCCCATCCCCAGTACGATCCAATTCCAGGTATGGACCGTCTTCCGCACGAAATAGGCCGAAACGACGCCCGCGCTGCCCGGCGGCAGAATCAAAGCCAAGTGCTCGGGAATCTCCTGGAGCGCGTCG
>JBAPOM010000392.1:0-6433 GCA_049279635.1 Candidatus Acidiferrales bacterium
GATGAATACAATCACGACCGGCCTCACCGCGGAGTCCAAAATCGCACTCCGCACGAGGCCTTCTTGGCTTTTGCAACTGACCTAAACTCGGAGACCCTGACTGTCTAAATTAGCAGGGAGCCTTACAAGATCGTCCAAACCGTCCAAAAGTTCTTTCGGCAGAACGATTTTATTTCCGAGGTCCCGAATGCGTTCCTTTAGATCCTTTCCTTGTGCCCCTCGCTCTCGGCATAGCTCCTCCAAAGTCTTGCGCACCATAATTGCCGCGGCAATAAAGCACTCGTTTGCATGACACGTGATGGCTTGCTCGAAGGCAGACACCACCGCGGGAGGAATGTTAGTTTTGTCGAAGTCGATCCGCAACGCTGGATACGACCTAATTATCTGATTGTTCTGCCAAACAACGAAGAGAAGCGCTCGGCAATTTACGTTGGGACATCGACGCTCACCCGCCCGAAAGCCGCTGCCGAGCGCAAAATCTTGAGCGTTGCCGAGCAGCAGTTCAAATGTCCCAAGCTGTCCACAACCAGGACACCGAATATTAGGAGTGGCACTACCTTGTGTCACGCCAACTGACCCCGCGTTGATAATCATTTGCCGTAGATTCTAACTCGGAGAGCAGCCATTGCACCAACATTGTGCAAAGAGACCGGTTTCGCGCCCCTCTGTCTCCTATCCCCTCCGCAAATTGACCGGGGCTTGCGCCGCGCCTATACTCGATTTCCGGGGAGCAAATTCCTATGGAACAACCTGTGATCTTGAGCGCCGTTCGCACGCCGATCGGCAAATTTATGGGCGGGCTTTCGCCGCTCACTGCGACCGAACTGGGCGCGCGCGTGGTCGCTGAATCCGTGCGCCGCGCGGGCATCGAGCTCAAGCAAGTCGACGAAGCGATCCTGGGCAACGTGGTGCAGGCGGGGCTCGGGCAGAATCCCGCGCGGCAGGCGGCGCTGAAGGGCGGGCTCGATTCGCGTGTTGCCGCGATGACGATCAACAAAGTGTGCGGCTCGGGGCTGAAGGCTGTCGGCCTCGCGGCGCAGGCGGTCGCGCTGGGCGAATCGGAAATTGTGGTGGCGGGCGGCATGGAGTCGATGTCCAACACACCGTACCTGATGAAGGGCGCGCGCGCCGGCTTCCGCCTCGGCAATGCCGAGCTGCTCGACTCGATGATCACGGACGGCCTCTGGGACGCCTACGAAGATTTTCACATGGGCATGACTGCCGAGCTGGTCGCCGAAAAATATGGCATCTCGCGCGGCGAGCAGGACGCCTTCGCGCTCGAGAGCCATCGCCGCGCGGTGCACGCGATCAAGTCGTGCTTCGTCAGCGAGCAGATCGTGCCGGTCGAAATTCCGCAGCGCAAAGGCGCGCCCGCGATCATCAAGACGGACGAATCGCCGCGCGAAGACACTTCGCTCGAGGCGCTGGCGAAACTGAAGCCCGCATTCAAGAAAGATGGCGGCACGGTGACAGCCGGGAACGCTCCCGGCACGAATGACGGCGCCGCGGCGCTCGTGGTGACGAGCGAGCGCACCGCCGCGCGGATGGGGAAGCAGCCGATGGCTCGGATCGTCGCGCAGGCCGTGAGCGGCGTCGAGCCGAAGTGGGTGATGATGGCACCCGTCGAGGCGGTCGAAAAGCTGCTCGCGAAAACCGGGTGGGACCGCGATCGCGATGTCGATCTCTACGAATTGAATGAGGCGTTCGCGGTAGCCGCGATTGCCGTGACGCGCCAGCTCAAGCTCGATCCCGTGAAGGTCAACGTCAACGGCGGCGCGGTCGCGTATGGCCATCCCATCGGCGCATCGGGCGCGCGCATCCTCGTCACGCTGCTCTACGAATTGCAGCGCCGCAACCTCAAGCGCGGCATCGCGGCGCTGTGCCTCGGCGGCGGCAACGCGGTCGCGCTCGCCATCGAGCGCCCATAAACTACGGCTTAACAGAGACAAGCAGCCGCGGTAAGGTATTGAGGCAAGGTAGATCCATGAGCCGCGTAAAGGAACCTCGGGAAAAGAAGCGGCTAAGCCTCGAACGCGACCGCCGGAACGTATTCGGCGAAAACGACAAGGCCAGTCGGAAGGCAATTCCTCGACGGAAGCAGCTGAGTCATATGCGAATCCGGCGAAATGCGAGTCAGGTGCTCGCAAAGATCAAAGGTGATGTCGAAGAATCTCGCGTGCTGGAGGCCGAGGCGTTGGTCAAAACCAAGAGCATTACGTTGCGTCGCACGGGATTCGAAAAAACTCCCGATCGACCGCTTGGAATCGTGATTGAAGAGCAAAGAAAGGCGCGTCTGGAACACCAGATCATGGCTGCTTTGAGAAAAGCGGGGATTTCCTTTAGGTACGCTCCCCTTGGTTGCGAGGTTGACGTGGATGCTGGTGACTTTGGACTGCTTGTTGGCCCAGGGGATGCTTTCCGAGCGAACAAAGTGGTCCAAAAGGTTCTCAGAACATATTCTCGCAAGTAGCTCAAATCCTCTGCCTTCCTTTACCTCCTCCCCTTCCCCTATCATTGTTGCCGCTATGCCTGCCATTTCGCTGAAACCCGCCGCCGTCGGCTTTCGCGCCCACTCCGGCTGGACGGCCCTGATCGCGCTCGCCGTGAACGATGGCCTGCCGACGGTGCTCACGCGCCAGCGCGTGCACCTCGTTGAAACCTTCACCTACGAATTTCGCCAGCCGTACCACACCGCGGAGAAGCTGCCGTTCACCGAGGGCCGAGCCTTTGTGTCGCGCATGCAGACCGAGGCGCGACGCCTCGCCTTTCACGCGATCCGCAAGCTGAAGGCCGAGTTGCAAGAGAGGGGCTACTCGCTCGACCGCTGCGGCCTTCTGCTTGCTTCCGGGAGGACCCTGCCCAGTCTCGACCGGATTCTCGCTTCTCATTCGCTGATTCACGCTGCCGATGGAGAGCTTTTCCGCGAAGCGCTGCTTCACGCGAGCGGCCGATGCGGGCTAAAGCCGCTGGCCGTCAAGGAGCGCGAGCTTCTCGATTCCGCGTCGCGCACGCTTGGGAGCAAGCCCGACGAGTTGACGCACTGTATCGCCGGGCTCGGGCGTCCGCTCGGGCCGCCATGGTCGCAGGACGAAAAGCTGGCCTCTCTGGTCGCCTGGCTTGCTATGTCGGCGCGGCCGGCGCGCGCATAGGAAGTTCCGCGCACGCGCCATTTCTAGCTGGTGGGTGCCGCTGCGCTTGTGTTTGCGGCGAGATCGTGGCCGCAGAACGGGCAAAACTTGTCGTTCTCGACGATTTCGCGCTTGCAGCTTGGGCACGAAGGATGTAGGTCGCACCGGCACGTTGGGCAGAAGTTGAAGCGCGGCCCCACCATCGCGCCGCACTTCGGGCAGACGTAGGGCAGCGGCTCGCGCACCAAAAAGTAGATGATGAATCCGAGCGCCACGTACGCGGGCATCAGGATGATGCAAAGTATCGTCCACAGGGCCGCATTCATGCCGCGGCGCTTGGCGTCGCGATACACGTAACCGAGCAGCAGAATCCACGGAAAAGAGAAAAGCGCGAAAATCGTAACGGTCCCCGCCATAGCCAGCGACGAAAGCACCGGGTTGCCGGCCAACGGCCACACGACGCCGTTATTTGCGACGCCGAACAGATTGATCAGCAGCGCAAGGATCTGCGCGATCACGAAGACGACGATCAACGTGACGACGATCCACTTGGGAATCACCTTCAGCTCATCGCGAAAGCGCCAGCGCTCGTTCTTGCGGCGCAACCGAATCAACCGCATGCGTTCGTTCCAGGCGTTGCTGACGCCGCTGCCCAGTCCTGATTCTTTGTCGTTCATTGTTCCTCGCTCTCCGCTTTCCATTGCCTGTCCGCGCACGCTTCTTCAGTACGGTTCCTGATCCCATTCTCTTTTTCGGCTGGCGAGCACGGCGCCTGCGGCCAACAGCGCCGGCACGGCCCACCACAGCACGAATCCGAGTTCCCAAACCAGCTTCGGCATGCCGGCACGCTCGCCGACCCACGCGAATCCGCGCCACACCCACGGCGCCGAAGCGACTCCCAGCGCCCAGGAAACGCCGCTGACGGCCCACAGCAGTTTCCGCCCGGCGCCGCGCTCATGTAACTCATCCGCGCGCAGGCGGACGCTCATTTGCGCGCGCCTCGCGAGGCCGCGCGGCAATTCGATCCTCGCGCTCCGCAGCGCAGCCAGCGCGCGCTCCGTTTCTCCTGCGGCGCGCACGCATGCGTCACAGCCGCGGAGATGCTCCGCCAGCCAGACGCGATCCGTGTCCGCCAAAATTCCCTCGACGCGCTCCTGATCGATCAGGCGCTTGGCGCGCGCATGCATGTCTTTGCTCATACTCGTCCCTCCGGCAGCATCTCGCGCAAGGCCTCGAGCCCGCGATAGAGCCGCGACTTCACCGTCGAAATCGGCGTGTCCGTGATCGACGCGATCTCCTCGAGCTTCATTTCCTCCTGGAAGCGCAGCATCAGCACCTCGCGGAAGACGGCCGGCACGCGGCCGAGCAGCAGTTGCACGGTGGCGTCGCTCTGCTGCTGGACGGCGCGCTCGAGCGGCGATTCCTCCGCCAGCGCAGCCGGCTCAAATGCGGCCGCATCGTCGCCTGGCGCCATCAGCTCGTCCAGACTGCTCGGCTTCTTTTTGCGCTGCCAGTCGATCACCAGGTTGCGCGCGATCGTGAAAAGCCACGCCTCGAATTTCCACTTGCCGTTGTACTGGTGCGCGCGCTCGAGCACGCGCATCCACGTCTCCTGAAAGAAATCCTCGGCGTGCTCGCGATTGCCGGTGAGATAGACGAGATAACGGAACAGGCGGTATTGATACTCCTCGATCAGGCGGTCGAGCAGATCGGGATCGCGGCGATTCAGGCCGCGCGCGAGAGCTTGCGTATCGTCTTCAAGCATCGTGGAAAATAGGAGCCCCGCCGGGCCTGCACCCCAAGGCACGCTCGACCTGCTTGCCGTCGCGGTTGCGAATATGGCGCTCATTCTACTTGGTATACGTCCCAGGCCGCGAAAAAGACGCATCGCTGGCGGTGCGCCAGTCGTATGCCCCGGCGTAATGCCAACGTTGCCGTGTTGCGCTAAGATACCGCGTCATGTTTTGCCCCTTGTGCGAGGCGGAATTCGATCGGCCGATTGCTCGCTGTCCGAACTGCGGCGCCGCGCTGGTCGCAAACGAGGACGAGGCAGAGCGTTCCGTCCCCCGAAGTGTGGTGTGGGAGGGCGATCATCCAGATTTCTGTGAGCGTCTCACCGAAAAGCTGACGGAGAGACAAATCAATAACTTCGCCACGAGGCGCGCCGAGTCCATCCGCTATAAGTGGCCCATGCACGATCCTCGCTTCCACGTTTACGTCCTCGAATCGGATCTCGAATCCGCCGAAAAGGTGTTGGAACGCGTGCAGAACGAATTCGCTGTCGATGACTCGGCCGCGATAGGCATCACGGATTCAATCAGGTTGGAAGATTCGGAAGTTCCTCGATCTGCGGGCGAATGGCGCGAGGGAGATCCAAGCGTCGAAGTGTGGTCCGGCGGCGACGCAAGCCTGGCCGATTTCTTGCGCGAGTCGTTGCGGACGAATGAAATCGATTTTCGCACCCGCTCTGATCCGGGGAAGCCCCAAAAGCTGGAGGTTCGTCTGGCTGATAAGGCCCGCGCTCAAGAGATTGTACGCGAGGTCGTCGAAGGCGCGCCGCCCGAGTAGCGTCCTTTGCTTCCTTTGTCTCCTCCACTTCGTTTATCATCATCGCTATCATGACCATCGAATCGATCAAAACCATCGCCGTACTGGGCGCGGGGACCATGGGCAACGGCATCGCGCACGTCTTCGCGCGCGCGGGGTATCGCGTGCTGCTGCGCGATGTGGATAAGGCTGCCCTCGACCGCGGCCTCGAGACCATCGGCAAGAATCTCGATCGCGAAGTGAAGAAGGGCAAGCTTACCGACGCCGACAAATCCGCCGCGCTCGCGCGCATCCAGCTGGTCACGGATACCGTGCCGCTGGTGGGCGCCGATTTCGTGATCGAGGCTGTCCCCGAGGTGCGCGATCTAAAAATTCGCGTGCTCAAGGAAGTCGATCCGATCCTCGGCCCCGGCGTGATTCTTGCGAGCAACACGTCTTCGATTTCGATCACCGAACTCGCCGCGCAGACGCGCCGCCCCGACCGCTTCATCGGCATGCACTTCATGAATCCTGTGCCCGTGATGGTGCTGGTCGAGGTGATCCGCGGGCTGGCGACGAGCGACGCTACTTTCGGCGCGACGATGTCGCTGTGCGAAAAGCTCGGCAAGAATCCGGTCGCGGTGAACGATTCGCCCGGCTTCGTCTCGAATCGCGTCCTGCTGCCGATGATCAATGAGGCTGCCTACGCGGTGATGGAAGGCGTCGCCACGCCCGAGGCCGTCGACGCCGTGATGAAGCTCGGCATGAACCATCCGATG
>JBAPOM010000393.1:0-10312 GCA_049279635.1 Candidatus Acidiferrales bacterium
CCGGTGGGAAACATCGTCGCATCGACCGGCGTGAATTTGTCAGCGTGAATCAGTAGTTGGTGACTAAGGATATCGCTGCTGGTTTGGCCGGCAAGATTGAAATACGGGTGGCTCGTGAGATTCACAATGGTGTCGCGGTCGGTCGTTGCGTCATAAATGATCTGCATATCGTTGCGGGTCGAGGAAATCACGAAACGAGCGGAGACCGTTAGATTCCCGGGGAAGCCCTCTTCGCCGTCAGGACTGAGGTAGGAAAAGTTCACCGCGTCCCCTTGAGCCGAGCGACCCTCCTGCGCCTGCCACAATCGCTTATGGAATCCAATGTGCCCGCCGTGCAGATGGTTGGGCGAAGCATTCTTGGCGAGCGCATACGACGTGCCGTTCAGCCTGAACTCGCCGCGCGCGATTCGATTGGCATAGCGCCCTATGGTGCCACCGATGAAGAATCGGTCGTTTTCGTATTCCGCAAGCGAGGCGTATCCCAGCACGACATCGTCGGAATGGCCGCCACGATCCGCAACTCGGATCGATACAATGGTCGCACCGAAATCGCAGAGAACGATTTCAAGGCCGGTTTGATTGGACAACGTGTACAGATAACTCGGACGGCCGTCGCGGGTTTTGCCAAAGGAATCCTTGCGCATAGAAGATTCGCGCCCGCGCCTATCCGCCGACCCCACGCGACTCGCGGAACAGGTGCAGATTCGAGCGCAGGACGATCGCCGGATTCAGGTAGCACGCAGGCGGAATGGCGGCGCCGTTCGCGAGAAAATCTACGAGCAGCCGGACCGCCGTCTGCCCTTGAAGATAAGGGTCCTGGTAAATCGAAGCGCCAATCGTGCCACGCTCGAAGTAGGGTAGCATTTCGGGAAAGAGGTCCGTCGTGATCATCTGGATTTCATGTTCGCCGGCATCCTGCTGGAGAGCGCGGCACACGGGAAGGCAGTTCACCGTGTTCACGTAGATGCCGCACAGGTCCGGATACCTGGCGAGGAGCTTGATGCTCTTCCGATAGCTCTGCGATTCCGATTCGTGCGCTTCGAGAATCGCAGAGATTTCACCGCCGGGGCAATTCTTGCGAAAAGTATCGCAGAAGCCTTCGGTCTTCAGCCGGTGTTCCTCGGTTGTCAGCATCCCGGTGATCACTGCCACCTTCGAGCGGGCTGGGACGAATCGAGCCATCAGCTCGGCGGCGAGCCGGCCGCTTAAAGCGGCGTCGACCCAGACGACGCTCGATCGCCGGCTTCGTGGGGCGTCGGTGGTGATGCAGACGACGCGAATGTTGCGCTCTTCGGCTTCGTCGATCAACGGCGTAACCGACTCGGGATTTCCGGGCGTAACAATCAGCGCGCTTACACCCTCGTCGAGCAATTGCTTCACGTGCCCTGCTTCTCGCTTGCCGAGGCCCGGGACGGGGCGGTACACGAGCTCGACGCCCAAACTTCCTGAGCGGCGAGCTTCGTCGAAGATGCCGAGCCGCATCTGGTCGTAAAAGAAGTGAATCTCTTCGGGAATACAGATGCCGATGCGAAGGTTGGGACGCCCTCTGGCCAGCACGCGCGCCGCCGGATTGGGCGAATACGCGAGTTTCTTAGCGATTCGGAGAACCTTGGTGCGCGTAGCCTCGCTGATGCCGTTGCGGCCGTGCAAGGCGCGGTCAACTGTGCCAATCGAAACGTTGGCCAGTTCGGAGATTTTGTGGACGCCCGTGCGCTTTCGGGTCAACTTTGGGGTCAAGTTTAGGGTCAAGGGGCCACAACCTTCAATTCCGTGGAGATGAGGTCAACCGAGTTGCTGCCGACCATAATCTTGAAATTGCCAGGCTCGACGACGCGGTGCATGTCGCGATTCAAGAACGACAGACCATCGAAGCCGAGCTTGAAATTCACGGTTTTTGTCTCGCCGGGATCGAAGGTAATGCGCTGGAATCCCCGCAGTTCCTCGACCGGGCGCGTGACGGAGCTGATTTCATCGCGGATATAGAGTTGAACGACCTCATCTCCTCGAACGTGACTTGTATTCGTAACGTCGACGGAGACGGTGGTTTCGCCCTGGGTCCCGATGGTGCTGGGCGCGAGGCGAAGGTTGGCGTACTGGAATGTGGAATAGCTCAGTCCCCAGCCGAAGGGATAGAGCGGCTTGACGGTATCTCCCAGAAATCCGCGCTTCGCGGATGGCTTCTGATAATAGTAATCCGGCAATTGTCCGACGGAATGAGGCACAGTGATCGGCAAATGGCCGCCGGGGTTGTAGTCGCCGAAGAGCACGTCGGCGATCGCCGTGCCACCCTCCTGGCCCACGTACCAGCCGTCCAGAATCGCGGGAACGTTTTCGGCGATGTAGTTGATCGAGAGCGGCCTGCCGTGCAGCAGGACGACGACAACCGGCTTACCGGTGCCCATCATCGCTCGCGCTAAATCGTCCTGATTACCAAGCAGGTCTAAATTATCGCGATCGCCAAGATGATTTTCGGCCCATTCTTCGCGCGAAGTCTGTTCGTTGCCCCCGAGCGCCAGAATGATGACGTCCGCCTTTTCCGCTACCTTGACGGCTTCCTGGATGCGCTTTGCGTTGAGCGTCGGATCACCGAGCACTACATTGTTCGCTTCCCAAACGGGCGTCGTCTCGGTGATTTTGCAGCCCTCGGAATACAAAACCTCGGCACTGGAACCGAGCTTGTCCTTGATGCCCTGAAGAATGCTGACGCTGTGCGAGGGCTCGCCGCTGTAGCCGCCCAGATGCACATCCGCGGCGTTCGGGCCGATCACGGCCACGCGCTTGTATTTCGGTTTGTCGAGCGGTAGCAGATTGCTGTCATTTTTGAGAAGAGTGAGCGCTTCGTGGGCTGCCTTCAGCGCGAGTTCGCGATGTTCGGCGTCGTTGGTGATCTTCTCGGCGGGGTCGGGATCAATGTATGGGTCGTCGAACAGGCCGGTGAGGAATTTCATGCGCAAGACGCGAGCCACGGCGCGGTCGATATACATCTCCGAGACGTCTCCACTCGCCACCATATCCTTCAGGTGCGTAAAGGAGTCAGCGGAGGGAAGCTCCACGTCCACGCCCGCCTCGAGCGCCATCTTCGCCGCCGCCGCATCGGAATCAACGACATGGTGCAAGGTTCGCAGCTGCGTGATCCCGAAATAATCCGACACGACCATCCCGCGGAAACCCCACTCCCGGCGCAAGATGCCGTCGAGCAGGTGCGTGTTGCTGTGCGAGGGGATACCGTCAATCTCGTTGTAAGAGGCCATGACGCTGCCAACGCCGGCTTCGTCGACCGCCTCCTGAAAAGGCAGCAGAAAATATTCGCGTATCGTGCGTTCCGAATAATTGGCTGGAGCCGCATTGGTGCCGCCTTCCGGCTGTCCATGGACGGCAAAGTGCTTGGCGCTCGCAATCACGTGCGTTTTGTCGATGACCGGTCCGGGGCCCTGGAAACCCTCGATGGCCGCCACGCCGATCCGCGAAACGAGATAAGGATCCTCGCCGTAAGTTTCCTCCGTGCGTCCCCAGCGCGGATCGCGCGCCAAGTCGAGCACGGGAGTGAGGCATTGCTGCGCGCCGCGCGCGCGCACCTCCGCCGCGGTCGCGCTGAATACGTCGTGTACCAGCGCCGGGTTCCAAGTGGAGGCCAAAGCGATCGCCTGCGGATAGGATGTCCCTCCGGGCGCTGCTTCTCCGTGAAGACATTCTTCGTGAAAGATTACGGGGATGCCGAGGCGCGTGTTTTCCCGCAGCCACTTCTGCACCGTGTTGGTGAAATCGGCTTCCTCGCGCGGCCCGCGGTGATTGCTTGGCCGCGTCATTTCACCGAGGCCGTATTTCAGCGCAACGGCTGCGCGGTCCGGCAGGAACTTCCCCGAGCTATCAACAAAGCGCTGGCTCGATGTCTCCGGAAGATTGGTCTGCCACGTCCCCACCAGTTGCGCGAGTTTTTCATCAAGGGTCATGCGCGAGAGCAAATCCGCCACTCGCTGCTCGACGGGCAACTTCGGATCGCGATAGGGCGGCATGCTTTGAGCGGTGGTGCTCCAGGAGATCGGTGCGCAGAGAAAAGCGGCAATCAGAAAGCGTTGCGTAAAGGTGGCAATTGCGAGACTAGATCTCATCGAGAACGCCTCCTGCGAAATGTCTACGGTTGCAATCCGCATGCCGCGTGGTACTCTACCACCGCCGTTAACGTACACGGTAAAGAATTTTAGCGTATTGGCGTGGGCCGGAGTTCTCGTCGATGAAATCAAGGTGGGGCGTACTGGGCGCGGGCTTGCTCTGCTCGATGCTTGCGGCCGGGTGCGGAACCCATGGCAAGCAGGAGTGCGCGAACGGGCCGATTCGCATCGGCTTCTCGATGGACTCGCTTCAGCTCGAGCGCTGGCAGCGCGACCGCGACATCTTCGTCGCAAAAGCGAAAGAGTTGGGCGCGACGGTAATGGTTCAATCAGCGGACGGCAACGACGCCACGCAGGTGCAGCAGTCGGAAAATCTGCTGACGGAAGGCGTCGACGTTCTGGTGGTCGTTCCGCACAACGGAGAAATTGCCGCATCGATCGTGAACAGCGCCAAGCGGCAGCATTTGCCGGTGCTCTCCTACGACCGGATCATCCAGAACAGCGACGTCGATTTCTACGTCTCGTTCGACAACGTCCGCGTGGGGGAGATGCAGGCAAAGTACCTGCTGGACCGCGCACCGAAAGGGAATTACATCCTGATCGGCGGATCGCCGACCGATAATAACGCGCATCTCTTGCGGCAGGGACAGATGAACATCCTGCAGCCGGCGATCGATCGAGGCGACATCAAGATCGTCGCCGACCAGTGGTCGAAGGACTGGCTCCCGAGCGAAGCGCTGACGCACACCGAGAACGCACTCACGCAGAATCACAACGACGTGGTTGCCGTGGTGGCTTCGAACGACAGCACCGCCGGGGGCGTCGTCCAAGCACTCGAAGAGCAGAAGTTAACCGGCAAGGTCCTCGTGTCGGGTCAGGACGCCGATCTGGTAGCCTGCCAGCGGATCGTCGAAGGCACCCAATCAATGACGGTGTATAAACCGATCGAGCCTCTCGCTTCGCGCGCCGCGGGAATTGCGGTCGAGCTGGCGAAACATGAGAAAGTGAAGTCCAATAGCACGGTCAACAATGGATTTAAGGACGTTCCGTCGTATTTGCTGGAGCCGATCGTAGTGGACGAATCGAACATCGCCCAGACCGTGATCAAGGACGGATTCCTGCGCGTAGAGGATGTGTACCGCGATATCCCGCGCGATCAGTGGCCGAACATTGCGGCCAAGTAACGTCGAACAACCGAGAGGAAAAGACCTCTGACTTCTCCACCTCTTCTCGAGATGTCGCACATCACGAAGACTTTCCCGGGGGTGCGTGCGCTCGATGGCGTAAGCCTCGATCTGCGCGCGGGCGAGATTCACGCTCTTGTGGGCGAAAACGGGGCGGGAAAGTCCACGCTGATGAAGATCCTGGGCGGGGTTTACGTCCAATACGGTGGAGAGATTCGCATCGACGGAAAAACGCGGCGCTTTCGCAGCGTGCGCGAATCCGAAGACGCGGGCATTGCCGTCGTTTTCCAGGAGCTGTCACTCGTACCTGAGCTGAGCGTGGGCGAGAACATTTTCCTCGGCCGCGAACCCAGCCGGTTCGGCGTTGTTGAATGGGAGAAATTGTTTTCGCGGGCGGCGTCTCTGCTGCGAGAACTCAACCTCGAAATCGATCCGCGCGTGGCGCTGGGAACTTTGGGAACGGGCCGGCAGCAATTGGTGGAGATTGCGAAGGCGCTGTCGCACAGCGCGCGGATTCTTGTGTTGGATGAGCCCACGGCGGCGCTCACCGAGGCTGAGTTCGAAACCCTGTTCGCCATCCTGCAAGCGTTGCGCCAGCGAGGCATCGGCATCATCTACGTTTCGCACCGGCTGGCGGAGGTATTCCAGCTGAGCGATCGCATCACCGTGCTGCGCGATGGAAAAACGGTAGGCATCGGGCGTACCTCCCAATGGGACCAACCGCAATTGATCGCGCGAATGGTGGGCCGCGAAGTATCACAACTGTTCCCTCAGACAAAACGCACGCCGGGGGAAGTCGTCTTCGAAGCGCGACACGTGAGCGCGGGCGATCCGGCGCGGCGCGGCAGGCCCGTGGTGGACGATGTGAGCTTTTCTTTGCGACGAGGCGAGGTGCTGGGCATCGCGGGGCTGATGGGTGCAGGGCGTACCGAGTTGCTGATGGCTTTGTTCGGAGCTTGGCCGGCCCGGACGTCAGGCGAAGTTCTCATCGACGGGAAGCCAGTTAAAATCGAGCATCCTTCGGATGCGATTGGGCACGGCATTGGCTTCGTGACGGAAGACCGGAAGCGCTCCGGTCTGGTGCTTGATGAAAGCGTGCTGCGAAACATGACGCTCGTCGCTCTCGAGCGTGTTTCCGGATCCTTCGTCACCAACGAATCGAGCGAGATCGCGGCCAGCATGAAGTTGTTTCAAAGCTTGCGCATCAAGGCTTCGTCGGTATTTACGATCGTGCGAACACTCTCGGGCGGAAACCAGCAGAAGGTCGTCCTGGCGAAATGGCTGATGAATGAAGCTCGCGTGCTGTTTCTTGACGAGCCGACGCGGGGCATCGATGTGGGCGCGAAGGCGGAGATCTATCAATTGATCGACCGGCTCGCACAATCCGGCGTGGCCGTCATATTGGTCTCATCCGAATTGCCTGAAGTGCTTGGACTCTGCGACCGCATCCTGGTGCTGCATGAGGGCCGCATTTCGGGCGAATTTTCGCGAGCACAGGCGACGCCCGAAGCCGTGATGGCCTGCGCCATCGGCCAAAGCGCCCCCGGTTTCACACGCCACGGTGCCAGCGCGTATGAGTAATCGCGCGGAAACAGTATCGATGGAACCAGAAGCTGGAGTTAGCCCGTCCGGCTCGAGCAAACACCGCGTGCGTTTCTCGGGATCCGTGATCCGCTCGTATAGCCTGGTGATTGCCATCGCGGCGGTTTGGGTGATCTTCGACGCGCTCACCGGCGGAATTTTTCTGGAGCCGCGCAATTTTTCCAATTTGATGCGGCAAACGGCCGTCACCGGCATTCTTTCGGTCGGCATGGTGATGGTGATCGTCACGGCGGAGATCGATCTTTCAGTCGGTTCACTGGTGGGGTTGTCCGGCATGGCGGCGGTGATGATGCAGACCGTCGCTCATGCAGGGCTCTTGGCGTCGCTGCTGATCGGGCTGGGAGTTGGGCTCGCGGTGGGCGCTTTGCAAGGCGTGCTCGCAGCCTATGCGCGGATCCCTTCGTTCATTGTGACGCTTGGTGGATTGCTCGCGTGGCGCGGGGCGGCCCAAGGAATCAGCGGAGGGAATACGTATCCGGTGGAAGTTCCGTCGTTCACCGCGCTCGGCCAATCGTATGCGAGCCGGACGACCGGAATCGTGCTGATGATTCTTTCCGTGGCCGCCATCATCTGGCTCGTTCTGCACCGGAGCGCGATGCAGAAACGCCACGGATTGAAATCGTGGAGCGCTGCGGGCGCATCCTTTCGCATCGGATTGTCGTCGATTCTGATCGTGGCTTTCGTGATCGTGCTGAATGCATACGCGGGCATACCGATTCCAGTTCTTATCCTCGTGGCGATCGCTTGCACCGGCTCGTTTCTTATGGCGAACACAACTTTCGGGCGGCGGCTCTACGCAGTGGGCGGGAACCCTGAGGCAGCCAGGCTTTCTGGAATCAACGTTCGCGGCCAGATTTTTCGCGCGTTCTGCATCGTGGGGCTGCTGTCAGGAGTGGCTGGAATTATTTATGCCGCGCGCCTTGGAAGTGCGGGGCCCGACGCCGGAACGCTGCTGGAATTGGACGCGATTGCGGCGTGCGTGATCGGAGGCGCGAGCCTGATGGGCGGGCGCGGAACGGTGCTGGGCGCGTGCCTCGGGGCACTTTTCATGGCCAGCCTCGATAATGGAATGTCGCTGAAGGACGTGCCGGATTTCGTTCAGAACATCGTCAAGGGCGGCATTTTGGTGATTGCTGTTGGTTTGGACGTTTTGGGCAGGCAGCGGGACTGAACCAGTGGACGCTCACGTGATGGGAATCGACGTCGGCACGGGCGGCACACGCGCCGTGATTATCGATGCAAGCGGGCGCATTCTCGTATCGGTGACGGAGGAGCACGAACCGTTCGCTTCGCCACATATCGGCTGGGCCGAACAGCACCCCGAAGACTGGTGGCGCGCCGCACGTGTCGCCATCCGCAAAGCGCTGCACGAATCGAAACTGAGAGCCGATCAGATTTCGTGCGTGGGCTTTTCCGGCCAGATGCATGGGGCCGTGATGTTGGACGCTGCCGGACACGTTGTGCGCCCAGCGCTCATCTGGTGCGACGTCCGCACGCAGAAGCAGTGCGATGATCTGACGGCACAGTTGGGGCGCGAGCGACTGATCGAACTCACTTGTAATCCCGCGCTTACGAATTTCACCCTGACCAAGCTGCTGTGGACCCGCGAGCACGAGCCGGAAAATTGGCAGCGCGTGCGGTCGGTGATGTTGCCGAAGGACTACGTCCGATTCAAGCTGACGGGACAAGCGGCCACCGATGTTGCCGACGCTTCCGGCACCCTGTTGCTCGATGTAGCGCGTCGCAAGTGGTCCTCGGAAATCATGAAGGCCGTGCAGATCGACGAATCGGTTCTGCCCGCGCTGCACGAATCGCACGAAGTGTGCGGCAAGGTTTCGGCTGCGGGTGCAGAGGCGAGCGGACTGGCCCCCGGCACGGCGGTGGTGGCTGGGGCCGGCGACCAGGCTGCGGGCGCCGTCGGCATGGGCATCGTCACGCCTGGCACGGTGAGCGCCACGATAGGAACGTCCGGAGTGGTGTTTGCGGCAACCGACCGGCCGGTGACCGACGCGCGAGGCCGATTGCACACGTTTTGCCACGCGATTCCCAATCGCTGGCACGTGATGGGAGTCACGCAGGCCGCCGGCCTTTCACTTCGCTGGCTGCGCGATACTTTTTTTAAGGATTGTGCGAAGGATTCGGGAGACATCTACGGCCAAATGACGGCCGAAGCGGAGACGGCTCCGCCCGGCGCCGAGAACCTTTTGTGGGCGCCCTACTTGATGGGAGAGCGCGCGCCGTATCTCGATCCGAACGTCCGCGGCGCGTTGGTGGGATTGACAGCTTCGCACGGGCGGCCGCATGTGATCCGGGCGGTTCTCGAAGGCGTCGCTTTCAGCCTCCGAGATACTTTCACGATTTTCGAAGAGATGCGTATCCCCGTGAAACATATCCGCCTGGGAGGCGGCGGTGCGCGCTCACCCGTGTGGAGGCGCATTCAATCGGAAGTCTACGGCCGTGAAGTCGAAATCGTCGAGGCCGAGGAAGGCGCGGCGTACGGAGCGGCCATTCTGGCGGGTGTGGGCGCGAACCTGTGGCCATCCGTTGAAGCGGCCTGTGCGTCCGCAGTGCGTGTGGCGGACCGCGTTCGCCCGAATCCCGATAACGTCGCGATCCTGAACGACGAATACGCGAGCTACCGCCGAATCTATCCCGCGATGAAATCCATTTTCCCATCGTAGGCGGCGCTTTCCTACCTGACTGGGCAAGGAGAACCAGATGAAGCAGAGCGACCGATACCAACCGAAACCGGAGCACAAATTTTCCTTCGGCCTGTGGACCGTTGGGAATCGCGGGCGCGATCCATTCGGCGATTTCGTGCGTCCGGCGCTGAAGCCCACCGAAATCGTCTCTCTGCTCGCCGAAGTGGGCGCCTGGGGCGTGAACTTGCACGACAACGATCTGGTGCCCATCGACGCGAGTCCAAAGGAACGTGACCGCCTGGTGCGCGAGTTTGCAGCGAGCTGCAAGAAAAATGGGATTGTGGTGCCGATGGCAACCGTGTCGCTGTTTTTTCATCCTGTGTTTCGCGACGGCGCATTCACCGCCAACGATCCCGAGGTGCGCGCCTATGCCTTGCAGAAGACGATGCGCGCCATGGATTTGGGCGCGGAACTCGGCGCGAAGATTTTCGTATTGTGGGGCGGGCGTGAAGGTGTCGAGACCGACGCCTGCCGCCGCGCCGACGAAGCGATCAAGCATCTGCGCGAAGCGGTGAACTACCTCTGCGAATACAGTCTCCATCGCAGCTACGGTTTCAAGCTGGCCCTCGAAGCGAAGCCCAACGAGCCGCGCGCCGACATTTACATGCCGACCACCGGCCATTACCTCGGCTTCATCTCTACGCTCGATCATCCCGAGATGGTCGGCGTGAACCCCGAAGTCGCTCACGAGCACATGGCGGGCCTCAACTTCATG
>JBAPOM010000394.1:0-11600 GCA_049279635.1 Candidatus Acidiferrales bacterium
GATGCGTTATCTCGTGCCGCAACAGCCGGTCGCGCGGCCCGCGCCTCCCGAAAAGAACGCGCCGTGAAAATCCTGATCTTCAGCGACATTCACGGCGACGTTCGAACGCTGAAAAGTATCGTCGCGCAGCCCGCCGACCTCTACATCGCGGCGGGCGACCTCGCCACATTCGGCCGCGGCCTCGAGCGCTGCGGCGAGGTGCTCGAGCCGCTCGGCAACCGCCTCTGGGTGCTGCCGGGAAACCACGAAACGCACGACGACTCGCGCGCGCTCTGCGAGAAATTCGGCTTCCTCGATTTCCACCGGCAGGTGCGCGCGCTCGAATCGGCCAAAGGCGCCACGCAGTGGGCCGGCCTCGGCTATAGCAACATCACGCCGTTCAAAACGCCCGGCGAGTATTCCGAGGAGGAAATCGCGAAGGCGCTCGCGGCGTTCGACGGAATCCAGCCGCTCTACCTCGTGGTCCATTTCCCGCCGCTCGATACGAAGCTCGACGAATACGCGCCCGGCAAACATGCCGGGAGTCCCGCGCTGCGCGAATGGGTGCTACGCGAGCAGCCGGTGCGCCTTTTCTGCGGCCACATCCATGAAACCGCGGGCCTCGCCGACCGCCTCGGCTCAACCGAATGCATCAACGTCGGCAAGCGCGGCTACACCATCGAAATTTAGGCGGTCGTGAGTTTCGTTTTGTGCGCAATCCCCTGTCGACCGTCATTCTGAGGCCCGCCTTTGGCCGAAGAATCCCTCTTCGTGTGCGGCGCTCGCCAGGGCGCTACGCCCAAGAGAGATCCTTCGGGCACAAAACGCCCTCAGGATGACGGCCGCCGCGCCTTCCGTAGCGCCGGCGTCCCGCCGGCTCTTTTCTGGTGTTGAGTTGAAGACGCGAAGTCCGGACGCTACCGCGGACCTTTTCTGGCGGGCGGCGTGGCGGGATAAATCACGAGCTGGCGGCGGTCGCCCGAGCCTTCGCTCATGGTGCGGACGCCGGGCGCGCCATTCAATTCCAGGTGGACGATCCGCCGCTCGCGCGACGACATCGGATTGAAGCGAAATTCCTGCCCCGTCTCGCGGACGCGCTGCGCGGCCACGCGCGCGGAAAGCTTCAATTCCTCAAGGCGCGTCGCGCGGTAATCGCCGCAATCGAATCGCACGCGGTCGTGGAGCTGCGGATTCAGCTTCAGCCAGCGATGCGCCACGTGTTCGAGCGCGAGCAGCAACTCGGCGTTGCGTTCGAGCAGGAAATCCTGGTCCGCGCCGCGAAATGCGACCACCAGCGCGTCGCCATCCGGCCCGCCTTCGGTGCGCACGATTTCGTATTCGATCTGGAGTTGCATTTCGCGCACCACTAGCTCGACGAAACGTTTCAACTCGGTGGCCGCGCGCTCGCGGTCGAAAGGAATATCGCGCGGCGGCTGTTCCCGGCGCGCGGGACGCGATTGATTCCTGTGCGGAAACGATCCTCGCTGTTCGCTCATTCTTTTTTCTTGGCCTTGAATTTGCTCCGCGAAGGCAGCGGTTGCGACTTGTTCAAATACCATTGCTGCACCATGTTGATCAAGTTGCTTGTGAAATAGTAGAGGTTCAGCCCGCTCGACAGGTTGAAGAAGATGAATCCCATGAATAGCGGCATCAGCATCATCATTTTCTGCTGAGCGGGATCGGCCGCCGCCGTCGGCGTGGGAGTCATTTTCGTCATGAAATACGACGTGATCACCATCAGGATCGGCAGCACGTAATACGGGTCCTTGGCCGAGAGGTCGTGAATCCAGAAAATCCACGGAGCGTGCCGCAGCGCAATCGCTCCATTCAGCATCCGGTAGAACGCCCAGATCACCGGAATTTGCACCAGCATCGGCAGGCAGCTTCCCAGCGGATTGATGCCCTCGCGCTGGTATACCGCCATCACTTCTTCATTCATCTTCCGCTTCCGCGGATCGGACATCGAATATTTCTTGTACTTGTCCTGGATCGACTTCACTTCCGGCGCCACCATCTGCATCTTGCGCGCGGAGTGGAACGTCCAGATGCGAATCGGGACCAGCGCCATCGTGAGCAGCAGCGTGAAGACGACGATCGTCCAGCCGTAGTTCGGGATGTACTTGTGCATCCATTCGAGCGCGAAGAGCAAGGGCTTGGCGATTGCGCCGAACCATCCGAATGAGATCAGCTCTTCGAGCGATGGATGCACTTTGCCGAGGGTCACCAGGTCCTTGGGGCCGACGTAGGCTCGCAGTTTCACGGGGCCGGGATTCATCGCGCCCACGGCCATTTCCGGTTCGGGATCGCTCACCGCCTGGCCGTTTACGGTCGAGTGACGCCATTGTTGCCAATCCCACAGCGCGATATCCGTGCCGTCGGGAATGAAAACCGCGGCAAAAAATTGGTCTTCGATGCCGGCGTATTCCATGGGACCGGCCTGCTCGAGCGGTTCGAGCTGGTTTCCCGGCTGGCCCAGCTTCTTGAACGCCAGCGTTTCCAACTTGCCGTTTTGCTTGTAAATGGGAGTCACGTACTGCGATTCCCTGAACGCCGCGCGGTCGCCGAATCCGCCGCGCCAGGCGACGGTCGCGGGCAGCGGCGTGCCGTCGAGCGTGACGGCGGCTTCAACGGAAAGCTGGTAGTCCTGCGCGAACTTCAGATTCTTAGTGATGTCGAGGTGGCCGTCGCTCCAGTGAAACGTCACTTCGACGGGCGCCGAAGCGTTTTCCGCGGAAGGCGTCATTTCATAGAGCGCGGAATTCGCCTCCGCCTCCAACTGTTTGTCCGCAAGCACCAGCGCGAAGGGCCAGCCAAGCTCCTGCGCGGCGTTCGGATCCACCAGATCGAGCGGACGCGGCGGCGTCTCTTCGTTCAGATACTTTTTCAGCTTCCAGCTGCGCACCACCCCGCCACGGTTCGAAAGCTCGATGTGATACAAGGCGCTGTCGACCGCAAGATTCGTTTCGGCCTGCGCCTCGGCGGGTTTCGTAACCTCGTGCGGAGTTGGCGCGGCATGAGTCGCGGGCCCACCAGCAGCGGATTTCGAAGTTGTAAGCTGTGCGGGAGCGGTCTGGACGGCGGATGGAGCCGGCTTCTGCGGCGGGACCGGAGGCTGGAAGTAATGCATCCAGATGAATGTGATGGCGATGACGATGACAACGAAAACGATACCGCGGGTCTGGTCCGACATCTCCTTCACTGCCGCAGCTCCAGTCCGCGCAAGCCGGCAGCCGGTTTGTGGGCCTCGGCTTCTTGTCCCGAGCGGAGCCGAAGGATAGCCGCAACGCCGGCGCCATCGGCCGCGGAGGGCTTCAGCCGCTGGCGTTCCGGAAGCTCCTCCGGCACGGGATCGACTCCGCCCTGCGTGAAAGGACGGCATCTCAACAGCCGCTTGATCGCGAGCACGCTGCCGCGGCGGGCGCCGTGGCGCGCCACGGCTTCATACGCGTAATTGGAGCAGGAGGGATAAAACTTGCACGCGCCGCCGACAAAAGGTGCGAGCAGCATCATGTACAGCCGAAGAAAAAACAGCAGCGCCCACGCCCCCAGCGATCTTGCCGCGGCGCCTACTGCGCGGGCTTCGCCGTGCGAGGCAGCAGCGCCAGCAGCTCGGCCGCCAGCGCCAAGAACTTCGCCGTCGCTGCCGAGCTGCGCGGATGAATCACAATGTCCCATCCCGGGGCGATCTCCTGTCGGTGCAATCGTATGGTTTCGCGCAGCCGGCGCCGGATGCGATTGCGCTTCACCGCGCTTCCCAGCGCCTTTTTGATGCTCCAGCCGAACCGGCTGACGCCGAGGCCATTGGGGCGAAGAAAAACAGTGAACTCGCGGCTCGTCCGCCGGCGCCCTTCGCGATACACCGCGTCGTATTCGGCGCGATGCACCAGCCGGCAGGCGCGCGGCAAATCGAGACGCGCCCCATCAGACGCGCGTGAGACTGTGGCGTCCCTTCTTCCGGCGCTGCGCGAGTACTTTGCGTCCACCTTGGCTCTTCATGCGCGAGCGAAACCCGTGTTTCTTGTGGCGGGCGCGCACGTGCGGCTGAAATGTCCTTTTCGGCACCGATCTCTCTCCTCTGCTTGGTTGGCCCTTCTCGGCGGCGGACTGCGCGCTCGGATACGCTTCGAGGCCTAACGTGAATTACGTAGTGTAAGCGACGGAAGTTACACGGTCAAGGAACGCTCGCTGTTGGACGGTTTTGGAGGTGGTCATTGTCGGAAAGCGCCTTAAACGGGCATGTGGCGGCTGCAAGTAGGCTCGGAGCCGTTTGCTCTCGCGGAAACCCTTTCGCCAGGACGGGCATCGATCCTGAAAGGAATATCCCGTGAAACACTCACTGACTTTCGGCGCCGCTCTTGTCGTCTTGGCTGGCGGTTTCGCGGGCGCCCAGACGCAGGAAGCAAGGTCTTCGCAGGCGCAGGGTCCGGGACTGGAGCAAAACTGGGTACCTACCGCGAAAGGCATCCGGGCGGGTCTCTCGACAGATAAGACCAGCTATCTCGTCGGCGAAGATGTTGCTCTTTATGTCGTGCTCGAGAACGTATCCGCCGCCGATCCCATTTACGGCGAGCCTTTTCGCCCGCAGCCTGCTTTTGACTACAACTTTTTTTCCAGCGCCAAGATAACGGTTCAGGACGAGGACGGCCCTCTGCTTCCGACCAGAGCAATCGCGATAGGAGACCTCGCCATGAGCGGCGGTCCACTAAGTTGCCCAGCCCCGTATCCGCTGGGCGAGCCGATGCGAACGGAAAAAAGCCTGCGTCGGGTTCGGCTCCTTCCTCGCGAGCCCGGTACCTACAAAATAACCGTCACGTGGAGTCCCTACGCGAAGGACGTTCCGAGCTGCGAGCCATATCTGAATCTGAAATCCATCGACAGGCTGGCGCCGCAGCGACACGTCGGGGTGGGTAGGCAGTCCAATCGGGCCCGATAACAAGATGGTCTACTACCACATGGCTTACATCGGTGAGGACTCGGGCCCAATGGTGACCATTGATCCTGACAGCGCCGGATCGGCCGCCCCGGGCGCTGCTCCTGGGTTTATAGGTACCTTTCTGGTCCGACAGCGTTAAGACGGTGCGGGCCCTGTCTCTTCTTGGCCCTTACGAATCCACAGATTTCTAAGGTAGCGGCCGCGAGCAAGCTTGAATTCAGACGCTGTTTAGCGGTGCCGTGTGGCGCACGAGCGTGCAGCGCGTTTCGTGGCGCCGCGCGTCTTGTGATTGCGCGGATTCCCATCGTTCAGCGCCAGCGCCAGCCTCAGCTCGCGCTCGATGTCCTTTTTCGCGTCGGGCTCAATTCCGATGAACTCCACTCCCACACCAACGCCCGGCAAGCAGTAGCGCACTTCGCAGCGCGTCTGCACGACCGCGTTCGTCACCGCCATGCGAAATTGCAGGTTCAATACTGCGCCTTCCGGAAAACGCCGGCTCGTGCTGATGAACATCCCATTGACGCTCAGGTCCGGCGCCTTCACGACCGTGCGTTCGTTTTGCCCTTCGTACGTGACCGTGATTTCGCGCAGGCAATGCATTCGGGAGTTGCCCGGCGTGCGTTCAATTCTTCCGTCCAAGCGTCTCTTGCTCATTCCAGCACCGTTTCCCGCGCCGCATCGCGCGTGTTGTGCAGCAGCCTCGCATGCCAGCTTTCCCGTTTCGCGCCGCACGAGGGACAAAACGCGAATCCTAGGGAAAGTTCACGTCCGCAAGACGCGCAGGCTTCGCCGCCGGTCTGCGCGAACGGCACCACGCGCTGCGCCTCCTCGAATGTCGTGATGCCGTCGCGCACCAATTCCAGCGCATGTTCCTGCATGAACTTGATTCCGTTGTGGCGCGCGAGCGTCTTCATCTCGTCGTTGTGATTTCCGGATCGCGCCGCCTGCCGGATGGCGTCGTTGAAGCGCAGCATTTCGTATATCCCGACACGCCCGCGATAGCCCGTGAAATCGCACTCCTCGCATCCATTCGGCACGTTGTACGTCTCGGGAGGCTCCATCAGTCCCGCCGACATCAAACTGTTGACGTACTCCTCCGTCGGCGCCGAGGTATGGTGGCACTCGCACAGCTTCCGCAGCAGCCTTTGCGCGATGATGGCCGTCACGGCGCTCCCGATCTGAAATCCCGGCACGCCGAGGTCGATCAGCCGTGTAACGGCCGAGATGCTGTCGTTCGTGTGCAGCGTCGAAAGCACCAGATGGCCCGTCTGCGCCGCCTTGATCGCGATCTCCGCCGTTTCCAGGTCGCGGATTTCTCCCACCATCACCACGTCCGGATCCTGCCGCAGCACCGACCGCAGCGAACCCGCGAACGTCAATCCGGCTTTCGTATTGACCTGCACCTGGTTCAGCCCCGGTAGCGTGTATTCCACGGGATCTTCCACCGTGACGATATTGATCGCCGGCCGCTGGATCGTCCGCATGCAGGAATAGAGCGTCGTGCTTTTGCCCGATCCCGTGGGTCCTGTCACCAGCAGCATCCCTTGCGGCATGCGCAGGATTTCGTTCAGCCCGTCGGCGATTTCCTGGGGGATTCCCAGCGAGCTGAAATCCTTTGTGGGAGACTCGCTCTCCAGCAGCCGCAACACAACCTTTTCGCCATACTGCGTGGGCAGCGTCGAAACCCGCAAATCGATCCGGCGTCCGTTGATTTTTACGACGAATCGGCCGTCTTGCGGCGCGCGGCGCTCGGCAATATCCATGTCCGAGAGAATCTTCACGCGAGACGCCACCTGATTCTGCAGCGCACGCGGAATTCGCTGGAAATCTCGCAGGATGCCGTCCACCCGGAACCTCACCGCCGTCTCCGCCTGTCGCGGTTCGATGTGGATGTCGCTCGCCTGCTTGGCCGCCGCGGCCTTGATCATCCCCGCGACCAAATGGACCGCCGGTGTTGTCTTCGATTTCTGCTGCAGCTCCTGCTGCATCTCTCGCATGGCCTCGATGTTGCGCTGCTGCGAGCTCGACGAGATGAATTCCATCCCCATCGTGTCGTCGGCTACCTGCACGGCCTCGGCGGGGCGTTCCAACGCTCCGTACAGCCGGTCGAGCGCGCCCACCACCTCGCTCTGGAAGCCGAAGCGCGGCACGATTCCAAGCCCCGTTTTGAATTGAAGCTCGTCCAGGACCTGTATGTTTTGCGGCTTTGCCATCACCACCACCAGCTTTTTGGCTTCGATTCCCACCGGGACGGCCAGCGATCGTCTTGCCAGTTCCGCGGGAATCAGTTTGAGCACGCTGGCCGGCGGGTCGATTTTCTGGCAGTCGAGGTACTCCACACCCGACACTTCGCTGACCGCTGCCGTCAATTCCTTCTTCGAGACCAGCTTTCTCTGCAGCAAGAGTTCGCCCAGATGGACGAACTTTCCCTGCTGTTCCTGCAACGCCTTCTTCAAATCGGCCGCGGAAATCTGCCCGCGTTCGCAGAGAACTTCGCCCAGCCGTTTCCTCTTCATTTCTCGATTTCCCTCCGGCGGGCGCACTGAAAGCGCCGCCAGAATAGGCGGTATTACGGAAGGGGGTTACCTACTCCTGGAGTAAAGGGATAGCACGTCTCGCCGCGCGCTAGACGATTTTCGCTGCCCTGCGTGTCGCCTCGTGCAATACTGCCCGGCCATCAGCCGTTCAGGCGCCTACTTCACTGGACCCAGGACTTCCTTCGCTCGCTCGACGTCTTCGGCTCGTACGAGGAGCTTCACGCCGCCCATCCAGAGTCCCGGCTCTTCGCCGCCCGCGTCATCGGCGCTGACAATCGAATGGATGCCCGCGGCCTCCAGCGCACCATGAGCGAGTTCCGCTTCGAGCCTATCCAGAAAATCGCGTACTACGACCAATCCTTCACGCCCAGTTTTGCTCATTGTTTCACTCGGTGGGCCAAGCCCGTTTCATTCTCTCACAGAGAGCCGGCGAGATGGCCCCAGATCGCAAGTCCCTGCCAAAAAACGCTCGTTGCAATTTGGATGAAACTCCGGCGGCAAGTGGATTAGAAGCCGGTGGCGCCGAAGGCCTGTTTCACGTTCGGCTGGAAGAGATACCAGAGAATCCACGCGTAAATCGCGGCGAGGATCAGGCGTCTGATCAGAAACACGAAAAGGAAGATGTGCATGTGCCCGAACGGGCTGATGATCGAAAGCACCGAGCCGAGCAGGCCGATTCCCGTAAGCACGATCGTGATGATGCGAGCCCAGTTCTTGAGCTTCCACAACCCACGCCCACCACGATGTCGACGGCCGCAGCGATCAGCAGAAAAACGGCGATCACCGCCGCGCCCACTCCCGCCAGCATGCCCATGCGTGACGCACCCATCGTCGAAACCAGCATCCCCCCTAGGAGACTGAACAGGGCGCCCACAACCAGCAATCCAGCTCCGATAAACGCCAGAACCGCAAGAATCGTTACACCAGTCGGACGCTGCATCGTCTGCTCCTTCGCGCGGGATGGTCGGCTCCGCCCGCGATTCGTTCTCCCGGGAAGCGCTGATGCGCCCCAAGGATTTCGGGGAAGGTACAGCCAAGGCCGTCGGCGGGTCAAGCACAAACGCGCCCCGGCGCGCCGCCAATCGACCGCGAAAAGCCCATTAGGCCGGGAGCGCCATCGGGTGTAGACTCCGACCCAGCCACGAGTCGCGCTCCGCCCGGATTTCGCCAGAATCCGGCTCGCCTAAGGAGTTCCACAGTGAGCAGGCCAGCAAGAAACCCGGTGGGGAGGCATCTTCGACTCTCGGGACTAGCCGCCGTCGGCTTGCTGCTTGCGTGTGCCGGCGCCCGATGGGTTCTGGCGGCCGGCGCCCAATCGACACCACAGGCGGCGGCCCCGCCGCCGGCTTCCCCTTCGGCTTCGGCCGCTACGACCCCGTCCGCCACCCAGACTGCCACCAACGCCCCCGAAATGAGCACGCACGAAAATCCCCTCCCGCTCGAATCGCGCGTCAACCTGGTTCCGGTTCGCGTTGTGGTCCGCGACTCGAACGGCAATGCTATTGCCAACCTGCATCGCGAGGATTTTCAGCTCTTCGAGGACGGCAAGCCCCAGATCGTCTCGAACTTTACGGTGGAGACGCTGGCGTCGCTTTCCGGAGGCGCCGCCGGGGCGAGCGCAAACGAAAGCAAAACGGGCGCGGCAGACTCAGGAAAACCGGGCCCGGCCTTCCTGCCTCCCGGGCGATTCGTGGCGCTGCTTTTCGATGATCCGCACCTGAATCTGCAAGACCTGATGCGGGCTCACATCGCCGCCAGCAGCTACGTCGAGAAATATCTGGCGCCCACAGATCGCATCGCCGTCTTTACCGTGTCGGGACAAACGCAGACCGATTTCACCGACGACCGCGCCAAGCTGCGCGCAAACCTGGCGAACATGATCCCGCGCAGCGTCACGGCGGGCGATCCTTCTACGCCCGCCGACTGCCCGGTCATGGATTATTACGAAGCGGTCGAAATTCAGGATCACCACGATCAGAACGTCATCGACGTAGCCACGCAGGACGCGGTCGCGTGCCTCCAGTCACAATCGGCCAACTCGCCCTCGCAACAGAGTGCGGCCGCTCAGGCCTCCCTGCTCCAGCAGGCGCAGACGCTCGCCGAATCGACGGCCCTTCGCATGGAGGAAATGGGGGATGAACAGACGGAATACGCGCTGCGCCGTCTCAGAGAAGTCATTGATCGTATGTCGCTGTTGCCGGGCCAGCGGAGCATCGTGCTGATCTCGCCCGGCTTCATCTACCCCAATCGCGAAGCGGAGTTTTCCGAGATCGTGGATAAGGCGATTCGTCAGAATGTATTCATCAACACGCTCGACGCGCGCGGGCTGTACGTTCCCGACCTCGGCGACATCTCGCAGGCCACCAACGACCCGAACCCGGTCACGGCGGGGTATCGCACCAGGCTGCACGTCGACGGCCAGTCCTCTCAGGTGGAAGTTCTGATGGACCTCGCTTCGGAGACGGGCGGCGTCTCGTTTCACGACAACAACGATCTCCTCGCGGGCCTGCACGAACTCGCCTCCCCGCCCGACGCCTACTACCTGCTGGCGTTCGTGCCGCAAAATCTGAAATACGACGGCCACTTCCATTCGATAAAAGTCGGGCTGGCGGGAAAAAATAAGTATACGATCCTGGCGCGCAAAGGATTCTATGCGCCGAAACACGGAGAAACGCCCGAGCAACTGGCCGCGCGCACCATTCAAGACGCGCTCTTTTCGCAGGAGGAGCAGCACGGGTTGCCCGTAGCGCTGC
Organism: Candidatus Acidiferrales bacterium; assembly: GCA_049279635.1. Taxonomy (GTDB): domain Bacteria; phylum Acidobacteriota; class Terriglobia; order Acidiferrales; family UBA7541; genus Palsa-295. The sequence goes on from JBAPOM010000394.1 coordinate 10,203, forward strand.
AAACGCAGTTCTATAAAACCGACGCGACCGACGCGAAACTCGCGGTGCTCGCTCACGTCGATCTCGCGCATCTCCGCTTCGACAAGGCCAACGGCCGCAACGACAACGACCTCACCGTGGTCGCCGCCCTCTTCGACCGCAACGGCAACTTCGTCACCGGAACGCAAAAAGTGATCATCATGAAGCTGCGCGACGATACGCTCGCGAGACTCAGCCAGACTGGCGTGACGGTGCGAACCAACTTCGACGTGAAGCCGGGCGATTACATCGTGCGCCTCGTGGTGCGCGATTCCAATGCGGCGCAACTCGCCGCGGAAAGCGGCTCCGTGGAAATCCCATTCTAGCGACGCGGGCGTGAAACGCGAAGGAGGTTGCGTTATGACGATTCGGCAAATCACGCGGGGCTTTGCAACCATTGCGCTGGCGATCGCGATGGCCGCCGCTTTCTGCCCACCCGCGCGCGCCCAGCAGCCGCCTCCTCCCAGCGGGCCGCCCGCAACGAACGCGAACGCGGCGCCGGAAACACCCGCGAGTTCGGCACCTGTGATCCGCGCCGAGTCGCGCGTCGTGCGCGTCGACGTGATCGTCACCGACAAGAAGGGCAACTACGTCCACGATCTCACGCCCAAAGATTTCCGCGTCTACGACAACGACAAGGAGCAGCAGATCGTCAATTTTTCTTTCGGATCGTCCGAAAGCGCCTCTCAGACTCCCGAGCGCCACTACATGGTGCTGTTCTTCGATGATTCCACGATGGACTTCGCCAATCAGGCGCAAGCGCGCCAGGCCGCCCTGAAATTCATCGACGCGGACGCCGGCCCCGACCGCGTGATGGCCGTCGTCGATTTCACCGGCGCGCTGCGCATCATCCAGAATTTCACCGGCGATCCCGCGCAGCTCAAGCGCGCAACCGAGTACGCCAAATCATCCGCGGTCTCGCCAAACGATTCGGATTCATCCTCGGGAGGCGCCGAGGCAGGCGCGCCGATGCCGAGCCTCTTCAATACCGGGAACGATTTCGGCGTCTACACGCTGCTGCTGGCGATCCGCACGCTGGCCAAGGACCTCGCGGCGGTTCCCGGCCGCAAGAGCGTGGTGCTTTTCACCGAAGGATTCCCGATGACGCCCGACGCCGCGATCGATCTCACCGCGACAATCTCCGCGTGCAATCAGGCCAACGTCGCGATCTATCCGCTCGACGTTCGCGGACTCACGGCGCCGATGCCCACCGGCACGCAGCTTTTCCGCCAAGACGCTCCGAGCACTGGACCGCATCTCGTCCTCGCTGCGTTTCCGCAGCGCGGCGGAGCGCCCGGCGGCGGAGGTGGTGGCGGCCGAGGTGGTGGCGGCCGAGGTGGCGGAGGCGGCGCGCCCGGTGGCGGCGGTACAGGTGGCGGT
>JBAPOM010000395.1:0-3540 GCA_049279635.1 Candidatus Acidiferrales bacterium
GCGTATAGGAACGCAGGAGGTGGTTCATGGACCGCAAGTTTCTCGTGATTTTGTTTGGCGCGGCAGCGCTCGCGATGCCCGCCCTGGCGCAGCAAGGCGCCAGCTTCAATGGCACTTGGACCCTCGATAACGCGAAGAGCAGCTTCGGGCAGTTTCCGCCGCCGCAAAGCGAGACGGACACGGTTCAGATCAACGGCTCGGATTTCCAGCAGCATGTCACCAGCGTCGGCGCACGCGGCACTCAAAACTACACGCGTGAGTGCACGCTCGACGGCAAAGAGGTCACGTTTGCGCCGGATGATCCGAAAGCGCAACTGATGCCCGGTCTCAAACTCAGCAAGATTCAGTGCGGCTGGGACGGAAATTCCGTGTTCGTTCTGGAGACGGTTCCCTTTCAGGGCGCGATTCTCACGGACAAGATGACGTTTTCGGTCGATGGCTCGACGCTCACCATGACGGGGCATATCGCCTCCGCCACCATGAATGGCGACCGGACTTACGTCTATGACAAAGGCGGCTCCGCCGCAGCCGAGGCCGCACCTGCTGCCAGCGGCATGGCCGCCACACCGGGAGCCTCTGCCATGATCCACACCGGCGGATCGCAGCCCGACCTGAGCGGCACGTGGAAGCTCGACACGGCGAAGAGCAATTTCGGCCAGATGCCCCCGCCGGCGAGTCAGGTGGACACGATCACCGAGGACGCCTCCTCCATCAAGATCGCCATCGACCAGAAGGGTGGCCCGATGGGCGATTCGGCCTATGCCGAGTCGCTCACCACGGACGGCAAGTCCTCAACGTGGCCCGGAATGGGCGGCACGCAGGTGACCGGCACGGCTCAGTGGGATGGCAATGCTTTGGTGATTGACGCGAAGACCAGCTTTCAGGGCAGCGACGTCAAGATCAAGGACACCTACACGGTGAGCGCCGACGGCAATACCCTGACGGACGTGTCGCACATCGAAACCGGCATGGGCAATTTCGACACGACGAACGTCTTCACCAAGTAATCGTAACCTCGACACCGCGGGTGGGGCGGCAACGCCCTACCCGCAATGTTTCTCTGCCTCGCCAAGAGCCTCCGCCTCCGAGCCCCGCAAGAAGTGGTACCAAACGGCAACAGTTTCACAGCGACACAGTTGTGCCACACATATTTACCAACTGAGCCACAACTTGAATGAAAAATCTTAGCGACTTGTCGATATCTTCTACGATGTACGATGAGGGTTGAGACATTCCTGGTCCGGCCTTCCTCGGCGTGACTTCCGGAGCCGCAATGAGCGCTTTGCCTAAGTCAAAAGCACCAAACATGCGCCAGATCGAGAGCCGCGAGTGGTCGCTCTCGTGGGCCGCGATCGCGGTGACGTTGCTGCTTACGGCGGGCTTGACCTCATTCGCGCTAGGCATCATTCACCCGCATTCCGAGGAAGCCGGTCGAGCGGACCTCGTAGTCGCGATTCGCGGGCTCGTCGGCCTGGTGTTGGTGTTTGATTTGTACGTGGTTTACCAGCAATTGCAGATCACACGAATGCGGCACCGCCTGTTGGAACGCGAAGAATTCTTCAAGCTCATCAGCGAAAACGTGGTTGACATGATCGCCGTCGTCGATTCAAACGGAAAGCGCATCTACAACAGCCCCTCCTACCACCGGATCCTGGGCTACGCGCTGGATGAGCTCGAAGCCACGTCGTCCTTCGAGCAAGTGCACCCGGACGACCGCCAGATCGTAGTCGATGCGGCGGCCGAGGCACGGCGCACGGGCGTCGGCCGCCGGGTCGAATACCGGATGCGTCACAAGGACGGGAGCTGGGTTTACCTCGAATCCACCGCGAGCCCGGTAATGAACGCCAAGGGCGAGGTCGAAAATCTCGTCATCGTCAACCGCGACATCAGCGAGCGGAGGCGTCTCGAAGAGCAGCTTCGGCAATCGCAGAAGATGGACGCCATCGGCCGCCTCTCGGGTGGCGTCGCGCACGATTTCAACAATCTGCTGGGCGTGATCATCGGTTACGCCGAGATCCTCCAGGAGCGCATCCCCGGGACCGACGCGATGCGCGCGCCAGTCGATCAGATCATCAAAGCCGGCAACCGCGCGTCTTCGTTGACGAAACAGCTCCTGGCCTTTAGCCGCCAGCAGGTTCTCGAACCGAAGGTTCTGCTCCTCAACGCCGTCGTTTCCGACACCGAAAAGATGCTGCGGCGCCTCATCGGCGAAGACATCGAGCTGCTCACAAGCCTCGATCCAGCGCTCGGAAAAATTCGCGCAGACCAAGGTCAGATCGAACAGGTGATCATGAATCTCGCGGTGAACGCACGGGACGCGATGCCCGAGGGCGGCAGGCTGGTGATCGAGACTTCCAACTTCGAAATCGACGACAAGTTCACGCGACGCTACGCCTATCCCGTGCTGCCAGGCTCATACATTTTGCTGACCGTCAGCGATAACGGGATCGGGATGGACACGGCGACGCAGCAGAGAATCTTCGAACCTTTTTTCACGACCAAGGAAAAGGGCAAGGGAACAGGGCTCGGATTATCCACCGTTTACGGCGTCGTGAAGCAGAGCGGTGGATACATCGACGTTGTGAGCACCCGTGGCAAGGGCACAACGTTCAACATTTATCTTCCGTGCGTCGGCCAAAACGCGGTCGAGGCGAACACACTCGGGCCCGAACGCCCCGAAGAGCTTCGGGGAACGGAAACGATCCTAGTTGCCGAAGACGAAGACACGCTGCGCGCCCTGACGCGGCATCTGCTCGAGCTTTACGGATATCGCGTGCTCGAAGCGTCCGACGGAAACCAGGCGCTGCGTTTGAGCGAGCAGACGGCCGACGAAATTGACGTGCTCCTCACGGACGTCGTAATGCCCGGCATCAGCGGGCGCATCCTGGCGGACCAGCTCAAGCAGAAGCGCCCCGACGTAAAGGTCGTATTCATGTCCGGCTACACGGGACAACGCGTGGGCGAAAAGGACATCCTCGAGCCGGGCAGCCTCTTTTTGCAAAAGCCGTTCACGCGCGAGAGCCTGGCCCGCAAAATCCGGGAAGCGCTGCACGTTTCGACCGCCGCGCCGGTAGCCTGAGATTGAACAATAGCAAATAGCAGGAAAACGAATCGAGGACCCAACGATGGCCAAGATCCTGATCGTGGATGACGATGCGGACATGCGCAGTCTCCACAAGATGCGCTTGAACGACACCTACGAAATTCTGGAGACGGAGGATCCTGAGGAAGCTCTAGGCCTGGCGCTGGAGCATAAGCCCGCAGCCATTCTGCTCGACCTGATGATGCCGCGGCTTTCCGGCTTCGAGCTCTGCCACACGCTTCACACTCTGAGCTATACCTCGCGCATCCCGATCCTCGTCATCACCGGCGAATCGGCGGCGAAGTACCAGCAGCATTGCGAAGGGCTGGGCGCGAGCGCATTTTTCGAGAAGCCGGTCGATTACAAGGAACTGAAGAAGAGGATCGCGCAGGCGTTGCAGACAAATCAGCCCGAGCGCCGGGCGCATGTGCGCCTGAAGATGCGGGTCGTGCTAAAGC
>JBAPOM010000396.1:0-13041 GCA_049279635.1 Candidatus Acidiferrales bacterium
GTCGAGGATCGAATAGGTTCCGTGAAAATCTTTTGGGGTAACGCCGATGATCGTCGCAGGACTGCCGTTCACGCGAACCTGCTTGCCGATTACGTCCCGATCGGCGCCAAACCGCGTCTGCCAGTACGAGTACGCGAGAATGACGTACGGCGAGTCGCCAAGTCTCTCGCCTTCCCCGGGTAGGAACAGTCTCCCGAGTGCGGGCTTCACGCCCAGACCCGAGAAGTAGTTCCCGGTCACGCAGCTGACTGTCATCTGGTCGGCCCGGCCCTCGACGCTCAGGCCGACAGGGGCCGGCGCATAAGCAAACAAGTCGGAAAAAGCGCCCGAAGCCTGCTTCCGAAAGTCGGTGAGATCCGCATAAGAGAAGTGCGACGCGCCCATGGGAGCTCCCTGCTGATGGCTCGCCAGCACGACGATCTGCTCGGGACGCGGCACGGGCAAAGGGCGAAGCAGGAAGCTGTCCACCACGCTGAAGATCGCCGCGTTGACGCCGATGCCCAGCGCGAGCGTGATGACTACGATCGACGTCAGGCTCGGCGACTTTGCGAGCATGCGGAGGCCGAAGCGAAGGTCTTGTAGCAGCGTCTCGAGCCACGGCAGGCCGCGTTGATCGCGGTAGCTCTCCTTGGTCTGGTCGATGCCGCCGAGGCTGATCAGCGCCTGCCGCCGCGCCTCTTCTGGAGTCATCCCTGCGCGCACGTTGTCCTCGATGTGCATCTGCAGATGCGATTCCAGCTCGGCCGCGAGTTCGCGGTCGCGCCGCCGCCTGCCGAACAGCCCGCCGAATCGCACGAACCACGCACGCAGGGCGCGCATCACGACTCCTCGCTCGGCGTGAGAAACCGCGCGAGGATCGCCGTCGTCTGCTCCCACTCGCGCTCTTCCTTCTCGATGCGCTTACGCCCCGCGCGTGTGAGTTTGTAGTATTTTGCCTTGCGATTGTTGTCCGAGGTGCCCCACTCCGAAGCGATGTGGCCCTCCTGCTCGAGCTTGAGCAGCGCCGGATAGAGCGTGCCGTAGTTCACGGAGAGCAGATCGCCGCTGGTCTGCTCGATGCGGCGCGCGATGCCGTACCCGTGCAGCGGCCCGAGCGATTCGAGCGTCTTCAACACCATCAGCGCGAGAGTGCCCTGCCAAACATCCGCTTTGTCCGGAGCCATCGTTTGGTTCTCCTATTGGATTCCCATAGGCACACTGCCACAACTCCTATTGGAAAACAATAGAGAATATTTTTGGCGAGGTTCGGCGCGCGGGATGGCGAGAAGGCGGCGGGCCGCAAACCAGTCCCGGTCCTGCCCTTTCCCCGGATTTTGCAAAAAGCAGATCCCTCGCTTCGCTCGGGATGACAGGCCGAAGGAAGTTCCTCGGGCAAACCCCGCCCTCGGAACGACGTTCGGTATTTTTCGACGATTCTTAGTGGGTGCTTTTCTTGACGTGCGAGAGCTTCAGAACGACCTCGATGTCGCGGCGGGAATCGAAGCTGGAAACAGTGCGGGTCGCGGAAGTCATGTTGTCCTTCTCCGCGTGGACTTCGTAATCGATGTTCGGATCGAGGCCGCTGAAGCGGTAGAGGCCGGCATTGTCCGCAATGTACGTCTTCACGGCCTGCGTCTTCACATTCAGCAGGTAGACGACGCTCGCGGGAGCCGGATTCTCGTCCTTATCCACCACTGTGCCGTGGATCGTGCGCAGCTGCAGATCGCCTTTCTGATCCTGGGCGCGCGCCGGCCGGACAAACGCTGGGCCGAATACCATGAGGCAAATGATTCCAAGGGCCGCGGCGGCGCTACGGGTCATTCTACTTCCTCATCTTCTTCCTCTTCGGCGTCCTCCGCGTCGGAGCCTTCGTCGGCGTCTCCGTCCTCGTCATCGTCATCGTCCTCGTCGTCTTCGTCCTCCGACAGCACGACGAAATGCACCGGGTGCGTCTGCGTCACTTCGAGTTCCGCATCGCACTCCGGGCAGCTGAGAATTTCGCCCTCTTCGACTTCGTCTTCATCCAGATCGATTTCAGTGTCGCATTCCGGGCATCTGGTCAAGGCTATCTCTCCTGTGCGGGTTTTCCGCCCGACGGCGTATTATATAACGCCCGTGGCAAGGAATCTCCGAGAGGAATCGCGCACCGATGACGCGTAATCGCGAATACCCGGATCGTCCCGTGGTCGGCGTCGGCGGAGTCATCATTTCGGATGGACGCGCGCTGCTGGTGCGGCGCGGCAGCCCGCCGCTCGAAGGGCAGTGGTCGATTCCCGGCGGCATGCTCGAATCGGGAGAAACGCTCCTGCTGGGTGTGCGCCGCGAGCTGCTCGAAGAAACCGGCATCGAGGTGACGGTGCTCGAGCTGATCGAGGTTTTCGAGCGCATCAATCTCGATGGCGAGGGCAAAGCGAGGTACCACTACGTGGTTCTCGACTATCTGTGCGAGGCGGTACGCGGCGAGGCGCGCGCGGGAAGCGACGTCACAGAGGTTGCGTGGGCTACACCGGCGGAACTCGCGCAATTCGCGCTGACCGAGACCGCGACTCGTGTGATCCTGAAAGCATTCGATATTGCCCGCGAGCATCTACTGCACAGCTGAGAATCGCGAGCCGGGGCGGAAATTGACGCCGCACCCCCATGGCTAAAGCCACACAAATAAGCGTCGCTTTTCGAGGGCCTAAAGGCCCACGCTTCCACCGGCAAACCCTGAACTACTAGCTGGCGGCCGCTTCCGGCAATCTTCCGAAGCGCCGTTCGCGGCCGAGGAAATCCTTCACCGCCGCCGCAAGATCGGCAGCCTCGAATTCCGGCCACATCCGCGGCGTGAAGAGCAATTCCGCGTACGCGCATTCCCACAGCAGGAAATCGCTCAGGCGCCGCTCCCCGCCCGTGCGAATCAGCAAATCGACGTCGGACATCGGCCCGCCCGCATGAGTCACCTGGCCCAGCCGTCGCGCAAATTCCTTGTCGGACACCTCGAGGCTTGAAACCATCCAGCAGGCCGCGCGCAGAATCGCATCGCGCGACGAATAGTCGAGCGCGATGCGCAATTCGAGTTTGCGGCCGGATGCAGTCGCGCGTTCGGCGCTTTCGATTGCTTCGACGAGCGACCGTGGTATGCGATCGCGCCGGCCGATGATGCGGAGGCGGACACCCTGCGAGGCGCACTCGGCCGCATCGCTGCGCAGATAGCTTTCGACCAGGCCGAGCAGCGAATTCACTTCCCCGGTGGGCCGCTCCCAGTTATTCGAAGAGAAGGCGTACAGGCTCAGCGTGCCGATGCCCAGCTCGGGCGCGGCGCGCACCACGCGGCGCACGGCCGCCATTCCGGCGCGATGGCCTTCCACGCGCGGGAGCCCTCGAGACGCCGCCCACCGGCCGTTGCCGTCAAGCAGAATTGCGACATGAAGCTTCGGAGCGGGATGCGGGAACTCGGTTACCGTCTGTGCGACCATAAGATTCCTTTGGCCTTTGCCTCGGTCCGATTAGCCTTCGCGTGTCGCGCGAATCAGGGCTTCCATGTGGTCGAGATACTTTTCGAGCGCGCGCCGCCCCGCCGGCATCAGCCGGTATTCGGTTTTCGGCACACGGCCCGCGAACGATTTCGTGCAGCTGATGTAACCCGCGTCCTCCAGCTTGCGCGCGTGGACGCTCAGATTTCCATCCGTCACTTTGAGAAGCTGCTTGAGTTCGCTGAACGCCAACGATGCGTTTACAGCAAGCGCGCTCAGAATGCCAAGCCGGGTGCGCTCGTGGATCACTCGATCCAGATTCACCGCGGCGGTTTCCGGCGGCCGCGCAGGCGCAGCGCCGCGTTTTCCCTTGTCCTCCCGCGACGAGCGGAAGGCTCCCAATTTACCCGCCATATTTCCTCGCAATCACGGCGCCGAAAATCAAGTGCAAACCGCCGAATCCGGCCGCCAAAAGCGCGTTGCCCCACGACCAGGGACAAAACAACGCCACCGTTCCCAGCACAACGAAACAAAGACCCATCAACGGCACGACGCGGATCGAAAATGCGCCGCCCGTCACCACGCCGGTACCGTACAATAACAGCCACACGCCCGGGACGGCCCCCATGATGCTGAGCCGCGCGAGCACCAGCGTAAGCAGCGCCCCCACGAAAAGCGGCGGTGCGAAGCTATAGACGAATCGCCGGCCCGGCCCCGAAAACAACGGACTCCCCGCAGCGCGCGCCTTCGTCATCGTCGTCCACACGGCAATTGAAATTGCCACCGCCGCCTCGGCCACCCAGGTCAGCAGCCAATTCGACGGCGACGACTGCTGCGACGCGATGCCCGCCGCTCCGAGAGCCGTAATGCCGATCGCGACGCCGCCCCAGCCGGGCACGGCGGTGAACGATCCGGCCCGTTCCATGGTCTCGCGGATGAAACGAAGGTTATCGCGCGCACGGTCGTCGATGGCAACCGGATCAACCGCCCGGGGACGGGGAAGTTTGGATAGAGCCATGGGCTTAGGATAGCATGTAAAGCACTTTCTTCAAGTACTTTGTATATTAAAGCTTCGTAACATAAAACCTCTCGGCAAGGCCGCTAAATGCTTGTGGCGCACGCCTTTCGCGGATTATCCTGAAGCGCACCACAAAATCCGGTGGAGGGAGAACCATGAAAAGAATTCTTCTTGTGATTCTGGCCGCTGCGCTCGCACCGCTCGCCGCATCCGCGCAGCAGGCGCCCGCGCCTGAAGCGAACCCCGTCTCGAATGCCCTGCGCGGAATCGTGGCCCGCGAATCCAGAGACGTGGTTGCCGGGGCGGAAGAAATGCCCGCGGACAAGTACAGCTATCATCCAACTCCGGCCCAAATGACGTTCGGCCATCTGGTCGCGCACATGGCCACGTTCAACTTCGGCATGTGCTCGACGATCTCCGGCGTCGCGGCTCCGAAGCAGGACCTAAATGAAACCGATCCGAAGGACAAGCTCGTCAGCGCGCTGAAAGGATCTTTCGATTTCTGCACCACGTCGCTCGCCAATCTCGATGATTCCAAGCTCGGCGAACAGCTGCCGTTTTTCGGTGGGCGGACCGCCACACGCGCCACACTCATGTTTGTCCTGGCGGCCGATTTCGCCGATCACTACAGCACGGAGGCATCCTATCTGCGCCTCAATGGCTTGCTTCCTCCATCGGCCCAGCCAAGGAAATAGCCGAACGGCGGCAGAGCGGGTGTGATGGCGCGAATCTTCGTGGGTCAGGGCCTGTGCGCGTGATTCCAGCACCACGGGCACTAGGAGCCACCTTCGTAATTACGGCGACGCAGGGAACCCCGGGGCTAAAGCCCTGTCTACACTGCGCTTTTTTCGAGGGCTAAAGGCCCACGCTTCCACCGGCGCCCTCGCGGGCCGAAGCAACGATCCGTGCAAACGGGCGCGGGTTGTCACACAAACTCTTTCAGCCACGACATAACTTCGCAATGCGGCAGCCGCGCAGAGAACTTCAGGGACTAAAGCCCGGCGATTTTGCGAGGTTTATGTCGTGGCTGAAAGCCACGACCTACAAAGATTCTCGTTGGCCACACAGGGGCTGAGGCCCGGGATATACGCGCCTAGAGCCGCGCCTTCGCGTAGCGGCCGGTCAGCACGTTCCAGCGGATGTAGATCAGGTCGGCGAACATCAGCAGGCTGTCGCGCACCACGTGAACCTTCGTAGCCGGGTCGTGCGCCCAGCGGACTGGAACTTCCACCGACCGCAGGCCGTGCCGCTGCGCGAGAAACAGAATCTCCGGGTCGAATCCGAATCCTTCGGTGCGCTGCTGCTCGAAAATGATGCGGCTTCTCTCGCGCACGAAGGCCTTGAATCCGCACTGCGTATCCTCGAACGGCAAGCCGGTGAACAGCCGGACGAAGCCGTTGAAGATCATCCCGGCGATCTCGCGGAGGCGCGATTGATGGACGGCGATCAGTGAACGATTGAGCGCCCGCGAGCCGATCGCCACGTCGTTCCCGACCCGGATCGCCCGCAGTAGCTTCTGGGATTCCTCGATGGGCGACGAAAGATCGGCGTCGGTAAAAAGCGCCACGCGTCCGCGCGCCTCGAGCATCCCGTGGCGGACGCTGTAACCTTTGCCCCGATTCTTGCCGTTCGATACGAGCCGCAACGAAGGGATCTCTCGCGTCCACTCTTCCACGAGCCGCGCCGTGCCGTCGGTCGAACCATCGTCGACCACGATGATCTCGATGCCGCCGGGCCCCGCGGGATGCGCATCGAAATATTCCCGGATGCGGGTGAGTGTGCCGCCGAGCCGCTTCTCCTCGTTGAATGCGGGAATGATGATGGAAAGTTCGGGTGGGATTTCGTTCATCCTTGATCGGTATCCTGACTGCGTTGCCGCCAGCCGTAGCGGCCCAGAAGAGGCACAAAGCGGCACGAGTACAGCGATCGCTCGGTTGTCCGGCCCTCTCGTTTCACGATGCGCAGCAGCTCCTGATGCTGCGATCCTCCCACCGGAATCACGAGCCGCCCGCCTTCGGCCAGTTGATCGATCAACGGCTTGGGAACTTCGGGCGCAGCAGCGGTCACCAGAATCGCGTCGTAAGGCGCCGACGCGGGCCAACCCGCGGAGCCATCGCCTTCCTCCACGGTCACATTCGCATAACCCATGCGCGCCAGGCGCTCCCGCGCCGAAGCCGCCAGCACCGGCTGCGTTTCCACCGCGATCACTTCCTTGGCGAGTCGCGAAAGCACGGCTGCCTGATAGCCGGAGCCGCATCCGACTTCGAGAAGGCGCTCGCGCCCCTCGAGCGAAAGCGCATCGGCCATCGCCGCCACCATAAACGGCTGCGAGATCGTCTGCCCTTCTCCGATCGGCAATGGCTCGTCCGCGTACGCTCCGCGAATCCACTCCGAGGGGACGAACAAGTGCCTCGGCACCGTTTCCATCGCATCGAGCACGCGCGCCGAGCGGATCCCGCGGTCGCGGATCTGCCGAGCAACCATATCGCGCCGTTCGGCCTCAAAATCCTGACCGGCAGCTGCTGCACGGTCGCCGTTATTGTTCATTGGAACCCAAAACAGCCTCTGGTCACGTCAAAACAGCAGGTGCTGGATCACCCCGTGAACCGTGAGAGAAAGATATACCAGAAAAGCGCCGGCGTCTCCGCTCCATGCGTGGTCCCACGGTGAAATCCGCCGTGACGCCGGGTCCGAGCTTCGATATGATAAGCATCGAACTCTCGCAACCGTTAGCCCTCCAAGGAGAATTATGAAACTTTCCATTACCCTCATCGCTGCCCTGTTGTGTGTGGCGGCGCCCGCTTTTGCGCAAGTGCCCGCCGGCAGCAATCCGCCCCAGCACCAGCCGGGCGTTCCCGCGCAACACCAGGCGCCCCCGCCGTCTGCGATTTCTCAGGCGGCCCCGCCGTCTCTCGCCGGAAAGGTCGATCCGGCCGAAGATGCCGCGATCCGGCATCTGATGGACGTCACCGAAACATCCAAGCTGGGTGACAACATCAATTCGTTTCTCACAGACCGCATCCGCACCATCATGAGTCACAACCTATCGGCCGATAAGCTTCCGAAATTCATGGACAGTTTCAGCCAAAAGTTTTCCGCCGCTTCCCCGTCGAGCGCGGTGACCGACGCCATGGTGCCCATCTACGCGCGCGTGTTCACGATGGACGACATCCAGCAGATCACCAAGTTTTATGAAACGCCCGTCGGGCAGAAAATGGTCAAACAGATGCCCGTCATCAATCAGGAAGCGCAAAACACTGGCGTGCAGATCGAGCAGAACGCGGCCATGAGCGTCCTCGACGGCATGGAGGACGATTACCCCGAACTTAAGCCGATGCTTCAGCCGCAGACGCCGGCCCCGAGCGCTCCCGGCGCCCCTGGCGCTGCGCCTTCGACGGAATCAGGGCCACCGCAGAAGTAGCCATCGCGGTCGCGCGAACGGCGGAGTGTGGCTCGCTCGTGGCGAGCAGCGGCAGGGAGGGAATGATGAGAGTACGAATCACTCTTCGCGTGCTGGTGCTATCCGCGGCGAGCCTCGCGGTCTTTGCCGTCGCGGGCGGCCTTCACGCGCAGGAGCAGGAGCAATCGAAGCCGTCCGCTGCGACGGCAGCGGGTGCCCCGGCTCATTCCGTCGATCCAGCAAAGCGCGCGGAAATTCTCCACCTCCTCGACCTGATGGGAACGAAGACGGCAATCGCCCGGATGGGCCCGACGCTGATGGCGCAGATGGAGCAGTTCTCGCACGACGACGCATCGAGCGCACAGCAGAAACGCCTGATGCAAGATACGATGGCCCGCATGCAGGCACGAATCGATTCGGGCGCCTTCGAGGATCTGTATGTCACCATCTACGACAAATATTTCACGGCAGATGACATCCACCAGCTGATCCAGTTCTACGAAAGCCCTATCGGACGCAAATTCGTCGACAAGCAGGCCGACATCACCAACGACGTCTTCGCCGGATCGATTCAGTGGATCCAGGACGAGGCCGCCGCCATCAAAGCGGACTCGGAATCAAAAGGCTCCCCGGATACGTCGCAGCCTTCACCACCGACGAAGCCATAGCCATCCGCCAGGCGAGTCGGCCATTTCGCGCGCGATCGCCGCCCTACCAAAACGGCGATTTGCATAGCGCGAATGCGAGCTGAATTGCACTGATTCAGCTACAATCCTCTCCCGATGACGCTGCCGGTCCCGCTAAATCTAATATTGGCTGATCCCATGGACTGGTCCCCCGTCCGCATTTCGCTCGAAACGAGCGTTACAGCCACGCTGATCACGCTCGCCGTCGGCCTGGCGGCCGCGGCTTGGCGCGAAAGGCGCCGAGGGCCCGCCGCAGCGCTCGTCGACGGCATTTTCTTGCTGCCGCTGGTGCTGCCGCCGACCGTCGTTGGATTTCTGCTGCTCCTGCTTTTCGGGCGCAACGGTCCTCTCGGCAAGCTTCTTTTGAGGTTCGGCGCGACGGTCGTTTTCTCCTGGCCGGCCACTGTGATCGCCGCCGCGGTCGTTTCGTTCCCGCTGATGTATCTCACCGCTCGCGCAGCGCTCGAACAGGTCGACTCGCGATTCCTCGAAGCTGCGCGGACACTCGGCGCGTCCGAATGGAGGGTTTTTAGCGAGATTGCGCTACCGCTCGCCTGGCCCGGCGTCCTCGCGGGTACCATCCTCTCATTCGCACGCGCTCTCGGAGAATTCGGCGCCACACTGATGCTCGCCGGAAATATCCCGGGCCGCACCGCAACGATCCCGGTCGCCATCTATTTCGCGGTCGAATCCGACGACCTGACCCGCGCCTTCGCCTGGTGTGCGATCGACGTCGTCATTTCGCTCGCCCTGCTCGCCGGCCTCTATCACTGGACGCGCGCGCAGGGACGCGCCCGCTGGATGCGCCGCTGACATGCCGCTCCAGGTCCAAGTCGCCAAGCAGTTCCCGAATTTCGCACTCGACGTGTCGTTCACGGCCGGCGACGCTCCGCTCGGAATCCTCGGGCCATCCGGCGCCGGAAAAACAATGCTGCTCCGCTGCATCGCGGGCCTCGAGCAGCCCGACCGCGGCCGCATCGATCTCAACGGCCGCGTCTTGCTCGACACCCAGGCGCGCATTCGCGTCCCGGCGCGCAGCAGGCGCGTGGGCCTGCTCTTCCAGCACTACGCGCTCTTCCCCAATCGCACGGTCGCGGAAAACATCGCCTTCGGCTTACGGAATTTGCCGGCGGAAGAGCAGTCGCGCCGGCTGGCCGCGCTGATCGACCGCACGCACGCGCGCGGACTCGAGTCCCGCTATCCGCGCGAGCTTTCCGGCGGCGAGCAACAGCGTGTCGCCCTGGCACGCGCTCTTTCGATCGAGCCCGAAGCGCTGCTGCTCGATGAGCCGCTCTCCGCGCTCGACACGCATCTGCGCAGCCAGGTGGAAGCCCAGCTTCAGGAAACGTTCGCGGCGTATCGCCGCCCCGCGCTCGTAGTGACGCACAACATCGAGGAAGCCTACCGCCTCGGCGAACAGTTGCTGGTGCTGGCGCGCGGCCGCGTCGCCGCATTCGGCGGCAAGGAAGAGATTTTTCGCCATCCGCCAAGCCTCGAAGTCGCGCAACTCACCGGCTGCAAGAATTTCTCCCAAGCCCGCAGAGTCTCGGACTACACGATCGAAGCTCTCGATTGGGGCTGCAATCTCCGCATAGCCCACGCGCTCGCACGCCCCGCCGCGCACGTCGGAATTCGCGCGCACCATATCGACTTCGCGGAACCTTCGAGCGCAGCCGCGCCGGAAGCCGACGCAGAGAATATCTTCCCGTGCTGGCTCGTGCGTTCCTCCGAGACGCCCTTCCGCATCACGCTCTACCTGCGCTTGCACCAGCCGCCCACAGAATCCGGCGAGCACCATCTGCAAGCTGAAGTCTTCAAGGAAAAGTGGGAGCGCTTCCGCAATCTCCCGCAGCCCTGGCACGTGCGGCTTTCCCCGGATTCGCTCTTCTTGCTTCCGGAATAATCTCGCGCGGAACTACTTGAAGTGCTTCACCCACTTGATGTCCATGCCATAGGTGCCGGTGATGTCGCGCAGAAAAACGACCGAGAGATCGCGCTTGATCGCATATTCCACCTGGATCAGCTGATACTGGTTTGACGTCGCGGCATTGCTCGAGTACGTTACCGTGAGCCCGCGCGCCACCTGTTCCTGAATCGTCACGCGCGCGGCAGCGTTCGATTCTGTCGAAGTTTCCGCGACGAACGGATCGACGCGAAACGAGCTGATCCCGAAAAGGTGCTCGATCCTGCTCCCGATTCCGGTCGAGATGGCCTCGGAAAGCAGCGCGGTCGCGCCATAGTTCTGCGACGACCCGGGCGACGAACGCAGGCCGCTCTGTTCCCCCGGGCTTCCCAGCGCGAGCAGCGCGACGATATCCGAATCCGGCAGCGGCGGATCGGAACGATAGTTCAGCGCCAGATGGCTGGCTCTGCCCGAAAAGTCGATCGTCACCTGATACTGGCTGATCGTGGACGTCGCCTCCACGTCGAGCTCCGGATCGAGCCGGAAAGGATTCGCAAAATTGATATCGCCGCGCGTGATCTGAAATACGTTGCCGCGGAAAGGCATCTCCCCGCCCAGCAGGTGCACGTTGCCGAGCAGCACTGGCCTGTCGAATGTGCCGCGCAGCCGCACGTCGCCGTCGATATCAACGTGCGCGCCGCTCCATTCGATCCGCGCGCCGGGGCTGGTCTGCCCCTCGACATCCAGCGCCAGATTCTGCAGGAATGGCGTGGTCGAAGGCGGTCCCGGCGATGTTTCCGAAGCTGCGGCGAAAAACGACGCCACATCCACGCCCTGCGCAAAAAGAATTCGCTGCACCTGCACGCGTCCGCTGAGCAAGCCCGCCGTCGTGGTTCCCGAAAGCCGTATCGTGCCGCCCGCGAGCCAGCTCATACCGGTGGGATAACGGATGCGCGCCTGCGACGTGGTCGCCGTCACTTCGTAGCGCACGGGCCCCTCGCCATACGCGAGGTTGCCGCTCAGCGTCAGTTGGCCGCCGCCCGCTTCGGCCGTCACGCGATCGAACACCAGCCTGCTCTTGTCGAACAGGAAGTCTCCATTCAGCTTGCTCAGCCCCACCGGAAAATCGCCGTAGACGGCGGACGCGTTGCGCACCGTGGCTCGCCCCGTGATCGTCGGCCGCGCCATCGTTCCCTCGACGGACACGTTCACGCTCGTGCTGCCTTGCGCGTTCAGCGACGGCAACAAGCCCTTGATGAGCCGCAAATTGACGTCCCCGGAAAGCGAAAATCGCAACGGCTGGTCGCGGTCGAACCGCGCCGACCCGCTGAACTTGAAGTCGGTATCGGGTCCGTGCAAGTGCGCCTGATCGACGCGCACTTCGTTGCGGTGATAGGTCAGCTTGATGTCCTGATCATTCGCGAGCTGCACGAACTGGTAGTCGAACGAGATGCGCGCAATGTCCGCGTCCACTTCGATCGAGTCGGGCTGGCTCAGCGCACCCGAGATCGTGAAAACGCCGTCGGCGCTGCTGTGCCCGGTCAGCTGGACTTGGCTCACGTGGAGCCCGGCGCTGATCAGCGGATCGAGATCGAATTGCGTTACAGCGAGCCGCCCCGAAATCGCGTGCTCGCCTTCCAGCCCCAGGCTCAGTTGTCCCTCAAGCTTTGCCGCCGCCGGCGCTTGGGACGCCAGCGTAATGCTCGCCGTCTTGCCGTCGGACGTCAGGTGCCCGTCGAAGTTCCCTTCCGTCTCCGTGCCGAGCTTCAAGCCCGTGAGCGTCACGTCGCCTTGCCCCACCGGCGCGAATAGCGGCCCGCTGCCGCGAAGATGGAATCCGAGCCGGCCGCCGATCGGCAGCGAGCCTGTTTGCAGCTTCTTTATCTTCTCGAGCGCGATTCCCGAGCCGATGAGATCGAATTCCGTTCGCAGTTGTCCGGGCCAGTAAGCGACGTCTCCCGAAATCGCCGTCGAATTCTCGCGCAGCACGGCCTGCGATAGCCGCACTTCCTCTTCTTCCCAATGGAATTGGCCGGTCAGGCTGTCGAACCTCCATCCGAGCGCGCCGATATCGTCGAAAACAAAGCGCGAATCGAACACGGGAGCGGCGCGCGTCCCGCTGCCGCGAATCTCTCCGCTCAGCGTGCCCGTCACCGGATAATTCGTGCCGATGATCTCCTGCAAATCGTCCGACGCCGCGTGATTCACCTCCGCCGTCATCGTCCAGGGACTCGTGTCGAGAAAACCCCAGTCGCCGTCGAACTCGAGCGACATATCGATGGTCGCCAAGCTCTGCGCACGCTGCACGGTCGCTTTCGAAAACCGGAAACCGTCGGGCGAATATTCGAAATCGCCTCGCAAGGCGTCCCACTGCAGCTTGCCGTACTGCGCGTTCGTCGCGTTCATGTCGCCGGCGAAAGTAGGCCCGGCGATGGGACCGAGCACGCGCCCGGTCCATTCGACACGGCCGGCAATTTTTTGCGGCTCAGCGGTCGGGCCGCGTATCGCGTTGATGAAATCGTCCCAGTCGACCAGGTCGTCCGTGTGGAACTGTGTTTCAAGAGCCGAATCGTCTCTCCCGAGGGTGCCATCCACATCCA
>JBAPOM010000397.1:0-4013 GCA_049279635.1 Candidatus Acidiferrales bacterium
AAGTCGTAGATGGCGATTTTGCGCTGCTTCGAGTGAACGATCGGCTCCGAAAGTTGAGCCGCCGCTGCTTCCATCGGAGTTTGCTGTGCGCGCGCTCCCGGTGCGGTCAGGCACGACCAAAGGCAAACGCACATCCATCCCGCCCGACGCACGCACGCCCATCGCATGAAGCAGCCCCTTTAGCTGAGTACTCCAAGAAAACGTAACGCGATGGTATCACGCACCAACTCAAAGGCCAGGCCCCTCGAGTTTTTCTCTGCGGCCTCGGCGTCTCTTCGCCCTGAGCACGCGACGGCGCGAGCGAAGGGCGCGGTGCTCTGTTTTCTCCGTGGTCTCCGTGTCCCTCTCTGTGTACTCCGTGTAATGTTTAGGTTTCCCCAATTGAGGACCTCTCCGGGCCGAAGAGGAGCTAGCTTCTCGGCGTCCCGTCACATTAGCGCGCTGCGCTTCGTTTCAAGCCGCCAAATCGACTCCTTAATGCAGATTGCTTGCGCTCGTCTTTCCCTATCCATACAATGTCATCGTGAGATATTGTGTTCAGTGCGAGTTGGAGTCGACAGAGCGATCGGCGGCTTTCTGGCGCCGCGCAGCTCGATTTCTAATCGACACTGCGGCGATTAGAAATCGGCGTATCTTGATGAAAACACAAGACGGAGGTCGGTTCTAATCGACACACTAACGGCACTCCTGAGGGCCGAAAAAACGTGACCGGAAACGAGATTCGAAAGACATTCTTGAGATTTTTCGAGGAGCGCGGGCATCGCGTGGTGCGCAGTTCCTCGCTCGTTCCGACGAATGATCCCACGCTGCTCTTCACCAACGCGGGGATGAACCAGTTCAAGGATGTTTTTCTCGGACTCGAGCAGCGCGACTACAACCGCGCCACCTCGTGCCAGAAATGCGTGCGTGCCGGCGGCAAGCACAATGACCTCGAAAACGTCGGCTTCACGAATCGCCATCACACGTTTTTTGAGATGCTTGGCAATTTTTCCTTCGGCGATTATTTCAAGAAGGACGCGATCGCTCTTGCCTGGGAACTCATCACCGGAAAAGACTGGTACGCGATCCCGGTCGAGAAACTCTATTTCACCGTTTTCGGCGGCGCCGAAGTTTCTCCCGGCAAGAAGCTCGATGCTGATGACGAAGCCGCAAAGCTTTGGACCAAAGTCGGCGCGCCGAAAGATCGCGTGATCGCGGTGCCCGGCTTGAAAGAAAATTTCTGGGCCATGGGCGATACCGGCCCGTGCGGTCCTTGCAGCGAAATCTTCTACGACATGGGGCCGGCGGCATCCGATCAAGGCCACGCGGATTGTAAATTCGGATGCGAGTGCGGGCGCTACGTCGAAATCTGGAATCTCGTTTTCATGCAGTTCAACCGCGACGCGGACGGCAAGCTTAATCCCCTGCCCAAACCTTCGGTCGATACCGGCATGGGGCTTGAGCGTGTGACGGCTGTGCTCGAAGGCAAAATTTCAAATTTCGATACCGATCTCTTCATGCCGCTCATTCACAAGGCGGAGGAATTCACCGAAGCACGATACGGTCGCGATGCGAAGCTTGATCCGTCGTTCCGAATCGTTGCCGACCACGCGCGCGCGACCACATTTCTGATCTGCGATGGAGTGATGCCGTCGAATGAGGGCCGCGGCTACGTTCTGCGCAAGATCATGCGCCGCGGGATGCGGCATGCGCGGCTGCTTGAACCGACTCGCGCATTCTTTACGGATATGGTTGTTGCGGTCCGCGATTTGATGGCCGATGCGTATCCGGAACTGATGGGCCCTGCAGGCGAACACGCGCTCAAGGTCGTCTCCGAGGAAGAGCACCGCTTCCAGCGCACGGTCGATGTTGGCCTGACGAAGCTTGACGACGACCTGACCGAACTGCGCGGATCGGGCAAAACGGGCGTCGCCTATGTCGGCGAGAAAGCGTTCAAGCTGTACGACACCTATGGGCTGCCACGCGACTTCATTGAGGATGTGACGCGCGACGCCGGAGTGCAAGTGGATTGGAACGGCTTCGATCGCGCGATGGAGGAGCAACGGACTCGGGCGAAGGCTTCATGGAAGGGCGTGCACAAGGATGTGGCGAATCCGGCGTACACGAAGCTCGCGGAAACATACAAGACCGAGCCGGACTTCTACTTTGGGACCGCGACGCGGGACTGCCGGATCGAAGCGATCATCACGAAGAACGGCCCGGTGAACGAAATCAAGGCGGGGACAGAGGCGGAAGTTGTCCTCGACCGAACGTCGATCTATTCCGAGTCGGGCGGGCAGGTGGCCGATACGGGCGGCTTCTACAACGATTCCGAATCGCTCGAAGTGGCCGAGGTGCGCGGCGCGTACTACCCAGTTTCGCGGCTGGTGGCGCACCGCATTCTGGCGAAGGAAGATTTGCATGTGGGCGATCGCGTCGCGACCGTCGCCGATGCCGAGCGGCGCGCGCGCAACATGCGCAACCACACGGCCACGCACCTGATGCACGCGGCGCTACGCAACATTCTCGGGACGCATGTGAAGCAGGCAGGGTCGCTCGTGGCGCCCGATCACTTGCGCTTCGATTTTTCGCACTTCGCCGCCGTCGATCCGGTGGAGCTGGCCGAAATAGAGCAGCAGGTGAACGAAGAGGTCCTGAAGGATCTCGAGATGCGCACGGACATCATGAATATCGACGACGCGCTCGCCTCGGGCGCCCTGGCGTTCTTTGGCGATAAGTACCCTGAGGCCAACGTCCGCGTGGTGACGATTCCCGACGCCGGCTTGCCGCGCGGCTTTTACAGCAAGGAGCTGTGCGGCGGCACACACGTGCGCCGCACCGGCGAAATCGGCGTCTTCAAGATCCTAGCCGAGCAGTCGGCTGCGGCGGGGGTACGCCGGATCGAGGCCATTTCCGGCGATCGTGCCCTCTCCGATTACCAGCGGGCGCTGACGACCTTGCGCTCCGCCGCCGGGATGCTGAATACGTCCGAAGATGGCCTGATCGAGGCCATTTCGCGTCAAATGGACGCCATAAAGGCCCTCGAAAAGCAACTTGAGGGCTTCAAACGGAAGGCTGCGGGATCGCAGGCCGGGGACCTCCTGAGCGAGGCCAAGGACGTCAAGGGGGTCAAAGTGCTGGCTGCACAGGTGAACGGTTTCGACCGCGAAGCCCTTCGCCAAATGGTCGATTCCCTGCGGCAGAAACTCGGCTCGGGTGTGGTCGTCCTGGCCTCCGCCGAAGACGGCAAAGTTGCTCTAATTGCAGCAGTTACGAAGGACCTCATTCCCAAGCTCCACGCCGGCAAAATCGTCCAGGAACTGGCCAAGCTGGTAGGCGGTTCCGGGGGCGGAAGGCCCGATTTGGCCGAGGCTGGCGGAAAAGACACATCGGGCATAGAAAACGCCTTGCGGTCCATTTACCCCCTTCTCGAGCGGTTGTTATAATTCCCGCGACGCCAGAAACTTACGCCGGGGAGGCCTGTCTTCCCGGGCGCATTGTCGCTGCGCGTTTTCGCGTTTTTAGCCTAGTTCGGAGCGGAGCGTTTTGCCTTCCCCAGAGGCGGTATTGAGGAACCTGATGACTAGGGCAACCATCGTCGTGATTGCGGCGGTAATCCTGTTGTCGGCCTCCGCGCCGTCTCAAGCCCAAATCGCATCGTACTTAGATGAGCACGGTAAGCTCGTTTACGTGAACGGGGATTCCCCGAAGCGCAAGGATGAGGGTACTATCAGTCCTACCCCGACTGCGCAGTCGGCGAATGCGCCCGGCGACCACCTGGATCAGATCGTCCAGCAGGCCGCCGATCGGCACAACCTGGATCCGGCGCTGGTGAAAGCCGTCATCAGCACGGAATCGGATTGGAATCCTTGGGCGATATCACGCAAGGGTGCGGTGGGGTTGATGCAGTTAATTCCGGCAACGGCAGAGCGCTTTGGCGTTGGAAACGCTTTCGATCCCGCCCAGAACGTCGAGGGAGGGACGTCGTACCTGAAATCGCTGCTCGACCATTACAACGGCGATCTGACGAAGAC
>JBAPOM010000398.1:0-15439 GCA_049279635.1 Candidatus Acidiferrales bacterium
CCTCGATGCCCGCGACCGAAATGTCGACGAGCTCGAAATTGAACTTCACGCCGGAGCGGCCGGCGGCGGCGAGAATGCGGCCCCAGTTGGGGTCGGCGCCGGCGAAGGCTGTTTTCACGAGCGGCGAATTCGCGATCGTGCGCGCGATCTGATCGGCGGCGCGGTCGGTAGAGGCGCCGCGGACCTCGATTTCGATCACGCGCTGCGCGCCCTCGCCGTCTTCGACGATCGCCAGCGCGAGAGATTTGCAGGTGCTTTCGAGCGCCGCGGAAAAAGCGGCGAAATCGGCGCTGCTTGCGTTTGTGATTTTTCTGGCGCCGGACTCGCCGTTTGCGAGGACCGCGACGGTATCGTTTGTCGAAGTGTCGCCATCGACGGTGATCGAATTAAAGGTGCGGCCGACGGCGGCTTTCAGGGCGCGCGAGAGCAGCGCCGGCGGAATTGCCGCGTCGGTGGCGATGAAGGCGAGCATCGTCGCCATGTGCGGCTCGATCATGCCGGAACCCTTCGCGCAACCGAGAAGGCGGACTTGCTTGCCGCCGATGCGGGTTTTTTCGGCCGCCCATTTCGGGCGCGTGTCCGTGGTCATGATGGCGCTCGCGAAATCCTTGAATGTGGCCGCGTGCGAATTGCGTGTGCGAACGAGATCTGGCACCGCATCGAGGATTCGGTCGACTTTCAGCGGCGAGCCGATCACGCCTGTGGAGCAGACGAGAATCTGCGCGGGATCGACGCCATCCAGCTCCTCAGCGAGCTTCTGTGCCATCGCGATCGACGCTGGATAGCCGTTGACGCGCGTGCAGCAATTGGCGTTGCCCGAGTTCACGATAATGCCGCGCGCCCAGCCCCGCGATTTGCGCAGGTGCTCGCGCGAGGCGACGACCGGTGCGGCGACCACCTGGTTCGTCGTAAAGACGGCTGCGGCCGCTGCGGGCACGTCGCTGACGAGGATGCCGAGGTCGAGGCGCGTCTTCTTAAGGCCACAATGCGTGGCTGCATATTTGAAGCCGCGCGGCACGTTCGAGGCGGAGAGATTGGGATTCATAGCGCGCGCAACCTCATCGATTTTCCTCGATCTTGGAAAGCCGCACGTTGAAGTCGTCGAGCGCGGCTCGCACGGCTTTCGGCGCAGTGCCGCCGGGGACGGCCCGGCGGTCGAGCGAAGCTTCAAGCGTAAGCGCTGCGGCGAAATCCGCGCCAAAGGCCGGCGAAAATTCCTTCAGCCGCGCGACCGGCAGTTCACGGATCGATTTGCCATCCTGCTCCGCTGCGCGCAGGACCTTGCCCACAATTTCGTGCGCCTCGCGGAAGGGGATTCCTTTCGCGACGAGATAGTCGGCCAGCTCAGTGGCGACGAGGCCCGGATCCCGCGCGGCCTCGCGGAGGCGAGCCTCGCGGAAACGTGTCGCAGCCAGAGTAGCTGCGGCGATTCGCACTGTGGCGAGCGCCTGATCGTGAGCCGCGAAGACGGGCTCCTTGTCCTCTTGCAGGTCGCGCTGGTAGCTCGACGGCAGGCCCTTACAGGTCGTGAGAAGCGCGAGGAGCGCGCCGTACATGCGTCCCGTCTTGCCGCGGATCAGCTCCCAGGCGTCGGGGTTTTTCTTCTGCGGCATCAGGCTGCTGCCGGTCGAATACTCGTCGGGCAATTCGACGAAGCCGAATTCGGGCGACGCGAAAAGAATCATGTCCTCGGAGAGGCGTGAGAGGTGCATGGCGAGGGTGGCGAGCGCAAAGAGAAATTCGAGCGCGAAATCGCGGTCGCTCACCGCGTCGAGACTATTGGAGGTGATCCGCGAAAAGCCGAGATCGCGCGCCAGGACCATGCGATCGAGAGGGAACGCGCAGCCCGCGAGCGCGCCGGAGCCGAGCGGGCAAACATCCGCGCGAGCAGCAGCTGACGTCAGCCGCTCCACATCGCGCGCAAAGGCCTCGCCGTGCGCGAGAAGCCAGTGCGAAAGCAGCAAGGGCTGCGCGTGCTGCATATGCGTGGTGCCAGGCATGGGAATGCCGAGGTTGCGCGCGGCTTGCTCGCCGATCGCGTGGAGCAGCAGCCCGACTGCTGTGCGAGTTTCGCGCACCGCGTCGCGCGCGTACATGCGGAATTCGGTTGCGACCATTTCGTTGCGGCTGCGGCCCGTGTGCAGTTTTGCGCCGAGCGGGCCTAGCTTTTCGATCAGCGCGGTTTCGACGAAATGGTGAACATCCTCGGCTTTCGACGCGTCGAGCCACGCAGCGTCCGTTTTCGCGCGCGCTTCGATCTCGTCGAGCGCCTTTACAATCCGCTCGCATTCCTCGCGTGTCAAAATTCCGGCCGCGGTGATAGCGCGCGCCCACGCGCGATCGAGCGCGAGCTCCTGCGGCAAGAGCCGCCGGTCGAACTGCCAGGAACGCTCGAACTCGTAGAACGACGCGTCGGGCGGGTGGTCGAAGCGCCCGCCCCACATCTTTGAGCCTTCCGGTTGGGTCATCGAACGGCGGCCTCGAGCGGCACCGTGATAGGGAGGGCGAAAAGGTTGATGAAGCCCTCGGCGTCCTTCGGGTTGTAGCCGACCATGCTGAAGCTCGCGAGGCCTGGGCGGTAGAGCGAATAGGGCGACCTCCGCGACGCGGTGTTCACGTTGCCCTTGAAGAGCGAGAGCGTGACGGAACCGGTGACGCGCTTTTGCGAATTCGTGAAAAACGCGTCGAGCGATTCGCGCAGCGGCGTGAACCACATGCCGTAATAGACCATCTCGGCGTAGCGCAGCGAGAGAATCTGCTGGTAGTGCGCCGTTTCGCGGTCGAGGCAGAGCGATTCGAGCTCGCGGTGCGCGTTGACCAGCAGCGTGCCGCCCGGCGTTTCGTACGCGCCGCGCGATTTCATGCCGACCAGGCGATTCTCGACGATGTCCATGCGGCCCACGCCGTTGGCCGCGGCGATCCCGTTCAGCTCCTCAAGCAGAGTGAGCGGATCGAGCTTCTTTCCGTTCACGGAAACCGGCGTTCCTTCTTCGAATCCGATCTCGACCGATGTCGGCGTGTCGGGTGCGTTGGCCGGCGAAATGATCCACTGCCACATCGACTCCTCGGGCGCGTTGGCGGGATCTTCGAGGACGCCGCCTTCGTGGCTGAGGTGCCAGATGTTGCGGTCGCGGCTGTAGATGTTCTTGGTGGTCTGCTCGACTGTGACGTTGTGCGATTTCGCGTACGCGATCGCTTCTTCGCGAGATGAAATGCTCCATTCGCGCCACGGAGCAATGATCGAAAGCTCCGGCGCGAGCGCCTTGGCAGCCAGTTCGAAGCGAACCTGATCGTTGCCCTTGCCCGTGCAGCCGTGGGCGAGCGCGTCAGCGCCGACTTTCTTTGCGATTTCGACTTGACGCTTGGCGAGCAGCGGGCGCGCGAACGAGGTGCCGAGAAGATATTTGTATTCGTAGACCGCTCCGGCGCGGAGCGTGGGCCAGATGTAGCCGGTTATGAACTCTTCGCGCAGGTCTTCGATGAACGCCTGGCTGGCGCCGGTGGCGAGCGCTTTCTTATAGGCGGCTTGTAGGTTTTCGCGCTGGCCGAGGTCGCCGATCATGGCGATCACCTCGCAGCCGCCGTAGTGCTCCTTGAGCCACGGAATGATGATGGAGGTATCGAGTCCCCCGGAATAGGCAAGAACAACTTTCTTCGGCAATGAAATTCTCCTTATGACCCTTATGAGTTGACCAGCGAGTGCAGGACCGCCTTCTGTACGTGGAGGCGATTCTCGGCCTGGTCGTAGACGATGGAGCGAGGCGAATCGATCACGCCGTTGGTGACTTCGAGTCCGCGATGCGCGGGCAGGCAGTGCAGGAAGACAGCGTCGGGCAAGGCCCGGGCGAAGAGTGTTTCGTTCACCTGGTAGCGAGCGAAGATCTTTTCGCGTTTCTTGGCTTCCGCCTCCTGGCCCATGCTGGCCCAGACGTCCGTGTAGACGGCCTGCGCGCCTGAAACCGCATCTTCGGGCGATCGCATGACTTCGATTTTGCCGTGGGTTTCGCGGGCCACGCGCTTCGATTCTGCGACGACTGCGGCATCCGGCTCGTAGCCCTTGGGCGTCGCCACGCGAACGTGCGCGCCGCAGCGTGCGCCGATATTCATCAGGGAGTGGCACATGTTGTTGCCGTCGCCCACGTAGGCGAGCTGCAGACCGTGGAGGTCGCCGTAGCGTTCTTGCAGCGTGAAGAAATCGGCGAGCGCCTGGCAGGGATGAAATTTGTCCGAGAGCGCGTTGATCACGGGAATGCTGGCGTTGGCGGCAAGCTCGTCGAGCGATTCCTGCGCGAAGACGCGCGCGACGATGCCTTGCACCCACCGCTCGAGATTTTTCGCGATGTCGCGAATCGGCTCGCGTTCTGACATCTTCGCGCCGGTGTGATCGAGGAAAATCGACGAGCCGCCGAGGTTGGCGATGCCGGTTTCGAACGTTACGCGCGTGCGCAGAGACGGTTTCTCGAAGATCAGCACGAATACCTGGCCGGCCAGAGACGTGCGGTAGCGCTCGGAATGAGCTTTCATCTCCGCGGCCAAGCCGAAGAAATCGCGCAGCAGGGCCGGGCTGAATTCCATGCCCGTCAGCAGATCCTTTTTGAGTGAAAGCGGCGTTGTCACGGTGTCCATGTTCTACCTCGTCGCGGCCACGGCGACCGGCTCCGGATGCGCCTCGACGGCTGGAGCTGGGGCGGGCCACGGTTTCGCGGATTTGGCCGCGCGCGCCAGTACAGCTTCGAATTTCTTGAGGAACTCGGCTACGTCGCGCGCTCGCAGGATGAACGGAGGCAGCAGCCGCAGGATGTGCTCGTGCGTGCAGTTGATCAGCAGACCGCTTGCGAGCGCTTCGGTGACGAACGGCGCGCCTTCGACCGAAAGATCGATGCCCTGGATCAGGCCTTCGCCGCGCAGCTCGCGGATGAAATCGAATCGCGGCGCGAGCTTTTCGAGCCCGTCGCGAAGCTGGGCGCCCCGCGCGCGGACGTTGGCAAGAAGATCGTCGTCTTCAACGACCGTGAGAAATTCGAGCGCGGTGGCGCAGACCAGCGGGCCGCCGCCGAAAGTGGTGCCATGCAATCCCGGGTGGAACGCCGAGGCGAAGCGTTCGTTGGCGATGAACGCGCCGAGCGGAAGACCGCCCGCCAGCGGTTTCGCCACCGTCACGATGTCCGGCAACTCTTCGAATTTCTGAAACGCGAATTTTCGGCCGGTGCGGCCGAGGCCGCTCTGGATTTCGTCCGCGATCAGCGCGGCGTCGTGATCGAAAGTGAGCTGGCGCGCCCGCTGCCAAAAGGCGTCGGACACTTCGTAAATGCCGCCCTCGCCCTGGATCGGCTCGATCACGATGGCGCAAACGGAATCGTCGAACTTGGCGTCGAGGTCGGCGACGTCGTTGAAGCGAACGAATTCCACGCCCGGAACCAGCGGCTCGAACGGCTCACGGTATTTCACCGGATATGTGACCGAAAGCGCGCCGAAAGTGCGGCCGTGAAACGAATTCTCCATCGCGAGAAAACGCGTCTTCGGCTTGGCCGACGCAGTTCCCTCGGCGGCCTTGGCGTGCGCGTAGCCGCGCGCCAGCTTGAGCGCGCCTTCGATCGCCTCAGCGCCGCTATTCGTGAAGAAGACGCGATCGAGCCTCGCCCATTGAGCGAGTTTGCGCGCGAGGGGGCCCTGATAGGCGTTGTGGAACAGATTTGAGATGTGCGTCGCGCGGCCTGCTTCGCGCCGGATCACGCGGACAATTCGCGGATGCGCGTAGCCGAGCGCGTTGACCGCGATCCCGCCGAGGAAATCGAGGTATGCGCGCCCCTGGGCGTCGTAAACGCGGCAGCCTCGCCCGCGCGTGAAGACCACCGGCGGTCGCCGGTACGTTTTCACGAGATAGCGCGCCTCATCCGCGAGGATCTGCGCCGTCGAGAGCTTTTTCGACGCCTGCGCGGACACCTTCTTCTTTGCGACTTTCTTTCTGGCCATGGCTATTGCGCCGCGCCGTGCGCGGCCCTCGCTCTTCCACGCGGCGTTCCAGGACGAATCACCGGCAGCACGCGCGTCCCCGGGCAGCGACCCTGGCTCGCGGCGGCGAGCAAAGCTCGCGGCTGCGTGCCTCCGACGATGCGCACCTCGGCGACGCCTCCTGCGAGCGCGCGCTTCGCCGCTTCCAGCTTCAGGATCATTCCGCCGGAAACTTTGTGCCGCCGGATGAGGTCTTCGATTTCAGTGCCGCGCACGGCGCGCAAGACTTTTTCGCCGTCGAGCACGCCCGCGACATCGGTCATGAAAATCAGGCGGTCGGCCTGGATGAATTCGGCGGCGGCCGCGGCCATGTGATCGGCATTAATGTTGTAGAGCTCGCCATCGGCGCCCAGTCCCATGCACGAAGCCACGGGAACGATGCCTTCGCGCCAGAGCGAGCGAAGGAAATCGACATTCACTTCGGTGAGGTAGCCCACGAACCCGAGGCCGCCTTCCAATTCCTCGATCTGCATTGGCTCCGCCAGGAAGCACGCGGCATCGGACGCGCTGATGCCTACCGCCGGCTGGCCCGCGAGCGAAATCGCTCCGGCGAGCTTCTTATTGAGCAGGCCCGCGAACACCATGATGGCCGCGTCGCGCGTCTCGCGATCCGTGACGCGCAGCCCGCTGACGAAGCGGCTCTCGATCCCCATGCGCGCGAGCGTGGCGGTGAAAATCCTGCCGCCGCCGTGAATCACCAGAATTTCGTGGCCGGCCCGCGCCAATTCGGTGATCTGCCGCGCGAGCGAGTGAACGTCTTCATCGCGTTCGAGCAGCGCGCCCGCAATCTTGATGACCATCCTCATAGCAATCCCGCCGTTTCCGGATACCCGCGCATCCCATTGAGATTTTGTACCGCTTGCCCCGCCGCGCCTTTTCCAAGGTTGTCGAGGCATGAAACGACGATCAGCCGCTCGCCCGACGGATCGAGCGCGAAGCCGATGTCGCAAAAATTCGTGTGCGTCACGTGCTGCAGCTCCGGCAAACTTCCCGCCGGCATTACCCGCACCATCGGCTTCCCGGCGTAAAACTTCCGGAAGAGCGATTCCACTTCGTCCAGCTTGCGCGCCGGATCGAGCCAGACATACAGGGTCGAAAGAATACCGCGATCGACGGGCAGCAGGTGCGTCGTAAACACAAAATCTCTAGATGCGAGTCCGAGATGATCGGATACCTCCGGCGTGTGCCGGTGGGTGAAAAGGCCGTAGGCGCGGAAATTTTCGTTCACTTCGACAAACTGCATCTCGCGCTTGGCCTCTTTGCCCGCGCCCGTCGCGCCGGACTTGCAATCGCAGACGATCCCGCGCGTTGAGTTGATCCACCCCGCGTCGATCAGCGGCTTGAGGCCAAGAATCACAGAAGTTGGATAGCAGCCGGGATTGCCCACCACGCGAGCCTTCGGCAGGGCATCGGCGTAGAGCTCGGGCAGGCCGTAGACCGTCTCGGCCAGAATTTTCGCGTCGGGTGAAGGAAGCTTGTACCACTGGGCGAACGTCTCCGGTTGGCGGAAGCGGAATGCGCCGCTCAAATCGACGATCCTGAGCGCTGGATTGGCCGCGAGAAGCTGCGGAACCAATTCGAGCGACGCTTCATGCGGCGTCGATAGGAACACGATATCTGCGCCGCTCGCTGCTACCGCATCCACCGAGAGCGTCTTGCAGGGAGCATCGCCCCAGCCGCGCAGCTGCGGGAAAAGCTCGGTGAGACAGCGGACGTGCGCGTGGCTCTCGCGCAAAAAGAATGTCGGCTTATCGATGTGTGGGTGCCGCAGCAGGAGCCGGGCCAGCTCGAATCCCGCGTAGCCCGTGACCCCGACGACGGCGACCCGCGTCGGGTCGGTCATCGAAGCATTTCCTCCACGCGTTTGCGGATGCCGTTGCAGGCGCTGCGCGAGGAACAGATGACGAGAACCGTGTCGTCGCCCGCGAGCGTGCCGGCAATTTCCTTCCAATGCTCGCCATCGACCGCCGCCGCGAGCGGGTGCGCGCCGCCGGGCGGCGTCTTCAGCACGAGCATATTCTGCGCCGGGCGGATGTCGAGCAGATATTCCTTGAGTGCACGCGCGAGCGCCGGAAGAGGCGTAGTTTCCTGCGCCGCAGCTGCTGCTGACGCAAGCGGGCGGTAGCCCGAGGACGTCTTCACGAGGCGCAGCTCGCGCAAATCGCGCGAGAGTGTCGCCTGCGTCACGCGCACGCCGAGATGCCCGAGCTGGCGGCGCAGTTCATCCTGGCTCGCCACGGCCTGGCCGTGGAGGAGCTTCAGGATTTGTCCTTGCCGGAATCGCTTTTGTACGCCCATGTTCGCCGGATGCGTGAATATGCAGCCTTGTGCATAATCATACAGCAGCGGATTCTCATGTCAATCATTTATTGGCTCTTGCGCGTCGGATTCGCCGTTGCCGTCAGGAGAGGTCGTCCGCGTTTATTCCAAGGCGGTCGTGCGTTTCGCAATCGTCGCGCGTGCTGTCGAAGCGTTGGCCGTGATTGCGCGGCGCGCCGGTGTGCTAAGATAATTCCAGTCAGAAGGCCCGTAGCTCAGTTGGCTAGAGCGCCACCTTGACACGGTGGAGGTCTGCGGTTCGAGCCCGCACGGGCCTACCATTGTTTCGCATTCCTTCCCTGGCAACGCTGTACATTCTGCAAAGCAAGACAACTCAACGCTTCTACATTGGCTCGACCAATGACGTCGCCCGACGCATGGATGAGCACCAACGCGGTCACAGCCTCGCAACGCGTGGCCGGGGCCCGTGGGAATTGGTTTATCAGGAATACTTCGAATCTCTCGTGGATGCGCGCCGCCGCGAACTTGAAATCAAAAGGTGGAAATCGGCAAAGCTGATCACTGCGTTGATCACAGCGAAGATTGGCTAGAGCGGGCCGAGGATCGGCCAGGTCTGCGGTTCGAGCCCGCACGGGCCTACCATTCTTCGATCGTCGCCACTCTAAGACTGAACCCCAAACATCTGACGTTTGGCCGCCTGTACGAAGGGTCAGGTTTTCGAGTGAGCAAGCCTGTACCATGTCGCCATTGCCGCGCCCTCGAATCCCCGCTTAGAGTGACTGTACGTCGGCGCTTCCATGCCGGCGACTCCTTCCGTATCGAAAAGGGAAGATCAAATGTGGACAAAACAGACGCAAACTGAAGTGCCCGGCTCCTCTCCGATGCAGCAGCCCGGAACTGCGGCGGGATCTTCCGTTGCAGCCGCGGCCGCGCGCCCGACTCCCCCGACGTCACGCAGTCTGGCGTGCCTGGGCGCCAGTCTTGAAATTAAGGGGAAGATCATCGGCGAAGAAGACTTGCAGATTGACGGTAACGTGGATGGCCCGGTCTCGCTGGAGGGCCGGAGGCTGACCGTGGGACGCACCGGTAAACTGAATTCCGAAATCTCCGCGGGAGACGTGATCGTCCACGGCTCGGTGACGGGCAATCTGCGTGCGCGCGACCGCGTCGAGATCAGGAAAGACGGCTCGGTGATCGGCGATATCGCGGCGGCCCGGATCAGCATCGAGGACGGCGCCTACTTCAAGGGCCGCATCGAGATCGATCGCCCCAAGCCGCAAACCGTTGCGGAGCCGGACAGCGTTGGGATTCCGGTGACCGCTGAGGTCAACTAGGGACGTCGCCTAGGCGACGAAACGGTAGCCCACGCCCCGCACGGTCAATAGATGGCGCGGCTTCGAGGGGTCTTTCTCGAGGTAGCGCCGCAGCCGGACGATGAAGTTGTCGATCGCGCGGGTATCCGTGTCCTCGCGCACCCCCCACACGTCTTCCAGGATCGATTTCCGCGAGACATTCTTTCCGGCGTTACGGATCAGGTGGCGGAGGAGTTTCGCCTCCATCAGCGTCAATTGAATCGTATTTCCGTTGTCGCGCAGCTCGAGCGTCCCAAAGTCGATCGTGCGCCCGTCGAGCAAAAAAACACCTTCATCGGACGCGCCAGTTGGTTCCTCCGCGCTATGGCCGGTGCCACCTGTTTTCGTCGCCGCGCCGGTCCCCGCCTGCCACGCGCTGCGCCGTAGGAGCCCCTGGAGGCGCGCCAGAAAGATGGGAAGCTCAAACGGCTTCGGCAGGTAATCATCGGCGCCCGCGCCGAACCCTTCGAGTATGTCTTCGGCGCGTCCGCGAGCCGTGAGGATCAAAACCGGGACGTAGTTTTTCGCTTTGCGCAGCGCGGATACTACCTCGAAGCCGTCGATTCCCGGCAGCATCACATCCAGCACGACCGCGTCAAATTTCTCGTCGCGCTTGACGAGCCGCTCGATGGCCGCCTCGCCGTCTCCGACCACTTCCACAGAATGCTTTTCGGCCTCGAGATTGAACTGCAGCCCTTCGGCCAGGTGCGCTTCGTCTTCGACCACGAGAATCCGGCTCAAGCGGCACTCCTCGGCAGCTCCATGGTCACTGTCGTTCCGCCGGCGGAGCCTCCGCTCTCGGCGAACACGCGGCCCCCGTGCGCTTTCGCGATCGACCGAACGATGAATAGGCCGAGTCCCGTGCCCTTCACCTGCGACATCGATCGCCCCGGCACGCGGTAAAAGCGCTTGAAAATTCGGCCCAACTCCTCGGGCGGAATTCCGATCCCGCGGTCGCGCACGCGAAGGATGACGTGTTTTTCGTCTGGCGCATCGACCGAAACCGAAACGTCCACGTGGCCGCCTGAATATTTGATGGCGTTATCGAGGATATTGGACACGGCCGTACGCAACTCGCCTGGGTCGCCTTGCACATTTACGCGCGTTCCGTTCGTCGGCCCGTCCCATTGCAAGCCGGTGGGCTGAAGGTGATGCCGCGTGCGGGCGAGTTCCACGCATTCGCGAACCAGACCGCCGAAATCCACCTCCGTCGTTTGAGGCCTGCCGCGCTTGTAGCCGGCTTCGCCCGCCTTGAGCACCTGCTCGACAGTTCCCAGCAGGCGATCCGAATCTTCCAGCATGAGCTTGTAGAATTGCTGCTGCTGCGCCTGATCCACTTCGCGGCGCTGCAGCGTTTCGAGGTAAAGGCGGATGGATGCGATCGGCGTCTTCAGCTCGTGCGTCACGGCGTTGATGAAGCTGTCGTGACGCTCGTTGCGCCGGATTTCGCGCACCAGGAAAATCGTGTTGAGGATCAGGCCGGCAATAATCGCAAGGAAGAAGACGAGTCCAAAGAAAAGTAGGACGCGCTCGCGCCAGTTGAGGATGATCCAGCTGGTCGTGAGCGCTACGGCGGCGACCGCCAGGCTGATACCCAGGATCAAGAAGAAGGCGATCGTTTTCCGACGGCTCGTGATCCGCATCATGGCAGTTTTGCCTAATTGTACCGCGGCTGGCGCAGCCCTGCTCGGGAGATGACGGGGAGATAAACTGAGGATGCTGGGGAGACGCTATTGCAGCGCCTCCCCGATGCCGGTGTTACCGAAGCCTACTCTCGCTACGCAGAGACCAGATCGGTTTCAGGCTCGGCGACTAGGGCCGCACCCGGAATGGCCGGCGTGGTCGCGGCTGCCTCGTTGCCGTGAGCCTTTTCGGGCAGCGAAATCGTGTACACCTTTTTCGCGAGTCCCAGCTTCTGCAGCGTCCAGATGCCGTACCAGTTGAGGTCGACTTCATACCACGCAAGGCCGTGGCGCGCGGAAACCGGATGCGCGTGATGATTGTTGTGCCAGCCCTCGCCGAAGGAGAAGAGCGCCACCCACCAGCTGTTCGTCGAATCGTCGCGGGTTTGGAACCGGCGCGAGCCCCACACGTGCGTGGCCGAATTGACGAGCCATGTGGTGTGCAGTCCGAAAACCGTGCGG
This sequence comes from Candidatus Acidiferrales bacterium, assembly GCA_049279635.1. Lineage (GTDB taxonomy): Bacteria > Acidobacteriota > Terriglobia > Acidiferrales > UBA7541 > Palsa-295. The sequence goes on from JBAPOM010000398.1 coordinate 11,789, forward strand.
AAGAAGATGCCCCACATCAGGAACGGAAGCCCGCCAATCGCCAGCAGCGCAACCCCGAGCACGATCATCGGAACGTAATGATATTTCGTGATCCAGACGTGGAATTTGTCCTTCGCGAGATCGGGGACGTAGCGCGACAGGGTCGTTGTGTCGTGATGCATCGACTTGCCGACGAGAATCCAGCCGACGTGCGCCCACCACTTGCCGTCGCGCGGCGAGTGCGGGTCGCCTTCCTTGTCCGAATACTGGTGATGGATCCGGTGAGTCGACACCCAGAAGATCGGGCCGCCTTCGAGCGAAAGCGTCGCGCAGACCGTCAGGAAATATTCCAGCCACTTGGGCGTCTTGTAGCCGCGATGCGTCAGCAGGCGGTGATAGCCCATGCCGATCCCCAGGCTGCCTGCAACCCAGTAAAGAAAGAGCGCGACAAAAAATGCATTCCACGTAAAGAAAAACAGCGCCGCCACGGCGCCGATGTGAAACAACATCATAAAGGTGGCGGTAACCCAATTGATTCCGCTGTCGCTGGCCGAGTCTTTCCCCAGATCGTTGAGTGTCATGGAGGCCCTTGTTTGTGCTCTTTGTTTTTTCTTCCTGCGGTGCGATCTCAGAATAGCAGTCTCAGGCCGAGTGTTTTGTAATAGTTATGTAATATCGGATGTTTGCGCTGTAAAAGTAATTGCAGCCGGAGTCCCTGTACGAAAGTACAGGTTTGCGGGCGATTTGGGCGCGCGGCTTGTCAATCCTGATTATTTCCCGGATAATTGGGTCTCTTCGGCTTCCATCGGCACTCCGGCGCTATGGTGCAACGGTTAGCACGCGGCCCTTTCAAGGCTGAAATACGGGTTCGATTCCCGTTAGCGCTACCAAATTTCTGGATCTCGCAGGTCACTCTTGCTCAATGCGTTTTCGTTGCAGCCACCTCCACGAAAGCGAAAAGATGGTGATTTATCGCCAGACCGTGGAGGCGGCGCCTGTCAAAGCCCCTGTTTGCGGCAAGAACGCGCCAAACTTGGCCTTTCTTGACGTTTTAACCGCCCGACGAGTACACCCTTAGTGCATGACTTATTGCAGGTTCGTTTCGCTTTTTCTTTATTCGCCGAATCGACGCGGGTAGACCAGAAAGCGAGAAGGCGCGGCACGGCTAGCGCCTCCTCATCGTCCGCGGAACTCCCGTGAAAGGCCCTGTTTTTATTTGCCGCCCGACGGGCCCGGCTCGTTGTTCTGCGCAGCGGGCTCGACAATAATTTGGCCGTAGTCCCAGGGATACTCCTTGCAGTGGTAGACGTACGTCCCCGGCTTGTCGAAGGGAACCGTGGCGATGTCGAGCGGCTTGAGGAGGCCGGTTGTCCACGATCCGTCATCGGCAACGATCGTATGCGTCATACTGCCGTTGTTTTTGAAGGTGACTCGGGTGCCGGCTTTTATTCGCGCGCGGTACGGATCGAACTGGTATTCGTCGATCATGTAGTGCGGAGCACTGATGCCCGCGTCCCTGGTCAAAGAGGTGGTTTCGATGGTTGACGTGTCGGTGATCGGTCCGGAAAACTCTTCTGGAGGCGCGATGGGTGGCGCCGGGCGCGCCGAAAGCGTGCCGCCCAGCTTGAACGCCCACACACTGCCGCCAGCGATCGTCGCGATGTACTGTTCGCCTGCTTTTTCGAAGCTGATGGGCGGACTTCCGCCGAGTTCACCTGTTTGAAACTGCCAAAGGAGAGATCCATTGCTCGCGTCGTACGCTTGGAGGCTGCCGTCGCCGGGCATCTGGAATACGAGGCCTCCTGCTGTGGCGAGCGCGCCGCTCGGCCGGCTGTCGTGAAATTCCTTCTTCCAGGCGATCTTGTCCGTGCGGCTATCGATCGCGGCCAGAACGCCAAACGGCAATTTACTCAATCCTGGCACATGCGCGTTGAGGCTGAAAAAGTCCGGATCGCTGGTGCGCCGGAACCACTGCACGCCTGCGTTGCCGGTAACATAAAAAAACCGCGTTTGCGGATCGAATGCCATCGGTGTGGCGCGCATGCCGTAAACCGGGACCAACAGATTGGGCTTCTCCGCAGATGCGGCCGTGAAGAAGCATCCGAGTTCGAAACCCTTAGGGAGGGGTTGGGTCTTCCAGTAGTCGCAATCCGGGAGGGCGGGCTCGGCGCCCACCGGGTAGGGTTGGGTGGCCGCCGTTTTCTGGATTGCGTCCTGAGGGACGGGCCGCTCTTCGATGCGCCCCAGCGGCTTCCCCGTGACGCGATCCACCATGAACAAATATCCATCGGTGCGCATGGCCGCAATCGCCTTGCGGGACTGGCCGTCGATCTGCGCGTCAAACAACACGGGCGGTTCAGCGACGTCCGCCTCCCATATGTCGTGATGCACGATCTGGTAGTGCCAGCGAAGCTTGCCGGTCTTGCTGTCCAATCCGATCAGGCAGTCGGTAAATAGATTGTCGCCCGGGCGATTTTCGCCGCCGTACTGCGGAACAGCGTTTCCAGTCGCATAGAAGACCATGCCGAGTTCCGGATCGGATGCACCAACCAACCATATAGCGCCGCCGCCGTGCTTCCAAGACTCATTGTTTTTCGGCCACGTCTCGGACCCTGGTTCTCCCGGCGCCGGCACGACAAAAAAGCGCCAGACCTCGCGCCCCGTCTTCGCGTCGAGGGCAACAATCTGGCCGCGATATCCGTAATCCGCATTCAAGCCGGCCGACACCAATCCATCGGCGAAGAGCGGCGCACCCGAGATGCCGGCGGATGGCTCGTTCACCTGATCGCCGATGAATGTCTTCCAGACGAGCTCTCCTGTGTCTTCGCGGAGCGCGATCAGATTGGCATTGGTCAGTCCGACATATACGAGGCCGTCGCCCACTGCCACTCCTTCTCGCGCCGGCGAGCCAGGGGGGCCCATGATGCTCGCGCTTTCACCAGTGGCGGTGCGATAACGCCATGCGATTTTGCCCGTATCGATGTTCACCGCGACAACGTAGGGCGGCGCAGTGAAGAACATCAGATCGCCGTCGATCACGGGCATTGCGCGAGTCGAAGGCGCTGGTCCGACCTTCTCCGACATCCACGCCGCGCCTAGTTTCGTCACGTTCTGCGCGTTGATCTGCGCGAGCGAGGAATAGCGCGTGTTTCCGGAATTGCCATCCACGGTGGACCACTGGGCAGTGGCAACCTGCGCTCCGAGACCAATGCCTGCGGCCACGACCACCGCCGCGACGACGGATGTGAAAATGCGCGCTGCTGAATGCTTTTTTCCGGACGGATGGCTTAGCTCAGATTGCATGGCATCGATCTCCATTTCGAACCCGCTGACCGCGATTGAAACGCGGTGATTATTCCCCTTTTCGCACGGGGAACTCAAACAGTATCTCTAAGCAGTCCCTGGTTTGCTCGCGGCGTCTCTCTCACGCCCAGTCATCTATCTTCGAACCGCGGCGCAAACCGAAATCCGTAACGAACCACGTGGTTTGGATCCTCCCGCCGGTAACGACCACACGAATCGCGTTCGAGTTGACGAACGGCTTGATCAGCGCATCATCGGGCAATTTCTTCCAGCTTGCATAGGGCTCGAGACCCTGCAGCGCAAGCGGAACTGCCGTGCTCTGAATCACGCCGTTTCCCCAGAAGTTGGCAGCTTCCTTTTCGACGTTGT
>JBAPOM010000399.1:0-5271 GCA_049279635.1 Candidatus Acidiferrales bacterium
ACAACGGGATGACGGACTACCTGCCCATCATCATTCCCACCGAAGAAGCCGTCGCCGAGATGCTCACGGGCACGAGCCACAAGCCGGACGAACCTCTCGGGAAAATGGCGGCGGGCGCGTATCCGCCGTGGACGTACACCGTGCGGCACGCGGCGATCAATGCGGTGATGGCGGGATGCCGCCCGGAATATTTCCCGATCGTGCTGGCGCTCGGGTCGTCGGGAATCGCGTCGCTCTTCAGTTCCACCAATTCGTTCGCGTTCTCGATGGTCGTCAACGGGCCGATCCGTGACAAGCTCAACATGAACTACGGAATCGGCGCGCTGGGCCCGTTCGCGCAGCCCAACGCGACGCTCGGGCGCGCGTGGACGATCATGTCCAAGAATCTCGGCAACGGCGGAATCCCCGGCGACACCTACCTCGGCTCGCTCGGCAACAACCTGAACTACAACAACGTAGTGATCGCCGAGGACGAGGCCAACAGCCCGTGGGTGCCGTTCCACGTGCAACGCGGATTCAAGCCCGAAGAAAACGTGGTGAGCATCTTCCGCGGCTTGGGCGTGGTGGCGGGGCAGGTGGCGCGCGGCAGCAGCGTCAACACCAGCCCCGAGTTCGACAAACAGATGAGCGACCTCTTCAGCACGTTCACCGGATTTTTCGGCGCGCTGGTGATCGCCGACCCGCTGGTGGCCAAGCGCCTGAAGGAACAGGGCTACGACACGAAGGAACAGCTGATCCAGTGGTTCTACAAGAACACGACGCAAACGGTGAAGGATTACAAGAGCCGCAACTTCGCGTACCTCTTCGATTATCCGCGGGCGCTGCAAGGCATCGAGCCGTACGCCTCATGGTACAAGATGCCCGACGATGCCGTGATCCCGCATTTCCCGCGCCCCGAAAGCTTCAACATCGTGGTCACCGGCGGCCAGACGAACGCCTATCCGCAGGCCGCCAACATGAGCTACGGCGTGAGCATCTCCATCGATAAGTGGGCATAGCGAGGCCGAAGAGAGATTCTTCAGCCCCGCGCACAGCAGGGGCGACCGGCCTCCTCCACCTGTCATCCCGAGCGGAGCCCCGCGCGCCTTTGCTCTTCCCGCGTCTTTGGCGGGACGCGGGGCGCAGGGAGGGATCTGCTTTGTTCGCATGGGACTCCCGTTACGCCTATGCTGAAGCTAACGATCCTCCCCGATGTGGTGCCGCAGTTCTTCCACTACGCTCACACCGCCGCATTACCCTTCGCTCAACCCTTCGCCAGCCCGCATTGACGCCGGGCTGCTGAGACCGCAAACTCAAGACAACATGAAACCCACCCTCTCATTTGTGCTGATCTCGCTCGCCGCGTGCGTGTGTGCAGTTCCTTCCGCGCGGGCGCAGAATGTCGCGATGCAAATGGGTGTGCCGGGCCAAGGTTGGGTGCCCTCGCAAATTTTTCAGCTGAACGGAAGCTGCACCGCCGAGATCGCGCCCGACAAGGCATTCATCATCGGCGGCGTTTCGAGCAGCGCCGTGCAGCCCGAAGATGCAATCGCGCAGCTCGATAAGCAGCTCGCCGCGATCCGCACCTACGTCGAAGACAATCACGGGCACCTCGAATTGATGGAACGCGTGCGCACGCTCAAGAATCCCTCGCAGCAGCCCAATCGCGCGGATAACGAGCCGCCCTTCGAGGTGGTGCAGCGGCTGCAGGTGGATTTTCCCGCAACCGCTCCGGTCGACGCGATTTTGCAAAAATTGATCGAGCTCGGCCTCGATCGCTTCGGCGACAACATTCTCAATAATTATCAGCGCCGCGAAGCCGTGGTCCGCTTTCGCGTCAGCGATTTCGACGCGAAGATGCAGGCCATGCAGGATGCCTGCACCGCCGATGCGTGGACGCGCTGGTGCAAGACGGCCGCGCCGGGGGATTGCACGTCGCCCAAACCGCCAGCCAATCTCGATCTGCTCTCGTTCAACGTGCGCTCCCAGGAATCGCTGCTGCGCCCCGATGGTGGCGGCAGCACACCCTGGCAATTCAACTACAATCGCGCGCAGCGCGCGCCACAGCCGCAGGATTTGCTGGGCAACGTCACGGTTCATCTCGAAGGAAACATCCTGCTGAACTATCGCACCCAGCCTGCCTCGCCGGCAGGCGGGCCGAAGGAAGCCCCCAAGGACGACAAGCCTTGAAATCATCTGTGGCGCGGATAGCGCTGTTGACGGCCGCGCTCGCGCTGCCAGCGGCGCTACTGGCTGCGCCCGCGCATGCCGCGGCCCCGCGCGAGTCGATTCCGCAGCGCCTGCTGCGCACGGTCCAGATCGGCGCGCCGCAGGAGCTTACCGTCGCGCAGATCAAGAAAATCGCGGCGAACCAGCAGACCGAATACACCACGGACATTCTGGCGCGCTCGGCTCTGCTCGTGCTGCACGAGGACAACCTCGGCCTGATCCCCTACAACGAGCTTTTCGATTCCGTCCTGAATCATCTCGTGCGCGACGGCAACGCCTTTCAGCCGCCCTCCGGCCTGCCCGATTTTCGCGGCAAGGAAACCGTCTTCGCGATGACGTACGCCATGGTAATGAGTGGCAACCAGGAGCAGGCGGTCAGCCTTCTCGACCCGCATCTCTGGAATGGCAGCCAGTACAAGCACGCAGTGGTGCTTTCGGCGCTGCGCAATATCGGGACGCAAAGCGCGATCGGCCTGATCCAGCAGTACGCCGAAAAGGGGCCCGACCGCAACCTCGGCGAAAACACGCTCGCGGATGAAGACTATCCTTCTCTCTCCGACATCTACGCGCGTTGGAACATGATTCCACCGGCGCAGCGCACGCAGGACAATCTGCGCGTGATCGTGCAGAGCGGATGCGATCAGCGCGCCGTGATGGCCGCCTACTGGCTCGGCTTCTTCCCGAAGAACATCGATCCGAATAAGCAGGTGGCGGAGATTCAGGCGCTCGAGGCGCTCGTTCACACGAATAGCGGCTCGTGCGAAATGATGGAGCACGTGATCGCGCTCAAATCGCTCGCGCTGCGCGCGGCGAGATCGCCCGCCTACTGGCAGCGCCTCGCGTCGCAGACGACCAACGTCTGGGAGCAGCACCAGATCGTGATCGACGCATGGGGAAGCTGGGGCGCGAAATTCACGCCCACCGCGCTCGAGATGCTCGGCACCGCGTCCGCGCAGTACGTCCAATGGGAGCTGCTCGACGGCACCCTCGACACGCGCATGGGCGAGCGCTATCGCACCTATTGGGACATCTGGATGCCCGCGAATATTTTACTTGTCCAACAGGAAGATGAGCTGACGCGCCCGCCAGGCGCGGAATCAATGGACGAGGGCAATCTCAATACGCTGCTTGCGTGGCTCGAATCCGGAAAGCGTCCGCAGGATCAGTGGGTGTGGAATCACATGATCTACCATTTGGCCGCGCTCGTCGCGGGCGACGACACGTTTCGCCTGCTGCGCCTCTTCAACGCGCTTCCCCAGCGCAATCAGAACTGGTGGATCGTCCAGAATCTGCGCGATCCGGCGGCGCTGCCGATCATGCGCTATTGGGCCACGCTCCCCGCGCCGCAGAATCAGGCGGAGATGCTGAAGGGCGCGATCACTCGATTGCAAAATGTCGCCGCGCACGGGCAGCCGGGGGTGCAGGCCTGCTGCGGCCCCACCGAGGATTGCCTGCGCCAGCAGTTGAGCGCGAGCGCCGCGGCCGCGGGCACGCCCGATGTCGTGATTCACTCCGAGGAAGAAGCGCGCGCCTGGGTCGCCGGAAAATCCGCCCCGCCCGAGGAGTTCGCCATCCGCTTCACGGATGACCTGAAGCGCAGCGCCATCGTCACCCGTAAAAGCGGCGCCGAGCAGCATTGGCAATACCTCTACGATTGCTGGCGCAACCTTGACGAGACCAATGCGACCGCCGCCGCGAAGCCGTGACTCGGCGCAGCCCTGAGGTGTAGACGGACTTCGCGATCTCGGTTGGCCGCGCAGGACGAAATGCTCAGGGAATCACAATCCCTGCATAGCCGACCACGCGCTCGCGGTCGCCGTTGATGTCGCCTGAGGTCGCATACCGCACCAGCAGCGCCTCGCTCGCGCCGAGTTCGCGTACGGCGACCAGCATTGCCACCGTCGCCGCGTAGCCGCACATCGAAATCTGCTCGCGCCGCACCGTGTCGTATAGCCCCCGCGGATCGAGCGCCAGGATGCGCGTGATCGCGCGCTCGTCCTTCGCGCGCGTAATCGCATCGCTCTCGTAGTGGTTCATGTCCGAGCTCGCAATTACGAGCACAGGTTCTTTCTGCGCGGCCACGACTCGCGCAACGGCATGCCCAAGCTCTTCGATCGCCGGATAGCGATCCGTTGCCAACACCACCGGCACGAACCGAAAATCCCCCGTAAGCCGCTGCAGAAACGGAATCTGCACCTCAAGCGAATGCTCGCGCTCGTGCGCCACCGCATCTTCTCGCAGCCGCGGACACTCATACGCAAGCTCCCTCGCGAGCGCCGAATCGATCTGTGCTTCGCCCAGCGGCGTCGCGAAACTTCCCTCGGTCAGAATCGCCATCGCTTCGCCGCGCGGAAAATGCCGCGGCCCCAGCAGAATGCACCGCGCCGGAATCTCGATCGCGGCGTACACCGCCCCCGCGACGTGCCCCGAATACATGTACCCGGCATGTGGCACCACGCATCCGCGCGCCGCGATTTTCGCCGAAGCGGCGGCAGGCGCAGCCGTCGCAGCGTTCGTGAATCCGTCAATTTGGCGCGCGAGTTCCCGCGCATCCGACGGATAGAAAGTCCCCGCAACGGCAGGTGGGCGAATCATTACAGGATCATTGCACTAGATGGGAATTAAGGCGAGCCTTGCGCTCGCGCGGACGGAACCTACAGCGAGGGTTTGCCCTTGATGCGGAGCGCCACCGTCTCTCCCTGCTTGTACAGGATCTTCACCTTATCGCCGTACTGGTAGCCGCCCGCATCGGCGACCTGCTCCATCCTATCCTGCAGGTTCGTGGAATACGTGAAGGTATGAAGCGCCATCTCGTTGCCCTGCTCGCGCACGGTCATCGAACGCCTGTCCGCGTGCACCACTTCGGCCTTCAGCCAGACGTTCTTTGGCGCGGTCTGCTTCACGATCATCGGCGTCGCCGACGTCGTCGCCGACATCGTCACCTGCGCGAAAGCTGGCGCGGCCGCAAACATCATGGCCAGAGCCATTGCGGCGGCAATCTCGAGGGCGATCCTATAGCTCTTCATCGAAGGATATCTTCAGCGACTTCAGGAATTTGATGTC
>JBAPOM010000400.1:0-6188 GCA_049279635.1 Candidatus Acidiferrales bacterium
GCCGCAGCCGGTGCCCTCCGAACCAGCGCGCGCGGTGCCATCGCAGCCGTCCGATCCGCCGCTCGGCCACGCAAACGCCGCCGCAGTCGAGGCTGGCGCGATGGATCCGATGCACGATCCTTATCTCGCTGGATACGATTTCGACGAGCCGCGGAATCCCGAATTGCAGCCGGAATCCGCCCAAATCTCCTCAGCCGACAAGGCGCCCGAGCGAGACGAGAAATCCCCGGAAAAAGTCCCCCAAAAGTAAACGATGGCCGCCCCCGTACAGCCTGAACGCCTCCTCCGCGAACGGACCGACGACGAAGCCGGCGGGTCGATGTCGTTTTTCGACCACCTGGTCGAGCTGCGCAAACGCATCGTGAGCAGCCTGGCTGCAGTGGGCATCGGGATGGTAGTGGGCTTCTTTGTTGCCCGGCGGTTCATCACGTTCATCACGCAGCCGATGATCGATGCGCTCAAGGCGAACCACATCGATCCGAATCTCTATTACACGAACCCGGCGGGCTACGTGAGCCTGGTGATCACGCTTTCGCTGTACCTCGGGATCGTGCTTGCGATGCCGTGGGTGCTGTATCAGGTGTGGCTCTTCGTGGCGCCGGGACTTTACAAGCACGAGCGGCGCGCGGTGGCGAGCTTTATCACCTCGGCGATGTTTCTGTTTCTGTGCGGGCTTGTCTTCGGGTATTACATCATGCTGCCCCGGGTGCTGACGTACATCGTGGGGTTCGCGAACGAAGGGCCGATCAAGCCCCTGATCAACGTAAATGAATATTTCGAGCTGATCGTGGTGGTGTTGGTGGGGCTCGGCGTGATCTTCGAAATGCCGGTCGTGGTGTTCATCCTTTCGATGTTCGGGATCGTGACGCCGAAGTTTCTGCTGAAGAATTTCCGGTACGCGATGCTGCTGATCACGGTGGCGGCGGCCATCGTGACCCCGACGCCGGATGCGACGACGATGATCGTCTTCATGGCGCCGATGGTGGGGCTGTATTTCGTGAGCGTGCTGGTCGCGTACGTGGTGGTGCGGAACAAACGCAAGAAAGAACAGAGCGAGGCTGGGGCGTGATCGCGTGAGCCAGGTGCGGAGGGTGCTTCTCGCGGCGATGCTTGCCACGATTGCGATTTTGCCGGCCGCTTGCGGGCACGATTCCGCGCCGGCTGGCGCTTCCGCTGTTGCTGCACCGGCGCCCTCGGGTTCGGCGTCGTCATCGACCTCGACGCAGCAGCCATCGATCTCGCCAGCCGATGCCGCCCTGCCTGCCGCGCAGACCGGCGGCTTCGACGGCGCCGCGGCGTACGACTACACCACAAAGCTTGTCGCGTTTGGCCCGCGGCCGCCCGCATCGGATGCCATTCATCGCACGCAGGACTACATCGTTGGGCAGCTGAAGAGCTTCGGCTGCGCCGTCGATACGGATGATTTTCACGCGGACACGCCGATCGGTTCGCTCGCGATGAAGAACATCGTCGCGAAAATTCCCGGCACGGGACAGGGAATCATCCTGCTGCTGACGCATTACGACACGCTGCGGCTGGATAATTTCGTCGGCGCGGACGATGGAGGATCATCGAGCGGGCTGATGCTGGAAATGGCGCGGCTGCTGTGCGCCGGACCCAGGCGCAAAGATTCGGTGTGGATCGCGTTTCTCGATGGCGAGGAAGCGCAGGTTTTGGTGAATGGACAGGCGCAGTGGGCCGGCACCGACAATACATACGGCTCGCGCGAGCTGGCTGCTCGCATGGAGTTGTCCGGGGAACTGAAGCGCGTGCGCGCCGTCATTCTCGCCGATATGATCGGGCAAAAAAATCTCGAAATTCCACGCGAGAGCAACTCGACGAAATGGCTTACGAATCTGGTCTGGTCGACCGCGACGCGACTCGGATACAAAGATATTTTCGTATCGAGCGAGGGTGCCGTCGAGGACGACCATCAGTCGTTCTTGAGCCGCAATGTCCCAGCCGTCGACATTATCGATCTCAGCGGGTATTCGGCTTACTGGCACACGCCGCAGGACACGATGGACAAACTCAGCCCGCGCAGCTTTTCGATTGTGGGGTACGTGATCCTCGAATCGGTGGCTGAACTCCAGCGGTAAGGATTTCTCCGGCTGCGGGAGGAGTCATGCTCGCCGCGGTCTTCCTTGCGCGCCTAGCATCCGCGCCGGCAGCGTGACGATCGCCCAAATCAAGTCCAGGACCCCGCCTACAGCGATCCCAACGATCCGGAACGGCAGCAGAATCAGCCAGAGGATAGGGTAGATCACCAGCGCCAGCAAGGCCAGCGGCCAGCACAGCACGAACAGAATGCACCAGAGCACGAACGTCAGCATTCGTTTCCGCCTCTGAACTAGAGTACGCTGCGCGGAGCGAATTTGTTCCATGCTGGTTTGCTTCCTCTAGCTGCTTTCTTTTTGCTACATTGGCCTTCTCGCATGCCGACGATTCGCGTAACCAGCTCTAGCGGCCCTTACAACGTGTACTGCGCGCCCGGCGCGCTGGCTCGCGCTGCGTCGCTCGTCGGGCGCTTCGGCGATTCCACTGGCACTTTCATTCTATCGTCGCCGAAAGTATGGCGATATTGGGGCAGGCCGCTGGCAAAGATTTTCGGCAAGGCGGCGCGCGGCGCAATCCTCTTTGATGACGCTGAGTCGGCGAAGCGGATTGCGACCGTCGAGGGCATCGCGCGCGAGCTAGTTCGGGCGGGCGCGGACCGACGCGCCGTGGTCGTAGCTGTTGGCGGCGGCGTGGTGGGCGACGTCGCCGGCTTTGCGGCCGCTACTTATTTGCGCGGCGTGCGCCTCGTGCATGTTCCGACGACGCTGGTTGCGCAGGTGGATAGCGCGATCGGCGGAAAAACGGGCGTCGATCTGCCAGAGGGCAAGAATCTCGTCGGCACCTTTTATCCGCCGAGACTCGTGATTGCCGATCCCGCCACGTTGGCCACACTGCCGCACCGCGAATTCCGTGCCGGGCTCTACGAGGTGATTAAGTACGGCGTGATCGCCGATGCGAAGCTTTTCGATTATCTCGAGCGGCGCATGGACGCGATCCTTCGCCGCGATCCCGCCGCGCTCGCCTACATTATTCCTCGGTCGGCGGCGATCAAAGCGCGCGTCGTGAGCGCCGACGAGCGCGAAGGCGGCTTGCGGCAAATCCTGAATTTCGGGCACACGTTGGGACACGCGCTGGAAACAGCAACGAATTACCGCCGATTCCTGCACGGCGAAGCTGTTGGATGGGGAATGATCGCGGCTACGATAATCGCAATGGCCACCGAGCGCTTGTCCCTGGCTGATAGTTTCCGCGTCATTCAGGTCATTATGTCCGTTGGCCCCTTGCCACGGATTCCTGCCATCCCGCCAACGAAGCTTCGGTCTATCCTGGCGGGCGACAAGAAGGCGCGCGGAGGCCGCGTGCTTTGGGTTCTGCCGAGTAGGATAGGGAAAACGGAATGGGGTTTCGAGGTTCCGATGAGGTTCGTCGAGAAGCTCGTCGAGGGCCTGCCGGAGATATTCAAGGATCGGCGGGAAGTCCCGATTATGGGAAAAGTGTCCGGCAGGAAGTTGCCGTCCCGAATCGTCCGCTCGCCATAACAGATGATCGCAGCGCCGAAATCGCCGCCGTTTTCCGGCGCGCGGCCCGAGGGTTCGCGTGACGAACGCGAGGCTGCGGCAAGCGTCCGCGAGATGTTCACGCGGGTTGCGCCGCGCTACGATTTCCTGAATCATCTGCTGTCGTTCTCACTTGACCACTTGTGGCGGCGCCGCACGGCGAAGCGCTTCGCCGAAATCCTGCGGCGTCCGGATGCGCGCGTGCTGGATGTATGCTGCGGCACCGGCGATCTCGCTTTTGCGCTCGACCGTTGGCGCCTGCGTGCCTCGGAAGGTGGCGTGCAACCAGTGCCGATCCTCGGGAGCGATTTCGTCGAGCCGATGCTGACGCGCGCTCGAGAGAAAGCGCTTGCGGCGAATCGCCCGCTCGCCTTCGCGGCCGCCGACGCGCTGCATCTGCCGTTCGCGGACGCGAGCTTCGATCTGGTGGCGACGGCCTTCGGATTTCGCAATCTTGCGAATTATGAAGACGGGTTGCGCGAATTTGCGCGCGTGTTGAAACGGGGCGGGGAACTGGGGATCCTCGAATTCACCGAACCGTCGTCCCACCCGATGGCCGGCATCTTCCGCTTTTATTTCCAGCACATTTTGCCGCGGATCGGCGGCGCGATTTCGGGTGACGCCGAGGCTTACAAATATCTTCGTGGCTCGGTCGCGAAGTTTCTTTCGCCGGTCGGGCTTGGTGCGCTCATGGAACGCAACGGCTTCGCCGATGTCCGCATCGCTTCGTGGAATTTCGGCAGCGTGATCCTGCACTCGGCACGCCGCCTGTAGCGAAGATCATAGCGCGGCGGCCGCAAAAAGCCTCACCCCGGGAAAGCGGGGTAAGCTACATTAAGCTATGCCAGAAGCGACTACGCAACCTGCGATCGATCTTCGCAGCGATACTGTGACGCGGCCGACGCCGGCGATGCGGCGGGCGATGGCCGAGGCTGAAGTCGGCGACGATGTGTACGCCGAGGACCCCACGGTCAACCGGCTGCAGGCGCGCGCCGCTGAAATTTTTGGGCGCGAGGCTGCGCTGTTTTTTCCGTCCGGCTCGATGGCCAATCTCACCGCGATCAAAACATGGACGAGGCCCGGCACCGAGGTAATCTGCGAGGGGCAGGCGCACATTTACCTTTACGAGATGGCGGCGGTCTCCGCGATTGCCGGGTGCATGCCGAATACGGTGCCGACGGCGGAAGGCGTTCTGACGTGGGACCTGATCGAGCCGGCGATCCGGCCGCACATTTACTATCGCGCGCAGACGTCGCTCATCGAACTCGAGAACACGCACAACATGCACGGCGGTACGGTCTATCCGCCGGGGATTATCGACGACATCTGCGAGCACGCCCATGCGGCAGGGATTCCGGTCCATCTGGATGGCGCGCGCATTTTCAACGCTTCGGTGGCGACAGGCCGCAGCGTGGGCGACATCACGAAGAAGCTTGATTCGGTGATGTTTTGCCTGTCGAAGGGGCTGGGCGCGCCGGTCGGATCGATGCTGGTGGGCTCGCGGGATTTTATCGAGCGGGCGCGCGTGACGCGCAAGCTGCTCGGCGGCGGAATGCGGCAGGCGGGGGTGCTCGCGGCGGCGGGACTCATCGCGCTTGAGGAATCGCCGAAGAATCTGCATCGCGACCATCAGAATGCGCGTTATTTGGCCGAGGGTTTGTCGCGATTGCCGGGCGTCGCGATCGACCCAAAGAAAGTGGTGACGAACATCTTGATCTTCGACGTCACGGAGACCAGCCGCACAGCTGCCGATATCTGCGCCGCGCTTGCCCAGCAAAACATCCTCGCAGGGCCGACCGGGAAGTACGCCATTCGCATGGTGACGCACTACGACGTGGATCGCGCCGGGATTGACCGGGCGCTCGCGGCGATAGGCGAGATTCTCACCGAGCGCGCCACCACGGCGCGTTAATCAGTCGCTGCATCGGTTCCCCAGCCGCAGCGGCAATTTTGCCCACCCGGGGGGATTTTTTGCGCGCATTTCCTCCCGAGAGGCTCAATCGCACCACGGGCACAAATTGGCTCAAGACCTTCAAAAGGCTAAGTCGTGCGTGCGCAACGCGGTCGCTCTTCACTGAAACGGCACATCGCGATGAGAAAGAGCGCGCCTGCATGTCCCTTCGGCCAAAGCGTTGCCTTTATCTGAAACGACTTTCCGCCGCACCCAGCCGCCGCGGCAAATCCGGGGGAAACGATGGCTACAAATGCAGGGGTGCTGGACACACGGATGTTGGCTGAACAGGCCACGGGCATTGAAAAGCGCCTGTGGCAAGCAGTGATTGTCACAGCGATTCAAGAATGGATTTCCGGTCCTCTTCGCTCGAAACGGCAGGCTGAAGAATACCTCTTTCAAGATCAGAAGGATTTCCCGGTCGTTTGCCAATCCGCCGGAATGGACGCCGACCGCCTGCGCGCCAAGCTCAATCGCCTCTTGCGCCAGAACCCGTCGCTCGCAGCATCCGCCGATCTCTTTAATCGCTGAATCGCACAGCTCGGCCAACATCTGCTGAAGCCTTCCCGCAGATGTGGACGCGCGGCCCCCCTCCGCCACCGGGGCCGCGCGTTTTTTTTTTT